>JBNKSG010000212.1:0-6725 GCA_050297195.1 Opitutaceae bacterium | reverse complement strand
GCGAGGCTGAGGAAGCCTTGGCCACCCCAGTCGTCGGTAGGAGGGAAGTAGCCTCCACCGTTTAGGGGAGCGAGGTGGGTATCGGTCCAAAGGCAGGTGGGGAGTTCGTTTGCGGAGAAGTGCTCGGAGGCCATCTGGCCGAGTAGGGCGGCCAGTTCCGGCTCCTCGTTGATGTCGACTAGGACGGGAATGACGGTTTCGTTTACGGTGTTGGCGATGGTCGCGTTCTGGAAGGTCTCGCTCAGCATGGAGCGGGCGAGGCTGTTGCCGTAGTGGCCGACGAAGAAGAAGAGGGGCTTGTCCGAGGATTTTGCTTCTTCCAGCGTGTCGGCGTTCCAGTGGCGCCATTGAACGGTGTCGGACTCATGGGCGGTCCAGAAGGAGGAATTGGCGTGGAGCTGGCGTCCTAGGAAGAGGGTGAGGCAGAGCAGTAGCAATCTGGGGTAGGAGGGCATAGTGAAGGTGTATCGGGTTGGTTGACGGTCGCAAGACCTCTGTCTGCTGCAACAATAGATCGTTTTGACGGTCGGGCCGCTTTCGAATGGGATGCAGGCAAAGCTTGATGTCGCTTCGGCGGGCTTCGATAGTTTTGGCTTTTAGAAAACCAGCAAGGATATGGAATCGAAATACCTAGGGAAAATAGTTCGTGAACCAGTAACGGAGCTCGACAGCTTCGAAGCTCCGGAAGGGGTTTCGCTGGTGACGATGACCTCGGACGAGCTGACGAGTTCCTGTCCGATCACGGGGCAGCCCGACCTCTATACGGTTTCGATCGAATACGTCCCCGATGCCCTCTGTATCGAGAGCAAGAGCCTGAAGCTGTTTCTGTGGGGATTCAACGAGAAGGCGATGTTTGCGGAGAAGATAGCCGCTGTCATTTGCGATCGGGTGGTCGCTGATATCTCCCCGAAGCGGTGCAAGGTTGTCACGGTGCAGAAGCCGCGAGGCGGCATCACGATCGAATCGGTTGCAGAGTTTCCCAAGGTTGAGGCGTAGTCCTGCAGAAATATGAGTTTTTTAGACAAGCTGGAAAAGCGTTTCGGATTTTTGGCGATACGTGGCCTGACGAACTACATTGTGGTCGGCCAGGCCCTGACCTTTCTGATGGTGGCGATTTCGCCTCCGGAGACGGCGGCACGCATCGTGGATTTGATGCAGTATCGCCTCGTGAGCTTTTTGGGAGGCAACTTCTGGAATCCGATCAGCTTCATCCTGATCCCGAAGACTTTCAGCCTGATCTGGATCTTCTTCTCCTTGATGATCCTTCACATGATGGGCAGCGCCCTAGAGGAGCATTGGGGAGCGTTTCGATACAACCTGTACTTGCTGATTGGGATCGTATGCGTGGTTTTTGCGGGGGTGGTTTTCCCTTACCACGCCTTTACGAGCTACTTTTTGCTCACTTCCATCTTTCTGGCTTTCGCCTACCTGCACCCTGAAATCGAGCTCAACATCTTTTTCGTGCTCCCGGTTAAGATGAAGTGGCTCGGATGGTTCACTTTCGTATTGGCCTTGTTTTTCGTTCTGAAGGAAGGGCCGGCCACTAAGCTCGAATTCGTCGCTTCGCTCATCAACTTTCCAATCTTCTTCGGAGCTGAGATCATCCGTGGTTTCCGCTCGAAGAATCGAGTCCGGGGAATGAAGGCGCAGAAAAAGAAGCTCGAGTCGGAACCTTTTCACACCTGTTCGATCTGTGGAGCGACCGACATCTCCCATCCGGAGCGGGAATTTCGCTATCGGAAGGACGGCGCGGTTTGCTCGGAGTGCGTTCCACGTGAGGATGACTGATTTGGCCGTTTTTGGGTATAAGTCTGATAAAATTGTCTAGTAGATTACCTGAGAAGAGGGGGTGGAAAATATCCACTATTGACTCGGGAATGGGAGCAGCCTTAGTAAAAAGATCGTTAACGAACAATCCAACTTTGGTCTCGGCAGTGCTGCGCGGAGACCCTGCTTCACCCAAGACCTCAACTCTAAGGCCACTGTTACAGCCAAAGAGGAAATAACCGGAATCAAACCAGCTGTGAAATCCAACAATTTGTCCGAAACAGAATCCGAGTCAAACGCGCGAACCATTCCTGGTATCGAACAGCTCGACCGACTTACGAAGCGAGAGAAGCAAGTGCTTTTCTGGATCGTCGAAGGAAAGACCAATGGCGACATCGGCAAGATTCTCGGAATCAGCCATCGAACCGTCGAAAAGCACTGCGAGAGCATTTTCCGCAAGCTGGGGATCGAGAACCGCTATGCGGCGATCGTTTGCGCCCTGACCAATAACTGGCAGCTCAATCCAGAATAGGCGGCGCTGCCGTTTATCGGCGTCGCTTCGCTGGAAAGGCAAAAGTCGCGCTTCCCTTCGTGGGGAGCGCGGCTTTGCTCGATTGAAACTGTTAGTCAGCCGAGGCGAGGGAAGTTACGAGACCCTTGCCCGGCTTAAATTGGGAAGCTCCTAGTTGAGCAGGCGTTCGAAGCGTGATTTCGAGGCGATCGGCAATGCGGGTTGGCTCCAATCGACCGGATTGGGGGCGATTGCTATCGCTTCGGTCATGATGCGGAGGGTTTCGCGAAGTTGAATGTCGAACTCGGGAAGGTCTTCTTCTTCTTCTTCTTCCTCGCTCGCTTCTTCGGTATCCGCTGCTGCCACTGTGGTCTCTTCCTCGGTGGAGGTTTCGATGGCGGCCGTTTCAGCGGGCTTTTCCGCTGCGAGCGCTTCTTCTTCTAGCTTTCGTTGGGCTTCTTCGCGTTCCACGCTGTCGAGCTTCACCTCAGTGAAGGCATAGTTGTTTTCGGCGAGGTGCCTTTGCTCTTCCTTGATTGAGTCGAGGAAGGCTTCGTCCTGCTCCATCATGATCTTGCGCTTCTCGAGGTTGAGGGAGATTTGCTTTCGCTCCTCGCGCTCGGCGAACCAGTCGAGGCGCTTCTGCAGGAAGCTGAACTCTTCCAGCGACTTTGCTCTTTCCTCGCTGCTCATGGTGAGCGTTTCTAGGAGGCTATTCTTGAGAGTCATTTCCACGAAGCGAGCGACGGGTTTTATGTAGTCCCAGGACAGGGCTTCGGGGAGGTCCGCTTCGCCAACCGCTGTCACTTCCTCCATGGAGTGGAGTTGGATGTCGGGGACGACGCCCTTGCGTTGGGTGGAAAAGCCGTTGGGCAGGTAGAACTTGCGGATGGTGAGCTTGGCGGCCCCGGCTCGGTCGTTGGCGAGCTCCTTGCGGAGCACGTATTGGTCGAGCGAGAATACTTGCTGGACGGTGCCTTTGCCGTGAGTGGAGGAATTTCCGATGGTGATGGAGCGGCCGTAGTTCTGCAGGGCTCCTGCCAGGATCTCGGAGGCGGAGGCGCTGTAGCGCGAGGTGAGTACGGCGAGGGGACCGCTGTAGGCAACCTTAGGGTCGCGGTCCATGTGGGACACGACGTATCCGCTTTTTTCGCGAACCTGTACGACGGGACCGCGGCGAATGAAGAGGCCGGTCATCTTGATGGCTTCATCGAGGAGGCCGCCACCGTTGCGACGTAGGTCGAGCACGATGCCTTGCACGCCGGCTGCCTTCATTTTGAGAACGAGCTCTTCCACGTCAGCGGTGACGCTGGTGGTGTAGCGTTGGCCGTTTTCGATGTATTCGTCGCCTCCGTAGAAGGTTGGAATGTCGATGACGCCGATTGGGCTCAGGTTTCCGTTTTCGTCCGGAACCTCGAAGATTTTGCCGGTGGTACGGCTGGAATTGATGTGTACCTCGTCGCGAACGATCACCACGTCTTCGCGGACGGAGTCGTCGGTCGCGTCGGCTGGGATGATGGTGAGGGTGACCTTGGATCCCTTTTCGCCGCGGATTTGGTCGACGATCTTGCGTAGGCCCATGCCGATGATGTCGACTGGCTCTTCGCCTTCTTGGGCGACGGCTACGATGCGGTCGTTTGGCTTGAGCTTTTTGCTGCGGATGGCGGGGGCTCCGGGAACGAGCTCGCGGATGACGCAGTAGCCATCTTCTTCGCTCAGCATGGCGCCGATGCCGATGAGCTTGAGGCGCATGCTGATGTTAAAGTCTTCCAGGGTGTCGGAGGAGAGGAAGCTGGAGTGTGGATCGAACATCTTGGTGAGGCTCGTCAAGAAGACCTCCTGCACGTCCTTCGAACTGAATTCGTAGAGGCTGCGCAGCACTCGCTTGTAGCGCTTGGTGATCCGCTCCTTGGCTTCGTCCTGCGTCTTTTCGTTGAGGATTTCCTGCAGGAGCTCGTATTTGATGCGCAGGCGCCAAAGCTCGTCGGCTTCCACCTCGCTGCTGGGCCAGGGGCTCTCGCTACGGTCGTAGATGAAGTACTCGTCCTCGTCGAAGGACCACTCTTCTTCGAGCTGCTTGAGGACCCAGTCGACGCGAGCGATCGCTCGGTCCCGGTAGACGCTGTAGATGTCGAAAGCTGCTTCCAGTTCGCCTTGGTAGCGCAGCTTGAATCCCAGCGCGTCGCCGTACTTTTGGATGAACTGTTGCTCGTGTTCGCCGAGGTAGTAGAGCTTGTTGTAGTCGAGCGCCTCCATGAAGTGGGTGATGAGCTCGGCAAAGGTTTCGTTGGAAATCTCGGCACTCTCGAAGTGCATGGTTTCCAGCATTTCGACGATGAGCCGTGCCTCGTTTTGCATGAGAGGAGTGCTCTCGAGCTTGGGGAGTTCTCCATCGGTTGCTACGTCGTCGATTGCGGTGACGGAGTAGCTGATGGGGGCGATTGCGAGGCTGAGCAGTGCTGCGACAGCAGTAAAGCGCTTGATCATAGGGTTCTGGTTCGAGTTCTGGGTGACGGAGCAAGGCTTCTGGATGCCTTCGATTTCCGGCGGGGTGGTTTGTAAGTGATTTTCGTTTTTATCTTTCTACGAATTGCGGCAATTTTTGCCAGCGCGGAAATGCGCTTCGGCGCCTATCGTTTACGTAGCAGATCCCGCGCTTCGTCCAAGGTTTCCTTTTCTTTTGCGGAAAGTGAGGCGAATCCCTTGCTGTTGATCTTGTCGAGAATGCGGTCGACTTCCCCCTTCAGATCGCGTGTTTCCTTAGAAACGTTGACGCGATAGGTGTAGCCAGCGGAGCTCTTTTCGGTCTTGGGTTTCTTGAAGAAGCGAGCGAAGGAGAGGGAGATGGCGCCGGATTTGTCGTACGGGTTCGGTTGAAAGACGTACTTGTGGTAGAGAAAGGCGAAGAGCATGCCTCCCAAGTGGGCGGAGTGGGCTACGGAGTTGGAGCCCTGGGTGAATAGCTCTTGGAAGAAGAGCCCCAGAAGTCCGAGGCCGACGTAGAAGTAGGCGAGGTAGCGAGGTTTTGCGGGAATGACGAAGAAAAGCAGGATTTCGCGATCCGGGTTGAGGCAGGCGAAAAAGATGAGCAGGGCGGAAGCGGCGGCGGAGGCTCCGATCACGGAGCCGGCTCCGGAGACGAAGCTGGCTGCGAACCAGGCGAGTCCTCCTGCGAGCACGGCGCCGAAGTAGAGCTGGAGGAAGCGTTTTTGCCCGAGGCTGGAGATGGCCGACTTCCCGAAGAAGTAGATCACGACCATATTGAAAATCAGGTGTAGGGGGAGAGCGCTTCCGGTGCTGTGCAGGAAGGCGTAGGTGATAGGCGTCCAAACCATCCCGCTCTGCAGGGAATCGTGATGGAAGGCGAAAAAGCGGGCGACCAGTCCAGCTCCCCCAGAGATGTCGAAGATGTTTT
The DNA here is from genome assembly GCA_050297195.1 of Opitutaceae bacterium. GTDB lineage: Bacteria > Verrucomicrobiota > Verrucomicrobiia > Opitutales > Opitutaceae > Pelagicoccus. Next base: position 1,032 of record JBNKSG010000212.1, on the reverse strand, counting down.
GCAGCACGAAAACGACGACGTTCGCGCCGATGATCCAGGTGAGCGTTTTTTTCGCCGTATCGTCGGAACTGGGAGTCATGTAGGAGCGGTCGTACATCTAGTCGTTTTTTTTGGGGGCCTAAGGTCGCTGCTTTTACTATAATTACAAGAGGAGGCGTTTTGAATAAATCGCTCTTATGCGCACGCGCCTTAGAAAAATATGGGGCGCGGGCGATATAATCCTGAAATCACATGGCCAAGAGACCCCGTGGCGAATCCTAAGTTCAGTTGTTGAAGCGGAAAACCGCAACATCTCCGTCCTTGAAAAGGTATTCCTTCCCTTCGAGGCGGTACTTGCCGGCGTCGCGGGCTGCGGAAACGCTGCCGAGGGAGGAGAGGTCCTCGTAGGCGACGACTTCGGCCTTGATGAAACCCTTCTCGAAGTCGGTATGGATGACACCGGCGCACTGCGGTGCGGTCATGCCGTCTTCGAAGGTCCAGGCCCGGACTTCCTTTTCGCCAGCGGTGAAGTAAGTCTTGAGGCCGAGCAGGGCGTAGGACTCGCGGATGAGAAGGGAAACGCCGGAGTCGTCAACGCCGAGGTCAGCGAGGAACTCTTTCGCTTCCTCGTCGGAAAGGTCGATGAGCTCGGATTCGATTTGGGCTGAGATAACCACGCAACCGGCGTCGTGGGCGGTCTTGGCGTATTCGCGGACCTTGGTGACGTAGGGGTTGGCGTCCGCATCGGCGAGGTCGTCTTCCATGACGTTGGCCGCGTAGATGACGGATTTTGAAGAGAGCAGGTGGAGCCCCTTGATGATTTCGAGCTCCTCCTTGGACATATCGAGCGTGTTGGCCGGCTTGCCGTCGTTGAAGTGGGGGAGGAGGCGATCGATGAGCTCGACAGTGGCGGCGGCTTCCTGAGGAGGATGATGATGGAGGTGGGAGGCGGGCCAGGTAGGCCGGACTGGTTGGGCCAAAAGGCCGAACGGGCCAGTCTGCTGCGCCAAAAAACAAACCAAAAATGGAGCGGGCCGCTAGGGAAGTTTGGGT
>JBNKSG010000211.1:0-6736 GCA_050297195.1 Opitutaceae bacterium | reverse complement strand
GTGCGGAAGCGGTTTTGACGCCGGTTCGCGGAAAAGGCTGGGTTTGAACCCCCGCTTGGGTCGCAGGCCAAGCGCTTTGAAGGTCGCAGAGCCTTAGCTCGTCGCCGGACGCTGCTTTCATTTGCGCCGGCGCCATTTGCATCAAACCTTTTAGCGCTTTTGTTTTAGAGCCTGACTAAACCGATTCGGAAACGACTTATCAATTAGGCCCTAAGCCCAAAATACGCGATGAACCCCCTAGCAAAAATTCTACTCGTTGAAGACGATTCCAAGGAGCTTGAGCTGACCGTGATGGCGCTGGAGAAAAGCAACCTTTCCAACCAGATAGTCATCGCTCGCGATGGCGTGGAAGCGCTCGACTATCTCTATAAGCGAAACAAGTTCGAACACGATACGGATGGAATACCTGTCGTGATACTCCTCGACCTTAAGATGCCGCGCATGGGCGGGATCAAGGTGGTTAGGCATCTCAAGGGAGATGAACGGATGAACATGATTCCAATCGTCGTGCTCACTTCGTCACGCGAGGACCTCGACTTGCAGGAGTGCTATCGGCTCGGCGTAAACGCCTATGTCGTAAAGCCGGTCCGATTCAAGGAATTCGTCGAAGCGGTGGAACATATCGGCGTGTTTTGGGCAATGCTCAACGAAGCTCCAAAGGCCTAACGTTTTGATAGATTCCGGTTTGCAAAAGGTCATCGCGTGCGCATCGTGTTGCCGTTGAAGCGTCTGATTCAGGTTTTGGCGATGTTGGTCTCTCTGACGTTATCGGAGCGTGCCGTATTCGCGCAGCTTGACGATGCCGACGCGAAGCCTCCGGAGGCGGTCAAGGATATCGCCGACATGGACATATTTGAGTTGGTCAAGCTGAGGGTATCGCCGTTCGAAGTGTCCGCTTCGCTTGACGAGGGGTATCGGGCCTCGAATTCGGTGTCGGCCTCGCGCTTCGACGCGCGGATCGGCGACCTGCCATTTGCGATTCAGGCGTTCACGGAATCGTTCATCGAGGATCGGAAACCGGTGAACCTGTACGACGTCGCGAGCTACTCGCCGGGCGTCACCTACCGCAGCAACGACTTCAACGAAGGCAACGCCAATCTCGCGATCCGCGGCTTCGCCATCAGTTCGTCGCCGGGCAATGTGCAGGTTTTGCGCGACGGCTTTCATGGACCGTCGATCCTCGACTTCACCAACATATCGCGGCTAGAGGTGGTGAAGGGCCCCGCTTCGTTCCTGTACGGACAAGTCGCTCCGGGCGGTATTGTAAATGTCATTACAAAGACTCCTCAGTCCGAGCGCTCCGTCTCTACACGGGTCACCTACGGATCCTACGACCAATACCGCTTCGACCTCGACGCAACCGGTCCTGCCTCGAAAACGCTCTTCTACCGCATCGCCGCCTCGTACGATCAGGATATCAGCTACTGGGATCCGTACGACGCCCATTCCTGGGACATCGCTCCGTCATTGCTCTGGCAGCCTAACGAGCGCGTGAGCGTTACCCTCAAGTATGAACGCTTCCGCAAGGAGGAGTCACCGCCAGTGTATCAGAAACCCGGCTACAGCCGACAGGTCGGCGTTGTTCCTACGGCCTCCGATCCAAATCGGTCTGGCTTCGATGTGCCCGGCTTGCCGGACAACTGGAACAGCATGTCCTTCGCAGACTACCGCGACAGCGAAACGGATGGGCTGAGCGCCTGGATCGACTACAAGATCGACGATCACTGGAATGTTCGCGCCGCGTATACGAATCAGGACTACAAGATCGACGCGCTGTTTTCGGGCAACCTAGGCATGGCCAACAACATGACGCTTCTGCAGGGGCGACGCCTGAGAAAACAGGTCTACACAAACCGCGACGACACCGCGGAGATTCAGGCGGTCGGTCAATACCGTTTCGATCACGCGAGCCTGCGTCTGCTGCTCGGCGCGCAGTATGTCGATCGTAGATTCGACCAATGGGCTGCCCAAGCGCCCAACGACCCCACGCTCGGAGACGATCCGACGGCTTCGCCCCTACCCCTCTGGGACCTGAGCGATCCCACGACCTGGAATCGCGTCGTAGAGATACCGCTCTCCACGCTTACGGAGAATGCGGCGGACAGGACGACCGACTCCATAGACAAGTCCGTCTACAGCGGCGCCACCCTGGGGCTACTTGACGATCGCCTACTCGTTTTGCTCGGCTGCCGCTACACCGATACGACCAGCGAGCAGATCGACCGGGTGAGTGCCGCGTTGCCCTCCGACATCGGCGCGAACGCGGTGACGCCTCAGTACGGTGTGCTCTACAAGCTCGGTTCAGGCCTTTCGGTCTTCGGCACCTACGCGGAGTCGTTTGTTCCTGGTTCGCAAATTCTCAACGGTCCGGACGGCACGAGCCGAGCTGCCGAGCCAACCGAAGGTTGGGGCTATGACCTTGGCATCAAAGCGGACATGCTCGGCAATCGAGTCTCTGGCACGCTGACGTTTTTCGACGTGCGCAATCAGAATATCGTCAACGATTTGGCGCGGACCGACTCCTCCGGCGCGGTGACGATCTACAACGTCCAGAGCGGCGAGCAGCGTTCCCAGGGCGTCGAGCTCAGCGCCCTGTTTTCGGCGACCGAAAACTGGCAGCTGTATTTCTCCTACAGCTACATGGACGCGCGGATCACTGAGTTCAGCGGCCGCGACGCGGAGATTCTAGCACAGGACTGGACGTCGCTCGATCCAGCTGATCAGTCGAACTACAGGAACGTGAACCTGTTGCACGATGCTCCCTTGCAGATGAGCGCGCCGCAACTCGCCAATTTCTGGACGCGCTACGACTTCTCGGGCGGAGGACTTGCCGGAGCCTACCTAGGAGCTGGATTCAACCATGTCTTCGACCAGACAATCCTTCCCGATGGGCCCGAGTCTTCGCATCAAACCTATACGCTGGTCAACGCCCTGGCAGGCTACGCGTGGGAATCCGACGGACATCAAATGAGCGTTGAGCTCACCGGCAGAAATCTGGCGAATGAATACTATCGTCCGTCTCAAAGTTCGCGAAGCCGTCCGAGCGAGCTTCTTATCTCCTTTTCGTCGAAGTTCTGATGCGAGGTGGGGCGGAGGTGAAGGATGAGGCGTCCCTGTGTGTCGGGGCCTCAGTGTCGATCGAAATCGAGCTGGCCACAGCGGAGCTCTTGTCCACTATCGAAACTGGCAATCGCACGCCGATGAGGCCATGGAAGGAGAGCGTTTCCCTCCCTTTCGCTCCTCGTCGACTCGGTGTCATGACCTCGGCGATGTTGCAGCCTAGGAGCATCCCCATGAAAACGTCTCCATTGCCCTCTAGCGCGTTCTTGGCCTTCACGAAGGCTTTGTCGTTTGGAATGCTGCTGCTCGTATGCCTTTCTGGATACGGATTTGGGGACGATCTGGTCACGCATGAACCGTACAAGATCAAGGCCGCGTTTCTGCGCAATTTCGCTCACTACGTGACGTGGCCGAGCGACGTTTTCTCCGACGACGATTCCGTCTGGCGCATAGGAATCCTTGGAGACGATCCATTCGGCGAGACGCTGGAGAAGACGCTCGCGGGCCGCATGGAGCAAGGCCGGCGGTTCAAGGTCTTTCGGGCGGACTCGTTGGATGAGCTGTCGCAGTGCCAGATTCTTTTCATCGCTTACGACAACGCCGCGGAGCGCCAGGAGGCGCTGGCCGCGCTGAAGGATCTGCCGGTCCTGACCGTGGGAGACGCCCCGGATTTTCTGGAAGAAGGCGGCATCGTCCGCTTCCAGGTGGGAACTCACGTGGACATGAGCATCAATCTAGACCAAGCGCGGGCGGTGTCATTGAAGGTCCAGACGCCGATGCTCGAGGTATCGCGTGAGGTTCTGGAAGACGGTATCCTGCATCGATTGAGGTAGTCATATGTCGTATCGCTGGAGCATTCAAAACAAACTGACCCTCGCCCTGATAGGCGCGGCGCTGGCCGCTGTTGTGGTGGCGGGAACGGCGACGGGGCTGTTGGCCCGTCTCACCCTGGAACGGCGAGCCAGGCAGGCCATGGAGCCTTACGCTCAGCTCGTATCGGTGGGAGCGGACGCGGCGGTGCGTTTCGAGGATACGGAGCGCGCTAACCAGATTCTGAATACACTCAGGGCCAACCCGCAAATTGTGGAGGCGGCGATCGTCCTAGGCAACGGTCAGTTGCTCGCGAGCTACACCCGTTCCACTTCTGAAACGGTCCATACGCGGCCGCTAAAGCCGAATGGAATCCACCTGGATCGCAATACCGCCGAGCTGGTCCAGAATCTCGACGAGGGCGCGCATTTGCGGATTCTCATAAATCTGGAGGAGCTAAACCGACAGGCGCGGGATCTAGCGCTAATGCTTGGGGTCGGCTTTGCTGTTTTGCTCGTGGGGATGATTACGGGGCTGCGGGTTGTGCTGCAGCGAAGCATTATCCGCCCCATCGCTTCCTTGGCTAAGACGGTCGAGCAAGTGGGCCGGCAAGCCGACTATCGGCAACGGGTGCCGACCTCGGGCGCCGACGAGGTGGCTAGGCTCGGCCAGAATTTCAATGCGATGATGGGAGCGGTGGAAGAGCGGGACAGCGCTTTGCGGGAGCTCACTGTGTTTCAGAGGACGTTGCTGGACTGCGCAGCATCGGGCATCATTTCCTCGGCTCCGAACGGTACGGTCAACAGTTTCAACCCTGCCGCAGAGCGCTTGCTAGGCTACACTGCGGAAGAGGTCGTGGGCAAACTCACGCCGTTGCGCTGGCACGACGACGAAGAGGTCGCCCTCCACGCAAAACGGTTGTCCGAGGAGTTGGGCGACACGATCGAACCTGGCTATGAGGTCTTCGCCGCAAGACCGCAGCGCAATCTGCCGGAAGAGGGCGAATGGACATTGATCCGCAAGGACGGGACGCGTTTCCCGGCGCTGTTGTCGGTGGCTCCACTGCGGGGAGAGAACGACGAGATTACTGGCTATATCGGTTTGGTTTACGATCTCACCGAGCGAAAGAGAACGGAAGAGTCGTTGTGGCGAAGCGAGGAGCGATACCGGACATTGGTACAGAAGCTTCAGGTCGCAGTCGTCGTCTATACGGCGGATAGGCGGATCGTTACCTGCAATGCCCTAGCGCAATCGTTGCTTGGTTTGAGCGAGGATCAGATACTTGGAAAAACCTCAATGGAGGCGGCTTGGCGTTTCTTTCGCGAAGATGGCAGCGTGATGCCCGTCGAGGAGTACCCGGTCAGCCAGGTTCTGGCCACGGGGCGGCCAATCCGAAACGCGATCGTTGGACTGCGGCGACCAGGCAAGGAGGGCCATGTTTGGGTGTTGGTAAACGCCAACCCGGCGTTTGGCGAAGACGACGTAATAACGGAAGTCATCGTCACCTTCCTCGACGTCACGGAACGGAGGCAGGCTCAGGAGAAGCTCGCATACCTCGCCTCCATCGTAGAGTCGTCAGACGACGCCATCATTGGCAAAATGCTGGACGAGGCCATCGTCAGTTGGAATCGCGGCGCCGAACAGATCTACGGCTACACCGCCGAAGAGATAGTCGGCAAGCCGATATCCGTTCTGGTCCCGCCTGAGCTGAAAGACGAGTTTCGCATGATCATGGAGAAGCTAGAGCGCGGCGAACGCGTTAAGTCTCTCCAGACGACCCGCCTACACAAGAACGGGCGGACTATCGACGTCGCGCTTACGGTATCGCCCATCAAGGACGCTCATGGCCTCATTGTGGGAGCGTCCGCTATCGCCCGCGACATCAGTGAGCGTGTGCGTGCCGAAGCCGAGATCCGTCAGCTCAATCAGGAGCTGGAGTCTCGTGTCGAGGAGCGCACGTCGCAATTGGTGAAAGCCAACAAGGAGCTCGAATCCTTCGCCTACTCCGTGTCGCACGACCTGCGAGCTCCCTTGCGCCATATCGATGGTTTTGTGGAAATGCTGGAGATTAGAGCGACTCGCATGCTGGACGATCGGTGCCGACGTTATATGGACAACATTTCGGAAGCGGCCAAACGAATGGGTCATCTGATCGACGATCTGCTCTCGTTTTCCCGCATGGGGCGGCGAGAGTTGCTAGCCACTCAAGTGGATATGGATGCACTGGTACGCGAGGTCATCCGGGACCTCGCTCCGGACTACGAGAATCGGAATATCGTTTGGAAGATCGCCCAGCTGCCTGAGATATCGGGTGACCGCTCGCTCCTGCGGGTCGTTATGGAAAACTTGATTTCAAACGCGATCAAGTTTACCAGTACGCGCGAGCGGGCCGTCGTTGAGGTTGGTTTCGAAGAGAGCGCTGCTAGCACCGATTTCTGGATACGGGACAATGGCGTGGGTTTCGACCCGGAGTACTCCTCGAAGCTCTTTGGCGTCTTTCAGCGGCTGCACCGCGACGACGAGTTCGAAGGCACAGGGATCGGCCTTGCGAACGTGAGCCGAATCATCGAGCGTCACGGTGGCCGCGTTTGGGCTGAAGGGCAGCTCGATCAAGGCGCCACATTCCATTTCTCGATACTCTCCAAAACCCAATATCGGTCATGAAATAACTAGCCTGCATTATTCCCCATCAAAGCGGTAAGAAACAGTAAAGCCGACCCACCTTATGCGACTAACTTAAAGAAAAATGCGCTAACCGGAGTTGTACCGGATACTATACGACATTCTTCCTTGACCCCAGATGGCTTGAAGTTCGAGTTTGCCTTCAATCCTAATCATCTAAGGAAAAGAGAGCCTTGTCGAAATC
>JBNKSG010000210.1:0-6755 GCA_050297195.1 Opitutaceae bacterium | reverse complement strand
GCTCGTACCAGCTCCAGGCGTGGGCGGCGTGCACGCTGACCCCGAACTTCAGCCCATTCGCGCGTGCGGCCTTGGCCCAACCGGCGATGAGGTCCTTTTGCGGGCCGATTCGAACGGAGTTCCAAGGCTGGTACTTCGAGTCCCACAGGTCGAAGTTATCGTGATGGTTAGCGAGAGCGAAGAAGTACTTCGCGCCGGCCCGCTTGTAGAGAGCCACGAGCTTCTCTGGATCCCAGTTCTCCGCCTTCCACTCATGGATGACATCCTTGAATCCCGCCACCGAGGGATGTCCGTAGCGTTCCCGGTGAAAGGCCGTCACGTTTGGTCCCCATGCCGGACCGTCCTCGAAATAGAGGTGACGGGCGTACCAGTCTCCCATGCCCGGCTCGCATTGCGGCCCCCAATGCGCCCAGATGCCGAACTTCGCATCGCGGAACCATTCAGGGATTTCGTATTGCTTCAAGGAGGCCCAGTTGGGCTCGAATTTACCCTCCGCCACCGGCTGAGCGGCCGTATCGACAATGACACTGGGAGTTAAGTCGCTGGATATCGAGGCGAGACCGACGACGGCATGGGCAACGGGGAGGAGAAGGAGCGAGAGCTTTTTCATGGCTTTTGGAGTAATGAGGCCGCTAGCGGATTTGCTAATTGCCAAACGAGACGTTGAACGCCTTGACGGTCATAGACAATGACGATGTCCGGGAATTTGCCAGCGAGGAAGATCTAAATGGGATCGATCCAATCGTGGCCGTTGCCACCCCCGGTTGACTCCGACAGAAGTCGCGCTCTCTCGTGCTTAAAGGTTGGATACAACCACATCTCCTGCCTAGACCACCCGCCGTCATGACGGGCAGGCACGAGGCGAAGAAGGAGCTGTTAGGCTACGAAGTGGACCTAGATCCACGACTAAAAAGGGCCACCCGCCTCGGGCGATGGAGGCGAAGACCGACTTCTCCTTCGTCCGCGAAAAAGTCAGCGAAAAGTACGGCAGCAACGGCCCCTATTGGGGTTGTTGCCCACATTCCCCTATTCGGGGGATGGACACCCTTCCGCGAACCTAATATTCTTGGACTCCACAAGGAGTCCGGAAAAGGAGCAGAGAGCTTACGTCGGACTGACATACGTTTAGCAACCCAAGCCTCCCCCTTCAGACATGGCACGCGCCTCTTCCCTTTTCCTACCCTTCGCCCTCGCCATCGCATGCGCGACCGCCAACGCGAACGGCCTCAACGAACTGGAAACACCGGAAATTTTCCAAATTAACCGCGAGGCCCCTCAGGCCAATTTCACCCGCTACGCCAATGAGGACCTCTCGAGCAGCTCGACTCGCGCCGACTCCTCCCTCTACCAGTCTCTCAACGGAACTTGGAAATTTAATTGGTCCCCCAAGCCTGCCGACCGTCCCGTCGGCTTCGAGAAACCCGCCTTCGACGTCTCAGCATGGGATTCCACCCCCGTACCGAGCAATTGGGAACTGGAAGGCTACGGCATCCCCATCTACACCAACCTCGTCTATCCCTTCCCCAAGAACCCGCCGCACATTCCGGATACAGACAACCCCGTCGGCAGCTACCGACGCTCGTTCACCATCCCCTCAAATTGGGACGGCAAAGAGATCTACCTGAGCTTCGGCGCCGTGCGCAGCGCCTTCTACCTCTGGATCAACGGGACCAAGGTCGGCTACAGCGAGGGCAGCAAGACCGAAGCGGAGTTCAAAATAACCGACTACCTTCAGGACGGCTCTAACACCGTCGCCCTCGAAGTCTATCGCTGGTCCGACGCCAGCTACCTCGAAGATCAGGACTTCTGGCGGCTCAGCGGCATCGAGCGCGACGTCTGGCTCTACGCCACCAACAAGGCCACCCTGAAAGACCTCTCAATCACCGCCAACCTCGACGATCGCTACGAAAACGGCAAATTCGCCACCAAATTCGAACTCGCCAACAGCGACAGTGAACCACGCAAGATCCAGCTCGCCGCCACCCTCTCAAACGGAGACGACACCGTATTCACTTTTCGCAAGACCGTCAACGTCCCCGCTGGCAGCGCCGAGACGATTTCCCTAGAGAAAACGATCCCCGATGTCCGCAAATGGACCGCTGAGACTCCCGAACTCTATTCCCTAAGCGTGAGCGTCGATCCGGAAAATGGGGATCCTGAAATATCCGTATTCGACGTCGGCTTCCGTCGTATCGAAATCAAGAATACGCAGCTCCTGGTGAACGGCAAGGCCGTCTACCTGAAGGGCGTCAATCTTCACGACCACCACCCGATCAAAGGGCACGTCATGGATCCCACGGTCACTCTCAAGGATCTCCAATTGATGAAGGAGAACAACATCAACGCGATCCGCTGCAGCCACTACCCTAAGGAAGACTCGTTCTACACCCTTTGCGACCGGCTTGGCTTCTACGTCGTCGACGAAGCCAACATCGAGATCCACGGCATGGGCACCACCAACCAAGGAGAGTTCGACGAATCGGTCCACCCCGCCTACCGGCCGGAGTGGAAAGGAGCCTTCCTCGACCGTACCCAGCGTATGTACGAACGCTCCAAAAACCATCCTTCCATCATCATCTGGTCCCTCGGAAACGAAGCGGGAAATGGTCAAAACCAGTTCGCGACCTACGAATGGCTCAAGAAAGTCCAAGATACACGTCCCGTGCAATACGAGGGAGCCACCCACTATCCGAACAGCGATATCCAAGTTCCCATGTATTGGAAAATCGAGGACATGATCGCTTACGCGGAAAACGATCCAAAACGCCCGCTCATCCAGTGCGAATACTCGCACGCCATGGGCAACAGCGTCGGAAACCTGCAAGACTACTGGGACGTCATCGAATCCTACGACATCATGCAAGGCGGCTTCATCTGGGACTGGGTCGACCAAGGCCTGCTCGCCCAAGATGAAAACGGCAACCCCTTCTGGGCCTACGGCGGCCACCTCGGCGGAGCCCACCTGCAGCACGACCAGAACTTCTGCCTCAACGGACTTATCAATGCCGACCGCACCCCCCACCCCGCTCTTTACGAGGTCGGAAAGGTCTATCAGTTCATCAAGTTCCGCGACCTCGATCCGGAAAACAAGACAGTCGAGATCGAAAACGGATACAGTTTCACCTCCCTCGAGGACTTCTCAATTTCATGGGAGATCACGAAAAACGGAGACCACTTCGCATCGGGTACGCTTCCGGTTCTCGACATTGCTCCTGAAAGCTCGCTTCGCATATCTTTGAATACGCCAAACATCGACGATAGCGACAACGAGTACCTCCTCACACTCAGAGCCTCCCTGCGTTCCGAAAAGCAGCTCTTGAGCGCCGGTGCCGAGCTGGCTCGAGAACAGTTCGCCCTTTCCAGCTACGATTTCGCCGCCGCGCTCAGCGACTCCAGCAAACACCCAAACATCGAAGCGACAGAAACGGACCTGATCGTTTCCGGCGATGGATTCCAGGTCGGCTTCGATCCGAAAAGCGGAGCCCTTTCAAAACTGGCCTACCGCGGCAAGAGCATCCTCAAGGAACCCCTTACTCCCAACTTCTGGCGAGCTCCAACCGACAACGACTTCGGGTATCATATGCCTAAAACTCATGAGGTCTGGAAGCAAGCGACCAAAGAGCAAGAACTCATCAGCTTTTCCCACTCGTCCTTGGACGATGGCTCCATCCAAATCGTCGCAAATTACAAGCTTCCTGCCGTAAACGCGGAGCTCGCGATTGTGTATACAGTATCTGGTGACGGTTCCGTGCTCGTGAACAACGAGCTTATCGGACTATCGGATTCACTGCCCGATCTTCCCCGCTTCGGAAACAACATAATCCTTCAGGAAGAATTCTCAAACGCTTCCTGGTATGGCCGCGGACCTTTCGAAAACTACTCCGACCGCAAGACCGCAGCGCTCATCGGAAACTATCAATCCACCGTGGACGACTTGTTCTTCGCCTACGGGCGTCCTCAAGAAAATGGATACAAGACCGACACTCGTTGGCTCACGCTAACGAACGATGAAGGAAACGGCATCGAAATCCATGCCATTGGCCAAGCCTTCGGTTTCAACGCGCGTCATCAGTACGAATCAGATTTAGATCCGGGCGAGGAAAAGGCTCAACGCAAGACCAGCGACATCGTCCGCCGCCCGCTGGTGAGCGTCAATATCGACCACGCTCAAATGGGTGTCGGCGGGGACAATAGCTGGGGTTATCGACAGCATGACAAGTACCTCATCGCCCCAAACGACATGAGCTACTCCTACCTGATCATTCCCATTGAGAAATGATTCTCGGATTTTCCTTCGCTCCCCTTAGCTGCCAGGCCTTGTCCGCCTCTGGATTCGCTCAGGGACTTGGCAGCTCCGAACAGTAAAGAAAATGGAGATTCCATCTCGGCGACGCCCGTCTTACTCCAAAACAATGAAACTTGCTCTCGCTATCACCCTTTGCTCCACCGTCGTTTCTTCCGGCTTTGGCAACACCGATTCGACCTACCTCCTCACATCCTTTCGCGACAACGGCGACGGGCTCCATCTCGCCTACTCCTACGACGCAAAGGACTGGACCGACCTCGACTCCGTCTACCTCGTGCCGGAAGTAGGATCGAAGCTCTTGCGCGATCCCCATATACTCGCCCGTCCGGACGGAACCTTCCACATGGTCTGGACAAGCGGCTGGAACGACCTCGGTATCGGCTACGCCACCTCGACCAACCTCGTCGACTGGTCGGAACAGCGCTTCATTCCGCTCATGGAAAAAGTCCCGGGAGCGCGTCAGTGCTGGGCTCCGGAAGTCTATTTCGACGAGAGCCGCGAACAGTATGTCATCATTTGGTCCTCTTCAGTAGAGAACAAGACCACGGGAGAAGTCCCCTTTCGGGCCTACTACAGCCTGACCAAGGATTTCAAAAGCTTCAGCGAGCCCGAACTCTTCTTTGACCCAGGCTTCAACAACATCGACACCACGATCCTAAAGCAGGGCAATTCCTACTACGCCACCTTCAAGGAAACCGACGACCAGGCCGCGAAGAACTACGGCTCCATCCACGTCGCTCGCGCCGACGACATCCTTGGTCCCTACGAACTCTTGGAAAATGCCGTCCTGGTAAAGGAGCAAGCAGAAGGTCCTGCCATTGTGGATACAGGCGAAGCGGTTCTCGTCTATTTCGACTACTACACCAAACACCAGTACGGCGGGCGAGCCACCCGCGACTGGAAAAGCTGGGAACAACCCGCCGGCGAAATCGCATTTCCCGAGGGACAACGCCATGGCTCCATTTTCAAAGCGCCCGAAAGCCTCGTCTCTTCCCTGCTCAGTGAAGCCGCTTCCGTGGCCCCGCCTCCGGCACTGCAAGGAGAGTTTACGGCGGATCCCGCCATTCGAGCCTTCGGTGACAAATACTATATCTACCCGACCTCCGATCGCCCCTACTGGAACACCAAGGAATTCGCCGTCTGGTCGTCGCCCAACCTCGTCGACTGGAAAAAGGAAAACGTATTTCTCGACCTTCGGAAAGATGTCAACTGGGCCAACAACAAGGCCTGGGCTCCGGACTGCATCGAGCACAAGGGCAAGTACTACTTCTACTTTTGCGGAGAGCACAACATCGGCGTCGCCGTCGGCGATTCTCCGACAGGTCCCTTCAAGGACGCACTCGGACACCCCCTCGTGGACAACGAGAAAATCAAGACCTTCAGCATAGACCCGTACGCCTTCATCGACGATGACGGCCAGCCCTACCTCTACTTTGGAAACGGTACACCCACCGTGTATCGACTAAACGACGACATGATCTCCTTCGACGGCGAGCATGTCGAGTTTCCGCTGCGCGACTTCCGCGAAGGAATCGTCGTCTTCAAGCGAAACGGAAAATACTACTTCATGTGGTCCATAGACGATGCTCGCAGCCCGGACTACCGCGTGGGTTGGGGCGTATCCGATTCTCCATACGGACCCGTAGTTAGTCCGGAAGCAGAAGAGGACTTCATCGTCCTTCGCCAAAACGGCCCCGCTCAAGGCACCGCACACCATAGCGTCGTCAATATCCCGGGAACCGACCGCTGGTACGTCGCCTATCACAGGCACGCAATTCCAGGTGGTGGTGGCTACAAGCGCGAAACCTGTATCGTCGAAATGAAGTTCGACGACGACGGCAACATCCAGCCCATGGATCCCATGTCCAATCCATTTGCCAAAAAACCTCAAGGCGAACCCATAACTCTTCTAGCCCGATAAAACTCACAACCGCCATCGTCCCTTCACTATCGTTCTCCTTCATTTCAAGCCTGCAATCTCAAGACCGCAGCCCGGGCGAAGCGCCGCATTCCGCGAACCCCATCTTACCGGGCTACTACGCGGAGCCCAGTGTAGTTGAATTCGAAGGACACTATTACCTTTACGCCACCCTAGACCCTTGGGACGGAGAAACCCTCGGCTGCTGGGAATCGGACGACTTCAAGAACTGGACCTTCCGCGAACTGAATTGGCCGACCAAAGCCGCCTGCACCAGTCCTAGCTCCATGAACGCCATGGTCTGGGCACCGTCCGTCATCCAAGGTCCCGACAAGAGCTTCTAAATGTACGTCTCCGTAGGCAGCGAAGTCTGGACTGGCGTCGCCGATCATCCGCTCGGCCCGTGGAAGAACCAACTCGAGGACAAGCCACTCATCGACGAGCTGAACTTCACCGAAGACGGCCAAATCGCGAAAGTCGTCCCCACTCACGCTGGCCCGTCTTTCGTACAGAATCGCCTCGACGAATCCC
>JBNKSG010000209.1:0-6766 GCA_050297195.1 Opitutaceae bacterium | reverse complement strand
CTAGCAAGGCTGGTAGCTCTGCTGCCAAGAAGCCTGCTAAGAAGGCTAGCAAACGTGCCAAGCGCGCTAAGATTACTGAAGAGCTTAAGGCCAAGGTAATCGAAGCAGTTAAGGCTGGTGGTAAGGGTTCGGCTATCGCCAAGGAGTTCGGAATTTCGATTCCTTCCCTTCAGAATATCAAGAAGGCTGCCGGACTCACGAAGCCCCGCGGTAAGTAAGCGATTCCCGACTTATCTATTTCGAAAGCCTGCTCTTAGGATAGAGCAGGCTTTTTTTGTGTCCGAAGTGGAAGGGCCAAATACAGCCTTGGGGTTGATTTTCGGGCTAAGCCGGATCGTTTTGGGTCAATAGCGCTGTAGGCTCGCGTCGATTTGTACAGACCAGGAGTCGATACCGCCGCCAACGTTTGTCGAACGTTCGAATCCGTTCTGGCGGAGGAAGTGTACGACATTCAAGCTGCGTCCACCATGGTGGCAATGTACGAGTATGTTTTTGTCCTTTGGTAGTTCGTTCATCCGCGCTGGGATTTCGCCCATAGGAATATGTATGCTTCCGTCGATTGCGCAGATGTCGCGTTCGAACTTTTCGCGTACGTCGACTAGGATGCTATCGCCATTGGCTAGCTGCGTTATGGTTTCTGTTACGTCGATTTCGATGGGCGTCTCGCTCATTTGGTTTTCTTTATTTGTATCTGGGTTCGCTTGGGTTTTGTTTTCGCAGGTTTCTTGGTAGTTTTCAGCCCTGATTGTTGTGTATTTTGGGTTTTCGCCGCAGAGGGGGCAACAAGGATCCTTTTTTAGTTTTAAGGTCTTGAAGCCCATGTTCAGGGTATCGATGAGCAATAGTCTGCCTACTAGGTTCTCTCCGATTTCAGTAATATATTTAATTGTCTCCATTGATTGGATACTTCCGACAATGCCGCAGAGCGCTCCCATGACTCCCGCTTCGCCGCAGTTAGGCACGGAGCCTGGCGGGGGCGCTTCGGGGAAAAGGCAGCGATAGCAAGGGCCGCCCTCGGTTGGATGAAAGAAGGACGCTTGGCCCTCGAACTTGAAGATGCTTCCGTAGACGAGGGGTTTTCCAGCTAGGAATGCTGCGTCGTTGTTAAGGTAGCGTGTCGCGAAATTGTCGGTACCGTCTACGATGACGTCGTACTGGTTGAAAAGCGCGATCGCATTGTCCGCTTGCAGGCCTTGTTCATGGAACTGCAGCTTCAAGTGTGGATTTACTTCTAGTAGCGTTTCTTTTGCAGAGTCGATTTTGGGCCGGTCGATATCGGATTGGCCGTGGAGGATTTGGCGCTGGAGGTTGTGTAGCTCGACTTTGTCGAAGTCGGCTAGGCCGATGGTGCCGACGCCGGCCGCCGCGAGATAAAGCGCTACGGGACTGCCCAGTCCTCCCGCTCCGATGACGAGGACCTTTGCTTGCTTGAGCTTTTCTTGGCCGCTGACTCCGATCTCTTCTAAGAGTATGTGCCGGCTGTAGCGGGCGAGTTCGAGTGGGCTTAGTGTAGCGTTGTCGGTCGAGGACATACGGAGTTCTTTGTAGAAGGTCTTGCTGGAATCAAATGTATTTGGCGCGGAATCGATCGACTGTAGCGGTGCGTTGAACGTTGACGCCACGGCTGTCTTGGGCTTTCAGAGGTGGCATGGCAGATCGATACGCTGTAATCATGGCAGGAGGAAAAGGTGAACGCTTTTGGCCCGCGAGCCGTTTGGCTCGGCCGAAGCACTTGCTTCCCATCGTTGGCGATAAGCCGATGCTGACTCAAACGATTGACCGGCTGGTTGGACTTCTTCCTGCGGAAAACATTATTGTAATCACAAATAGCGAACAGCTTGAAGGCGTGCGTGAAGTATGCCCGATGCTTCCGGAGTCCAATATCGTGGCTGAGCCCGTTGGACGGGATACTGCGGCAGCGGTGGGTTTGGCGATGTTGCTCGTCAAGCAACGCAATCCAGCGGCTGCGATGGCGATGCTACCTGCGGATGCGCTTATCAATGACGCGGAGTCTTACCAGTCCGCGCTCGATACCGCATTTAAGGTTGCGGAATCTTCGCCCAGCCTGGTGACTCTCGGCGTTCAACCGACCGAGCCCGCGACCGGCTACGGATACATCCAGTGCGGTCCGGTGAAGGACGTGATCGATAACCGCGACATTTTCACTGTTCGCCAGTTCAAGGAAAAGCCGGACTTGGAAACGGCGAAGCTTTATTTGCAAAGCGGAGAGTATTTCTGGAATGCGGGAATGTTTGTCTGGAGCGTGGAAACGATTTCCGCGGCGCTCGCCGAATTCACTCCTGTATTAAAAGAAGGTCTGGACGAGATCGAAGCTGGCATGGACGCGGGCAAGGACTTGGTTGCCCTGTTGAGCGAACTCTATCCGCATCTCGAAAAGATCTCCGTAGACTTTGCGATTATGGAAAAGGCGAGCAACGTGCTGACGCTGGCTGCGACTTTCGATTGGGACGATGTGGGCGCTTGGCCTGCGATCGAGCGTCACTTTCCTTCAGACCGCGCGGGCAATGTGAAGAAGGGCGACGCCCGTTTTCTCGAGTGTTCGAATAACATCGTGGTATCTGGCGATAAGCACTTGGTTGCTCTGATCGGAGTGGAGGATTTGATCGTTGTGACCACTGGTGACGCGACTTTGATCTGCGCGAAAGACAAGGCGGAGAAGATCAAGGAGATGGTCCGCAAACTCGGCGAAGAGGAAGCTCTCAAGCGCCTGCTATAGCCTTTGGGGAGAATCGATCCGGATGCGTTGTATTGGCGTTGATTACGGCGAGCGCAGAGTGGGAGTCGCCTACGGTGACGATATTGGCGTAGCGACTCCGCTGCCTGCGATCGTCAAAGCGACGGAAGCGGAGCGAATCCAGGATTTGGTGGACCTCGCTCGCGAGCGTCGAGCGACTGACTTCGTATTCGGATATCCATACAATATGGACGGTTCGGTGGGCTTTAAGGCGAAAGAAGTAGACGCCTTTATCGAAAAGCTTCTCGAGCAAATCGAGCTGCCGGTCCATCGTCTCGACGAACGGCTAACTTCTGTGGAGGCATCGAAGGCGTTTCCCAAGGGGCGTGACGACGACCTTCGCCGCTCTGGCAAGATCGACTCGGTCGCGGCGAGCCTCATTCTACAGGATTATCTTAACCAGAATATCGAGCTTCCCGAATACGATCCGTATACGGAATTTGAAGACGGGGGCGACTTCCAGTGAGATGGAAGTGTACTTGCTCTTACGACGGGAGTAGCTACGCCGGTTGGCAGAAGCAAAACGGACAGCTCTCCGTGCAGCAGGTTATAGAAGAGGTTCTGGAAAAACTCTTTAAGGAGCCAGCCTTGATCCAGGGAAGCGGTCGGACGGATGCTGGGGTGCATGCTCTGGAGCAGGTCTTCCATTTCGATCGCGATTGGAGGCATGGAGGCGGGAGCTTGGTCAGGGCGCTGCGCGCCTTGTTGCCCAAGTCGATTCGAGTCGAGTCCGCGGTCGCGGTGAGCGACGATTTTCATTCGCGGTTTTCCGCTGTATCAAAGCGCTACCTCTACCGCCTGAAATTGGGCGAGGCGGATCCGTTTCAATGGCCCTATTGCTGGCCGGTTCCCGCGCAGCTGGATTTGAACCTTTTGCAGGCGGCGATGCGGAAGCTGATGGGCAAGCACGATTTTGCGGCGTTCGCTGCTTCGCGCGGTAATGGTTTGGAATACGAAAGCACGGTTCGCCATATCACCGAAGCGGAGGTGAGCCAGGATTCTGAATACGTTAACCTGCGCTTTCGAGCCGATGGCTTTATGTACAAAATGGTGCGCAGTTTAACAGGTGCGGTGGTTAACGTGGGCCTCGGACGTTTACCGCATGAGGAAATCGACCACCTGCTGGAATCCGCGCGGCGGACTCCGCTGGTGCAGGCCGCGCCGGCGAAAGGTTTGTACCTGGAGAAGGTTTTTTATTCGAATATCTCAGATTGTTGCCAAATTGCGGATAGGTGTTGAGTCCTGTCATAGAATGAGGCATTACTTCCACAAATGTTCGAAGTTTGGCCGAATCGGAGTCGAGAGCAGGGGTCTGTTCTTTTTCAAGAGTTTGAAGGAAAAGAGCTTACAGACTCCCTGCACCAGCATGAAATGTTCGAGCTCTGCTTCATCGTTCGAGGCAAGGGGCGTTGGCAGATAGGCGCTGCGTCGGGTTCGTTTGGGGCTGGTGCTTTGCTGCTTTGTCCGCCCCGCGTTTTGCATGCTTGGAGGAGCGACTCGCCGTCCGATGTGCCGGGCGGTTGCTCGGGAATTGTCGTGCGTTTCGTTCGGGAAGCGGTGCCGGCGGGCCTGTTGAAATTGCCTGAAATGGGCGCCTTGGAACGGCTGTGGAAAGCCTTCGCGGATCCCTTGGTTTTCGAGGTCGGCGACCGGGAAAGGCTCAGGATGCGACTGCGGTCGGTGGATCGTGCGAACGGGGCGCTTCGGTTGGCTCGCTTCTATGTGGCGCTGGAGCTGGTATCAACCTTTCCGCATTCGCAAGTTCCTTACAGTCAGCAGGAAACGGGAGATCTAGGAACCCGGGACCTCGCTCGGGTCGAGGAGTTGAAGCGGTTCATGCAGGAGCGTTTTTCGGGTGAAGTTTCGCGGGCGGCCGCGGCGCGGCGGGTTGGTTTGGACGAGGCGGCATTTTCGCGTTTTTTTCGGCGGGCGATGGGGACCACGTTTTCGGATTACTTGGGCAGTCTGCGGGTGCGGCGAGCGGCAGCTTTGTTGGGAAGTCGCCGCGATCTTTCCTTGGATGAGATTGCGGCTCAAAGCGGATTTGGCAGCCTTCCGTCCTTGCATCGGCAGTTCAAAAAACGGTTGGGAACCACGCCCGATTCCTACCGGAAAGCGGCGAATTCCGAGTTCTTGGCTCCGTAGCTGAAATTGTCGGATTGTGTTTGCGGAGAAGCGAAAGGCTTTCGATTTTGTTCGGCCTCTAATTTCAAAGTTAACTCTCAAGTTTATGGGAAAATCATTATTCGAAAAAGTATGGGACGCGCACACTGTGCGAACCTTGTCCAATGGTCAGACGCAGCTCTTGATCGGTACGCACCTCTTGCACGAGGTCACTAGCCCGCAGGCATTCGGAATGCTCCGCGACCTCAACCTCAAGGTAGCATACCCGCACCGCACTTTCGCGACCGTCGACCATATCGTTCCCACCGACTCTCGCGTCGAGCCTTTCGCGGACCCTCTCGCCGACGCGATGATCAACGAGCTCCGCAAGAATTGCGCGGACACGGGAGTAACGTTCTTCGACATGAATACGGGCAAGCAGGGCATCGTGCACGTCGTAGGTCCAGAGCAGGGAATCACCCAGCCAGGCACGACAATCGCTTGCGGCGACTCCCACACCTCCACGCACGGCGCTTTTGGCGCGATCGCTTTCGGTATCGGCACCACGCAGATCCGCGACTTGTTGGCCACTCAGACTATGGCGCTCACGCAGTTGAAGGTTCGTAAGATCGAAGTGAACGGCAAGCTTCGCCCGGGCGTTTACGCGAAGGACGTTATCCTCCACATCATCCGCCAGCTAGGCGTGAATGGCGGTACGGGCTACGCTTACGAGTACGCAGGCGAGGTCTTCGAAAACTTCTCCATGGAAGAGCGCATGACGGTTTGTAACATGTCGATCGAAGGCGGTGCTCGCGTGGGTTATATCAACCCGGACGAGAAGACTTTCGAGTACCTCAAGGGCCGTCCTTATTCGCCGAAGGGCGAAGAGTGGGATGCGGCTGTCGAGAATTGGAAGTCGTTCGCGTCGGATCCTGATTGCGAATACGACGACGTCGTTGTCATCGACGCTGCCGATATCGCTCCGACTGTGACCTGGGGAATCAACCCTGCCCAAGCGATCACCATCGAAGAAAACATCCCTAGCGTGGAAAGCGTGAAGGACTCCGAAAAGGCGATCACAGCTGAAGCCCTCGAATACATGAAGCTCGAAGGCGGCTCCCCGATCAAGGGCACGAAGGTCGACGTATGTTTCGTCGGTTCCTGCACCAACGGTCGTTTGTCCGACTTCGAGGAAGTCGCGAAGTACATCAAGGGCCACAAGGTTGCGGAAGGCGTTAAGGCGATTGCGGTTCCTGGTTCCCAGATCGTCGACGCGATCTGTAAGGAAAAGGGAATCGACGCGATCTACCGCGAAGCAGGTTTCGAGTGGCGCGAGGCAGGTTGCTCCATGTGCTTGGCGATGAACCCTGACAAGTTGATCGGCGACCAGCTCAGCGCGAGTTCCTCGAACCGCAACTTCAAGGGACGTCAAGGTAGCCCAACGGGCCGCACCGTGTTGATGAGCCCAGTCATGGTGGCTGCAGCTGCGATTCGCGGCGAGATCAGCGACTCCCGCGAGGTGTTCGACATTCGCGAAACTGCAAACGTGTAAGCGCAAAGGAACTACAAAAAATGGCTTTAGAAAAAATCACAAAGGTAAGTGGCCGCGGCGTAACCGTAGCTGGCGACGAAATCGATACAGACCGCATCATCCCCGCGCGCTTCATGAAGTGCGTTACTTTCGACAGCATGGGAGAGTACCTCTTCTACGATGTCCGTAAGAACGAGGACGGCAGCAACAAGAACCATCCGCTCAACGAGGAGCGTTTCCAGGGCGCTAGCATCTTGCTCTCCGGTGCGAACTTCGGTTGTGGCAGCTCGCGCGAGCATGCTCCGCAAGCGATCTACCGTTACGGATTCCGCGGTATCATCGCTGAAAGCTACGCGGAAATCTTCTTCGGCAACTGC
>JBNKSG010000208.1:0-6776 GCA_050297195.1 Opitutaceae bacterium | reverse complement strand
GCTGTGGCTTCGATGTGCTTGATAGTGATTCCTGTCTTCATCTTCGTTTTCTTTCTGTTGCTGAAAACACTATACGGTATTCCGCCCGATAACGGAAATACTTGTTAACTCTACCTTTCATAGGATTTCCCTATAGAGTCAAAGGCCGCCCCTATCTCCTGCACGCGTTCCCCGCTCTCGAAACCTCCCAAACTCCAGCAACAACCGAACGGAACAGCCTCCCCAATTGACTCCCAAGAAGAGCACTGTAGTTTCGCCATTCTCTCATCCAGCCGCCATGTCGTTCAATCCAGTCCGTTCCACCCACACTCACCAACCGCTCTTCTACCTTGGGAAGATACCCATGGACGCGACCAATACCCTGGTCGCCCTGCACGCCCTCACCGCTCTGGTGATCACCTTCGGTTCCGGCTGGGCGGCCGCCACTTGGTTCAATCAGCTCGTCTATTCCGCCGCGGCCGTGACGGAGTTGCGCATCTGGACCTTGCTCACCTATCCCTTCGTGCACGCCATCGACCTCTGGTTCGCCATCGGACTCTACTTCTTCTGGTGCTTCGGGGGCGAAGTGGAAAACCTGCTCGGCACCAAGAAATTCATCTGGTTCTACGCCGCCCTCACCGCCCTGCCAGCCCTCGGGCTACTCGTCCTCTCACCGCTCATCGGCGACCTACCGCTCGTCGGAGAAGGCTCAGTGCATTTCGCAGTCTTTGTCGGATTCGCCCTCATGTATCCAAGCGCCCCGATGTGGTTCAACATTCAGGTCAAATGGTTCGTCCTCCTCATCGTCGGCGTACAAACCCTGCAATACCTTGGCTACAAGTCGTGGGGAGGCCTCGCCGCCCTCTGGCTCTCCATCCTCACCACCTTCATCATCCTTCACATCGAAGGCGTACGTAGTTGCCACTTCATGACAAACTGGATCCAAGCCAAGCTGAACATCAAGATCGTCACCAAATCCAAGGCCAGCCCCCGCAAGCGAAACGTCGCCCCCACCATCAATCGCAGCAAGGAGATCGACGAAATCCTGGACAAGATCTCCGAAACCGGATTCCAGAGCCTCACCCCCGAAGAAAAGGCGATCCTCGACGAAAGCAGCTCCCGCTACCACAAACGCAAAAAGTAGCCGCAAAAACACCAAGCCTCCTCCCTCGCTTCGTCCCGCCCCCCAGCGCTCAACCCCCAAAGCCCCAACAACATAAAACGCATGCAGTAGGAGCATCAACGTTGTTATGTTTTTTGCGCCCCTCGCCCCGCCCTTTTCGCGCTCTAGCGTTTTTCGCGGTCCCTCCTACCGCCTAAAACCACCTTCTTTAAATAATTCGCTAAACAGCGGCCTAACCTCGCCATAAGCTCACTAAATTAGCCAAAAACTGAGGCATTCGCGCCAAGCGCCGAATAAGCAAAAGGTACCTATCACCAGCAACCTTCGCCTCCTTTTCTATGGCACGTCAGCTCAAGCCCATCCTCCTCTTTCTTCTCGCAAGCCTTTCGGCGACCTCCTTTCTCGACGCCGGGTCCAACCCGCCCCATCCCGAAGGCCTCCTCCTGCGCGGATTCGAATCCGACGCCGCCTACAACCGCCGCGGCGACCAAGCCGTGCTCAACGGCGTGCAGACCACCGTCCGCATCGACGCCGCCGGCGAAGTCAGCTCCTCGGTCTCCGCGCAAGACATTGCCCCGCTCGTAGGCTGGTACCGCGACCGCGACCAATACTACTCCGCCTACGCCGACTTCAGCCCGGGCATCGGCAGCGCCATCGGATTCACCGACGCCATCAGCTCCGCCGGCAAGACCCTCGACCTCGACGGCAACGAAGCCAACCCCAGCATCTTCCTCGACGAAACCTACCAAGCCATCGTCACCGTCGCCAAGGCCTACGTGGACGCCGGAGTCGACGCCATCCACTACGACACCGCTTGGGTCAGCCTCGACGCCGGCCCCTTCGACGCCGCCACCCTTACCGACTTCCGCGACTGGCTCAACGCCCGCTACGACGAAACGACCCTGCAAAGCTACGTCGATCCTTCCTACAACGCCGCCACCTTCGACTACGGTGCCTTCTTGAGAGCGGAAGGCGTCACCACCGCAAACTACGGCACCGCCACCATCGACGGCGTAAAACTCGGAGCCACCAAGCACTGGCGCCTCTGGCAAGCCTTCCTCCGATACAAGGAACGCGAGGTCATCTCCACCCTCGTCAACGAGGTCAACACCTACGCCCAGAGCGAGCTCGGCCGCGAAATCGGATTCTACTTCAATCGCTACGGCTTCATCGACCGCCCCGCCGACCGCTGGTTTCTCGCCGAATACGCCTCCGGCGACCTCGGCGAAACGCACTTCGGCGGCCAGACCTGGGACTACGCCGACGGCTACAACCTCGAACCCGTTTTCCGCGCCAACCTTAAAACCTACGACAACCGTTTCGAGCCCTGGAACTCGCCTCCCGCCACCAACACCGCCGTACAAAGCCTCTTCCTCGCCGAGTCGATCGCCAACAACGGTGTCGCCACCTGGGAAGACGACTACCCCGCTACCTCCCCCATCGCTCGCCTCGCTAAACAGTACGAGGACCAGCTCGACCACGCCCCCCTCAGCGAAGCTGCCATCTTCTATCCGCTCGCAACCGCCTTGCACACCGAATCCCTGCAAGTCGGCCCCGATCCCGGACTCCTCGGAGGCGACCACTATTGGTATCTCGGCCTTGGATACATCCTACAAGAATTGGAAATCAACTACGACGTTGCCTTCGGCGGCGACGGTCTCGGCATGCCTGACAATTTCACGACCGAGGACATCAGCGACTACCCCGTCGTCTTCGCCTCCGAAGCCATCCAGGTCACCGACAACCAGTTCACCGAGCTGATGGACTACGTCAACGCCGGCGGCACCCTCATCGTATCCGGAACCAACGTCTTCCGCTACGACGCACTCGGCAACGACCAGTCCTCCACTCGCAGCTACGACAGCAAAACCTGGACCCAACTCTTCGGCTCAGTCGGAAACACCAGCATCGGAAGCGGCACCCTAAAAGTCGTCAGCCTCGACGCCTGGGGCACCACTGGATACACCGACCAGCCAGCCTCCTCCAACCTGACAACCGCCCTTTCCGGATTCGAGGCCGCCCTGCCAAGCAGCCTCCAGCAAATCACCAACGCCGCCTCTGGAGACGTGCGAATCCTCAGCTACGTTGACTCCTACGACTATTCTCGCGTGTACCAACTTCTCAACTACAGCTTCAACGGAACTGGCACCGCTATCACCTCCCAAAGCAATTTCACCGTCACCTTCCCCACGCCTAACGAGTTTCCGCTCCCAACCGAATACCAAGGCACTTCCGTCGCGACCTACGTCGCCTCGGCCGACAGCAACCCCACCACCCTCACCATCACCGACCTCGGGAACGGATTCTCCCAAGTCACCATCCCCAGCCTCAGCTATTGGGGTATCCTCCGCGTAGGATCCGCCATGGCCGATCGAAACCACCCCAACATCGAACCAATCGCCTACTTCGATTCCCTCTTCAGCTACGAAGTCTTCGGTTCCACCGCAACGCGCAGCCTCACCTACAGCGCCTTCGACGACGACGAGATCAGCCAGCTGCAAATCTACTACTCCCAGAAAGACACCGGCACCGGAGAATTCGGTCCTTGGACCGCCGGCCAAGTCATCGCCGGCACCGGTACCAACGAAATCGTAGACGCCACCGTTGACTACACCCTGCCCTCCGAAGGACACTTCCGTCTCCAAATTGTGGCGACAGATATCGATGCCGCCACCAATACCCTCCTAGGCAGCAACGGCTACGACACCGAAGTCGGCTATGACACCACTGCCCCAGACCGCTCCAGTCTCGTCGTCACCCCGTTGCACGGCACCGCGAACGGAAGCGTCATTACCTCTCCGCTGACTCCCAGCTTCTCTTTCACCGGACACACCGACCCCATCTCCGGATTCGGGCAATACAACTGGTCATGGAACAATGGCGGCAACACCGTCGATGGCGGCGGCGACCCCCTCACCGAAACCGTCACCCTCGATTCCATCCCCGCCATCGTAGAGGGAGAATACGGCGAATACGGACTCAGCCTGCGATTCCAAAACGGGGCCAATATCTGGGACGATCCAGCAACTGAATACACCCTCATCTACACCATAGCCCCCACCTACAACGGCTCGGAAGTCAACGAGACCACCACCAACGGATCCAACGTCGACTTCACCCTCGACTACACCAGCGTCTTCGGAGACGTATCCGTTCAGTGGTACAAGGACGACGTCGCCATTGATGGGCAGACCGAGAACACCCTCTCGCTCTTCACCGTAACGTCCGACGACAACGGCACCTATCACGCCACCATCGAAAACCCCGCCGGCCAAATCACCTCCACCGACTTCAACCTCACGGTCAACACGCCCCTAGAAATCACCCAGCAACCCGCCGGCGCCATCATCAACGAAGGCGACTCCTTCTCCGTCACCGTGCAAGCCCGCGGCACCGGCACCCTCTCCTACCAATGGACTCTCGAGGGCGTGGACGTCCCCGGAGCCACCAGCGCCACCTACAGCGTCGAATCCGCCGTTCGCGCCACCCACCACGGACACTATCGCGCTCGCGTGACAGACGACCTCACCTCGGTCACGAGCAACGGCGCCTTCGTGCAAATCGCCACCGGCGGCGGTAGTGGCGGCGGCGAAACCACGCCCACCGCTCCCAGCAACCTTTCCGGCACCGACAACGGTACCGACTCCGTCACGCTCACCTGGCAGGACAATTCCTCCAACGAAACCGGCTTCGCCCTCGAACGCCGCCAGCAAGGCACCGACACTTGGGTGTCCGTATCCGGAGCCATTCCCAACAACAACACCCAATTCGTCGACGCCACCGACATCGGTTCCGACACCTACGAATACCGCATCAAGGCCACCGGCAGTTCCGGGGACTCCACTTACTCAAACGTCGCCACCGTCAGTCGCTCCTCCGGACCAAGCCCCCTCGCCGCTCCGACCAGCCTCTCCGCGAGCGACAACACCGCCCACTTCTACTTGACCTGGACAGACAATGCGACCGCAGAAACGGGATACACCATAGAATGGAAACTCGCAGCCGCCAGCACCTGGGATGTCGTCGCCAACATCGGAGCCAATTCACAAGCCTTCACTCACCCCGTCGACATCGGCACCGATAGCTACCAGTACCGCGTCAAGGCCACCGACGCCAGCAACAGCTCCGACTACTCGAACGTCGCTTCCGTAACGCGAACCGTACCCACAACAAACATACACCTCATCGCCATCGTGGACGGTCCAGGCAAGCTGGAGCTCGACATGATGTCCTCCGGCTCCATCGACGACCTTCGCGCTTCCCTCGCCAGCGCCTTGCAGGAACAAGGTGACTCCTTAAAGCTCTTCCTCGGCGACACCGAACTCACGAACCCGAGCCAGACGCTCGAGCAAGCCGGATTCTCCGATCAAAACCAGTTCACGGTGACGCGTACTAGCGACACGGCCGACAGCAACTACACCAGCTGGCAACTCGCCCACCTCGGCGACATCCGCTCAAACCGCCTCCCCAGCGAGGACGCCAACGCCGACGGCATTGCCAACCTGCTGCACTACGCCTTCGGAAGCTCGCCCACCGAAATCGATCTCGCCGCGAACCACGTTTCCATCGAGCTCACAAGCAGCGGATTCTCCGTCAGCTACTACCGAAACAAAAACGCCAGCGGCGTCACTCTCGCGTTCGAAAGCTACAACTTCGAAACCGAAACCTGGGAAATCCTGTCCTCCCAAATCGAAACGATCGAAGCCACCGCCGACGACCACATCGAGAAAGTCACCGTCAGCTACACCGTCGCCAGCGACGGCAAACTCATGCTCCGCTTGAAGACCGGCTCCTAGCAGCCAATTCCCAACGTAACACGGAGCTTTCGTGTCTCGCCGAAGCTTCAGCGAAGACGGAAGCCCGCGACCACACTGCAAGCTCCCTTCTACGCCACCACCCGACACCTCTCACCTCAGCCCTCTCCAAACAACACAAACTCCCCCCAAAGAAAAATCATCGCCGGCCAACGGCCGGATCATCCCCCTGCCACGCAGGGATCCAGCGAGGAACGAGCGATGTTCAAGCCCCTCCTTGGCCACCTCAGCTTCCTATAGTCCAGACACAACAAAGCCCGCCTGAGCTAAGCTCAGTGCGGGCTTCTCTTGATAGCGGGACTACCCCTAATCCCTAAGTGCTATCTTTTTGTATGTTACCCCAAAAAAATGGTAAGTCAGGTGGCGCGGCTCGTCCCGAGACGCCCTCCCCGACGGGCGGCTTAGTAAGCGCGCTTCTTCGTTTCCAGAGCGGCCATGGTGGCAAGCCCTGCGGCGACGAGGCCAGCGGCGGCGAGGATCCCGATCGCGGGGATGATCACTGCAGCTCCACCGATGATCGCTCCAGCTGCGATGGTGGCTTCGATTAGCTTGGTTGTATTGAGTGTGTTCATCGTCTTATCTGTTTTGTTGTTGGACATACTTACTATACGAACAAAACGTCATAATTGGAAATACTTGTTAACTCTACTTCTCATAGGCATATCCTATAGGATACAGCGGCCACCAGCCCTCACCAACAACCTCCGCCCTCCTCTCAAGGCCCCCTCCTTACACCCTTCCAAACAACACCAGCCCCTCCCAAAGAAGAATCATCGCCGGCCAACGGCCGGATCATCCCCCTGCCACGCAGGGATCCAGCGAGGAACGAGCGATGTTCAAACTCCACCTTAGCCAACAGT
>JBNKSG010000207.1:0-6791 GCA_050297195.1 Opitutaceae bacterium | reverse complement strand
AAGGATGGAAATCCGGTTTACGGATACATTTACGACCACGGAACGCGACAGCTGATCCATGGCGGAGCCTCGCGTGGATTGTGGATTGGCGACCAGCAAGTGCAGCGCAAGGAGGCGGAGCTGAATAGCCAGAGCTTGATTGCAACACAAACGCTCGCCGATGAAGGGGCGATCGCTGACGACGATGCCCTTCGCATGGAATTCAAGCTGCGTGCCTTTGGCAGCAGCGCGATCCACATGGCTTACACGGCGCTCGGCTGGTTGGACGGCGTGATCGCCCATCGCGTGAAGGCGTGGGACATCGCAGGCGGAATGCCGCTATTGGCAGCGGTAGGCGGCAGTACTCGATTTTTCGATACGGAGGTCTTTCCGATGAAAACCTTTTCCTCGAAGGCGGATGGTTTCGCTCACATCGCCGGCAGCCACGACTTGTGTGACTCGATCGAGAAAACGATCGGGAAAGAGACGAAGTATCGCTGGTAGCGCCTGCTATCTGTTTAGAAGCTCCAGATCATCGGGATCAGCGTGACCGCGATGATGAAGCAGATCGCGTTGAGTGGGGCGCCCACTTTGATGAAGTCGGAGAAGCGATAGCCACCCGCGCCGTAGACGTAGGTGTTGGTTTGGTAGCCGATGGGAGTTGAGAAGCTAGCTGAGGCGGCGATGGCCACTGTCATTAGGAAGGGCTTCATGTCGACTCCAAGTGTTTCGGAAATGCCAACTGCTAGCGTGGCCATGAGGACGGCGGCGGCGTTGTTGGAAAGGATTTCCGTGAGGAGATTTGTCAGCAGGTAGAGGCAAGCCAGCATGACGTAGGGTCGGAGCTCTTCCGTGGTGAACAAGGTGACGGCGGAAATGAGTTGGTCGGCCAGCCACTTGGAGGCTCCTGTTTCCGACATGGCCATGCCGAGGCTGAGCATGCCGAAAATGATGAAGAGAATGTTCCACTGTACGGCTGCGTATCCATCCTTTGGGCGCAGGCAGTTGGTGACTAATAGGAAGGCGCAGGCGACGACGGCGGCCACTTCGATGCCGGCGAAACCGGATGAGGCGCAGGCGACCACTCCAGCGATGGCAGCAAGCACCGCGAAGCTCTTCCGCTTGTCGGACTTGGAGGGAACGGCCCGATTTTCCATGAGGATGATATCCTCGTTGCCGCTCATGTTCTGGATGGCCTCGTCGGTTCCGAGGAGCAGAAGGGTATCGCCAAATTCCAGACGCAAGGTGCCTAACTGGTCGCGCAGGTTTTTGCCGTTACGGTGGATGGCGAGGACGACGAGGCGGTAGCGTTGGCGGAAGTTCACTTCTTCCAGGCTTTTGCCGAGGATTTCGGAATTGGGGCCGAGGATACCTTCGACGATCAGACCTTCGTGAGCGTTGATGTGTTCGAGGCCGAGGTCGCGTTCCGAAGCGAGGTCGATGCCTTCGATGGAGCGTGCTTTGGCGAGCCCGGAGGCGCGGCAGGCGAGGAACAAGCGGTCACCCTCGAGCAGGTTGACGTCGTGCATGCGGCCTTGCAGCGAAACGCCGGAGCGAACGAGGTCGATCACTCGCATGCCGCTGGTGCGTTTGAAGCCCGCTCCCTTGAGGGTTTTGCCGATGGCGGCAGAGCCGTTGTTGACGAAGGCTTCCGCAATGTATTCGCGGCGTTCCTCCTCGGACAGGATGGAGGTCAGGGTTTCGCGCCAAGGCAGCAGCTTGTTGCCGAAGAGAAGCAGGTAGATGATCCCCGCGAAAAAGACCGGCACTCCAATGAAGGCGAATTCGAACATGCCGAGCGCTTGGCCGCCGACGCCTTCGG
The DNA here is from genome assembly GCA_050297195.1 of Opitutaceae bacterium. Lineage (GTDB taxonomy): Bacteria > Verrucomicrobiota > Verrucomicrobiia > Opitutales > Opitutaceae > Pelagicoccus. The sequence continues at coordinate 4,990 of JBNKSG010000207.1, read as the reverse complement.
CGACTCCGCTTACGATGATGTTGGTGCTGGTTCCCAGGAGGGTGCAGGTACCGCCGAGAATGGAAGCGTAGGAGAGTGGGATGAGGACCTTGGAACCGGCGACGCCGATCTTGCTAGAAAGCGAGAGCACGATGGGAAGCATCACCACCACCACTGGGGTGTTGTTGATGAAGCCCGACAGAACGCCCACGAGTACCATGATGACGAGGAGGAAGGGGCGGTAGCTGAGGTTGCCCAATCCCTGGAGCTTTTGGCTCATCTGGGCGATAAGGCCGGTCTTTTCCAGTGCGGCGCTGAGCATGAACATGGCCCCGACGGTGATGGGAGCGGGATTCGCAAAGACGGAAAAGGCTTGCTGCGAACTTAGAGTACCCGTGGCGATCAGGATGGCGAAAACGGAGAGCGCGGTGACGTCAGCTGGCAGTTTTTCCCAAACGAAACTGATCAACGTCAGGATGAGGAGTGCGAATACGAATGCGATGTCCCAGGTCATAGTGGGGATGATAGGCGGCAGGAAGAGTTGGTTTTACTTCGCTAGGCGAAGTTGGTCAAGCTGTGGCTGGCTGGAACCAAACGTAGAGGAAGAAGTAGACGAGCACGCCGGTGACGGATACGTAGAGCCAGATCGGGTAGGTGATGCGAGCCCATTTCTTGTGCAGCTCGCGGCGGTCCTTGATGCCGAGGTAAGCGGTGCGGACTACGAGCACCGGGATGGTGGCTGCCAAGATTATATGGGAGATGAGCATGGTGTAGTAAACCGTGCGAATCGCGCCTTCTCCGTTGAAGGGGGTGTGCACGCCTTGCACCGCGTACTTGTGGTAGACGTAGCCGACGAGGAAGATCGCCGAGACGATAATGGAGGCGCCCATCAGAAAGCGATGCAGCTTCTCATTCTTCGCCTTGATGGAAATGACTCCGGCGACGATTAGGACCGTGGCAACGGCGTTGAGCGAGGCGTTGAGAGCGGGAATGTCGCTGATTTCCATTTGAATTCCTAAAAGAGTATCCAACGATCAATTACTAGCGTAAAGAGTACCGCTGGTAGGTAGAGGATCGAGTTGAAGAAAAGCTTGCGAGCAACGCCGTCTCGGTTGCTGGCTGTGGCGAATGCGATGGAGCGGACGAGGTACCAAATGCCGAAGGTCGCGGCGACAGCGGTGTAGAGCCAACCGCAAAGTCCGAGGAAGATGGGGAGGAGGCTGACCACGAGAAGGGCGATCGCGTTCACGGTTGCCCAGATGCCAGCTTTCCGGCCGCTGGGATCGACGACGGTGAGCATGGGGAACCCGGCGGAGCCGTAGTCCTTGCGGAAGGTCCAAGCGATGGCCATGAAGTGAGGCAGCTGCCAGAAGGCCAATATGCCGAAAAGGATCCAGCCCAGTGGCGAGATGCTTCCTTCTGCAGCAGCCCAGCCGATCAGTGGTGGTAGGGCTCCCGGCAGGGCTCCGACTTCGGTGGCCCAACGGGTTTTCAGCTTCAGTGGCGTGTAGAGAACGATGTAAGTGAAAATTGTGGTGAGGCCGAGGGCGCCAGCTAGCGGGTTCGCTCCGAACCAAAGGGATGCTACTCCGATGATGGAGAGGGCGATGCCAAGCCAGAGCGCGACAGTCGGGGAGACTTGGCCGGCGGGTAGCGGCCGCTCACGGGTACGCTTCATGAGGGCGTCCGTTTCGCGCTCGATAAATTGGTTGAGCGTAGCGGCTCCAGCGGCGCAGATGGCTGTACCGCCTAGGAAGAAAACGAGTACGCTGACGTCTCGCGTCGGCAAGGCGGCGAGGTAGCCGACGAGGGCGGTGATGACCGAAAGCAGGCTGAGGCGCGGTTTCGTCAGTTCGTAGTAGGCGGACCAAGCAATGGCTTTGTTTTCAGTGCGATCGGACAAGGTGGCAGCGGGAGTCAGATCGACTCGTTTTGAAGGTTCTAGGCTCACGCTTCTGCAGTTTGGCCGATGGCGGAGGAGTTTTCCTCGAGCGCGTCGCGACGATTCACGGTGGCGGCGTTGGCGTTGAATTTAGGCTTTAGGCTTCTGTACGTCATTGACCAGCAAAGGGCTAAGGTGAAGGCCCCGTTCAGCATGTGCAAGGTCGTGACGTGCTCATTGCGCACTTTCCAGATAACGAGGGCTCCGAGGGCGACTTGTATTAACAGAAGCGCTAGCAAAGCTGCGGCCGATTTGCCCAGAGTCTTGCGGGATGAGCCTTCCTTCCACACGCGAATGCAGAAGGCGACGATGGCCAGGGTCACGACTACGGCGCCGACGCGGTGCGCGAAGTGGATGCCTATCGCGAAATTGAAGACGGGCGGGATCAAGGTGTCGTGCGGGGTGAGCGGAAAGGTTGGAATGGCCAAGCCGGCATGGGCGTGGCGCATGATCGCTCCGACGATGAGCTGGAGGATAATCGCTCCGCAAGCCACGAAGCCAAAGGTGCTGAGGCTGGGGGAAGGGGCGCGTTGGAAGCCCGCGTTTCGCTCGATCCACGAGCGGCTGTTGCTGATGACGAAGGCGACCAGCAGGCAGAGGAACAGTTGGGCAAGGGTCGCGTGGGCGACGGCGAAGCTTTGGGCGTAGAGGTTGTGGTCAATCTGGAGGTTGAGGGCATCCAGCTTGACTCTCAAACCGCCGAGCAAGCCTTGAGTTATCACGATAACGACCAGCCAGTTGCCCATTTTTCTCACGAAGGGCGCGGGCTTGCTGACATGGGCGAGGATGCAGAGCGTGATGGAAAGCAGCCCCATTACCATGCCTAGGAGGCGGTGCGAGTGCTCGGCTGCCATGTCCTTGTTCTCCAGCCAGCCATCAGGGTTGATGGATCCGTTGGAGAGCGGCCAGTCCAGGAATGCCATTCCCGCCCGGATAGTGGTGGTAAATCCGCCAGCGTAGAGGAGAAAGGTGATCCATACGAGTGCGCCGAGACTCGTCCAGAACAGGACTGGCAAGTATCGGTTTTCGTTTTGGTGTGGCGCTTTTGCTGGCATCTTCTTGGCGGATCGTTTGACTACCGGTGCGTTATGATCTCAGGACTCACAAATCACTCTCTTTCCAGGTTCAATTCGCTTACGAGAAGCTCCCTTTTTCGAATGCTGCTAGTCGCGTCGGCTTTGGCAGGGCTTCTGGGATGCGCTCAAAAAACGAAAGTCAAGAAGATGAAAATGAGGAGGGCTACGCTCTATTAGGAGTGGTTCAGTCCGTTGATGCGGAGGGAGTGGCCATGACGGTTGCCCACGAAGAGATCCCGGATTTCATGCCGGCGATGACGATGGTCTTTCGCGTGAGCCCCGGCGACGTGAAGACCTTCAAGAAGGACGACCAAATCAAGGCCCGCATGGTGCGCGACGAGGATGGCGGTTTCCGCTTGATCAAGATTTGGAAAATCGATGACGAAGCGGCGGAAACGATGCGTCGCGTGAACGAGCGCTTGGAGAAAACGGTGGACGAGCTAGAATCTGGCTACTACCTGGGCGAGGGCGATTCCTTTCCGGAATTCGCGCTGGTCGACCAGTACGGCGACACCATCACGCCGACGCGCTACGCCGGCAAACCGTTCATGCTCAACTTCATCTTCACCCGTTGTACGGACGCGCAGATGTGTCCGCTCTCGACTTCGAAGATGGCGACGCTCCAGCGCATGGCCAAGGAAGCCGGGCTGGATGACTTGGAATTCATTTCCGTAACCCTGGATCCCAAGTACGACACGCCCAGCGTTTTGCGGACCTACGCGGACGCTTACGGAATCGATGGCGAGAATTTCCGTTTCGTGACCGGCGAGCGGGCGGCGGTTCGCCAGCTCATTAAGAGCATGGCCCTGACTCACATCGACACAGGCGAGGATCTTGTGCACAGCCTCGCAACGGTGCTGGTCGACCGCGACCGCAAGATTGTGATGCGCTCCACCAAGAAAGCTTGGGACCCGATGGAGTTCCTGGAAGTGGCCAAGGGGCTTTAGGGCATCCCGTAGCGCGGAGCTTTAGCCCGCGTCCGTGGCGCAAAATCCATTCTCCGCGGTCGCGGGCTAAAGCTCCGCGCTACGGTTTTTACAGTTTCCCCTTTAGCTCCTGGGCGAGCTCGTAGGAGGCGTCGGCGGAGTCGGCGAGGACGCAGAAGTGGCCCATCTTACGGCCGGCGCGGGCTTGGGCTTTTCCGTAGAGGTGCAGCTTGGCGGAGGGATGCTTGAGCAATTCCGCGAAGTCGGGCTGGCGGCCAATCCAAGCGTCGCCGAGGATATTGACCATGGTGACGGGGCTGAGCAGTTCGGTGGAGCCGAGCGGCAGGCCGCAGACGGAGCGCACGAATTGCTCGAACTGGGAGGTCACGCAGGCGTCGATGGTGTAGTGGCCGGAATTGTGTGGGCGGGGCGCCAGCTCGTTGACGGCGATGGTGCCGTCGCGAAGGACGAAGAGCTCGACTCCCAACAAGCCGACGAGGCCGAGCTTGCGGGCGATTTCCTTGGCAAGCTTTTCGGCTTCGGCTTGGAGCTCGGTGGAAATGCGGGCCGGAACGATGGAGTAGTCGAGAATGTGGTTGGTGTGGATGTTTTCGGCAACGGGGAAGGTCGAGACGTCGCCTTGCTCGTTCGCGGCCACGAGGACCGAGATTTCCATGGTAAAGTCCATCCAGCCTTCCAGCACGGCGCGATGCCCGCCGAATTCCTTCCAAATGGCAGCGGTGTCGGGAGAGTCGCCGGTGATCTTGAGTTGGCCCTTTCCGTCGTAGCCGAAGGCCGCGGTCTTGAGGACGGAGGGCGTGCCGATGGTTTTGATGGCGTTCTCGAGGTCCTCGAGGGAGTCGACGATGGCGAATGGGGCGCAGGGTATGCCGCTGTCGCGTAGGAAGTTTTTCTCGCGCTCGCGGTTCTGGCAAATGTGCAGGATTTCGGGGCGAGGGTGGAGGGTGACTTTTTCCTCGAGGACGCGTGTCGCTTCCACCGGAACGTTCTCGAACTCGTAGGTGACCACGTCCGACGATTCGGCGAGCAAGTCGAGGGCGGTCTTG
>JBNKSG010000206.1:0-6801 GCA_050297195.1 Opitutaceae bacterium | reverse complement strand
TAGCCATGGGAAGGATGGGCAAAGGTGGCGTGGTATTAAATGTCGGTTCTGCCTTGGCTTTGGTCCCGAAAGAGAGCTCGCCGATTTACTGCGCTTCAAAAGCTGGCTTGCGCAGTGCCTCTTGCTCCTTGAACTACCAGTTGGAGAAACGTGGGATCAAGGTGCTGCATGCGATGTTGCCGCTGGTGGAAACTCGCATGTGCTCGGGGCGCGGGAACGGGAAGATTTCGGCGAGGCGAGCGGCGAGTGAATTGATCAAATGTATCGAGAAGGAGCGACGTGAGTCCAGCGTCGGGAAAGCGCGGTTGCTGGAATTTATTTATCGATCGGCTCCCTGGTTGGCTTACCGGATTTTGAGAAACACGTGAGGGAGTGTTGGATACAAAAAAACGCTAGCCGAAGAGGCTAGCGCGGTCGCGGGCTGAAACTCCGCGCTACTTTGTGTACTTGTTGCGCAGGACGACGCGGGAGCTGGAGCCGTCGAGGGCGATTTCCTTCACCGCGAGGGAAATGCGATTGTCCTCGTCGAGAGCGTTCCAGTAAAGGTCGAGCGTCTCTTCGGGGGTGTCTGCGATGGGCAGGAGCAGCGGATCGACGTTGAAGGTTGGCAGCGGATTGCCGTCGCCCATATAGGTGGTGAGTCCGTAGCCGATTCCGTTGGCGGGCGCTTGCGGATAATAGTAGTGGCGATCCGAATACGTTGGGTCGATCTTGTTGGCCTTTAGGATGGAGAGTCCGATTTCCGGCGATTCGCCTGTGAGGTCGAGCTGTCCGGTGATGCGCGGCGTGTAGTTCGGTGCGTCGGGCTCGCGATCGCGGGTGGAGAGGGCTTGCTTGGCGGTTTTGCCGGCTGCGAGTCCGTCGCAGAGGGTGCGGGTTTGGTCGCCGTTGGAAACGAGGAACTGGTTTGGCAGTTCGAGCATCGCTTCGTAGATGATGAGGCTCGGGTCTTCGACCTTGGAGGGATCGAAGGGCTCGGTGCTGAGTGTGGTGCCCTCGAGCGAGAACTGGCGGTTGCGGCTGTTGGGGCTGCGGCCCATGATCCAATAGACTTGCTGCCAAGCGTCGCCCGAAGCGGACTTTCCAATGACGAGGCCGCGTCCCGGATAGGGGTTGCCGGCAACGTGGGATTGAAGGGTGGCGGATGCGATTTCTGAAGCGCTCATAATAGGGCTTCGAGGGATAGATGCGGGAGTCCGCGTGGCAACTTTTTTCCACTGGCGAAGCGGCCTGTCTTTTCGTGGAATTCCCAGGGGAGGTAGGAATGTTCGTTTTGGTCGCCTTTGCCGAGGTGATCTCGGGGGAAAGAGATGCCGTCCGTGTTTCCGGGGATGGGGCTTCGGGTAATATCGGCGAAGTTGGGCAGATCGTTCCAAGAGCGGAAAGACAGGGACGGCGCCGCTCAGGATTTTGTTGAAGTCTTAGGGGGGCCTGAATTGCTGCCCTGTAAAGGAAGTATGACTTTGCGAGCCGGCTTGGTGAAAGCCTCCGCTTGGCGCTGTGGCTGCTCTGTCATGGGCATGCAGAAAATTGTCGCCATCTTGTGTTTCGTTTCGTTCGCCGCCCTCGCTAATGCTGGGGAATCCATTAAGCTATTGCTCAGCGACGTGCACGCTGAAGCGCTCGTTTCGTACTTGCAGAGCAAGGACGTGACGGTTTCCCAAGCCGATCCTTTCGTGGAGATTCGTCGCTCGGACGAACTGCTCATCGCCCTTGCGAGCTACGCGAATCTGATGGAGGAGGCTATTTATGATAAGAGGGCGTCGATTTGGGACGGTCGCTCCCCCTCCGCCGACGAGGCTGGGGTGAGCCGAAACTTCCAAGACCTGCTCAACGCTAAGATTGGCCACCAGCTCGCGGTTGACGCTATCAAGCAACTCGCTCCGGATTTTGCAGCTGCGGACCAATCGTGGAAGAGCGTTCCCGCCGACGGCCGTAAGCCAGATGCCGCCTTGCTCGCCCAGTTGGGTCGCGTGGCGGAACCGGATTTATAACGCCGATTTTAGCGGCAGAGAGCCTGAATGTGATCGGGCGTTTGTTGCGTCGCTGGCAAGTGGGCGTCGGGTTCCGGCGCGCCGATGTGCGTTTGGGTGGGAATGACTCCCGCCCAGTGTGGGCCGCCCCTATCGGTAGCGATATCGTTGGGCGGACCGGAGCGTACCTTGAGGGTGGCCTCTTCGATGCGAAGGGCAGCGATTGCGGTGGCTCTCGCTTCGGCTTCGTTGGGTTGGCGACAATTTTCCCAGCGCCCGGGAATGAGCTTTTCGACAGTCAGGCGAAAGGCTTCTTGGCGCTCGGCTTCGTCGGTAAGCATTTGGCCGGTTCCGAAGGCGACGACCGAGCGGTAGTTCATGGAATGGTGCATGGCGGAGCGGGCCGCCACGATGCCGTCAAGGAAGGTGAAGGTGCAGCAAAGGGGATTGCCTGAAGCGATGGCCTGCAGGAGACGGCTCTGCGTGGAGCCGTGAAAATAGAGCGTGTCGCCGACGCGAGCGTGAATGGTGGGAATCACGAAGGGTTGCCCGTTTGGCATGGTGAAGCCGACGTGGCAGATGGGCGCTTCGTCGATGATGGCGTATACGGGCTCGCGTTCGAAGGAGACTCGATTGGGGGCGCGGTTGGGAGCGCTGCGTTCGGTTTTGGCGAATGGACAAGACATGAGGTTTCGGAGACGGTTTTAGGTGTCAGGTTGTGGGAGGATTTTGAGTTCGAGCTGGAGAATAGGGCAAAAGTGGATTTGTAGATAGGTCCACTTTGATGAAAAATGATAAGTCCAATTTGCTGCCTCGTCTGGTCCGGGGGAATCAGCCGGCCTACCTGCGGGTTTACGAGACCTTTCGTGATGCGGTGCGGTCGGGGCAGTTGGTCGCCGGCCAGCGCGTGCCGTCGAGCCGCGAGCTCGCCTTGAAGTATGGGATGTCGCGAATCACGGTGACTCAGGGGTACGAGCAGCTGATTGCGGAAGGGTATCTGGAAACGCGGCGTGGGGCGGGCACCTTTGTGGCGGAGGAAATGCCGGATGGCTTTTTTCGGGTGGAATCGGGTTCAAAGGCGGGTGGTACGAATCGCGTAACAAGCACGCTCCCGCGGGACGCTCGCTACATCGAGCAGCCGCCCTTCTTGTCGGGATGCTCGGAGCTGGAAGCGTTTCCCATGGAGTTGTGGTTGAAACTTTACGCCAAGCAATTGAGGGCGTCGCCGTATGCACTAAATAACTACGGGCATGGGGATGGTGGTTTTCTGGGTTTGCGCGAGGCGATCGCGGCTCATCTGAGCACGCAGCGCGGGGTCCGCTGTGAGGCGGGGCAGATTCTCATTCTGAGTGGCAGCCAACCGGGGATCGAATTGGTCGCTCGGGCGTTGGTAAAGCGTGGTGATCGCGTCGCGGTGGAAAATCCGAGTTATAGGGGCATTACCCAATCGCTGCGTCTGAATGGGGCTGATCTCTGTCCGGTAGAAGTGGATAAACAGGGGATGTGCGTGGAGCGCTTGACCGCATTGAAGAAGCGTCTCCGGTTGGTGGTCGCTACGCCTGCGCGGCAATTTCCGCTCGGCTCCGCGATGCCGATTGCGAGGCAAGCGAGTTTGATCGAGTGGGCTGGGAAGACGGGCGCATGGATTTTGGAAGACGACTACGACAGCGAATATCGTTTTCGAGGAAAGCCGTTGCCTGCGATGCAAGGATTGTCGGATTCCGAGCGTATTCTGTATTTGGGCACGTTTACGCGGTCGATGTTTCCCGATCTTAGAATCGGATATCTGGTCGTTTCTAAAAAGGTGTATCCAGATTTTCTAGCGCTTTGGAAGACGGCGGCAATGAATCCGCCGGTTTCCTTGCAAGCGACTTTGGCGGATTTCATGAGAGAAGGCCACTACGCGCGGCATCTAAGAAAGATGAGGAAACTCTACGAACGACGCTGTCGGCGCTTAGCGGAGCGGGTTGAAGGGGTACTGGGGGACTGGATCGAGCCGGGCCTCACGGATGGGGGCATGCACTTCGTCGGCTTCTATAAGCGAAAGGTCGATCCTGCTCGCCTGGCCGAGGAGGGGCGCAAGCGAGGCTATGTGTTCATGTCGATCTCCAGCTATGGCCCGGATCCAGTGGAGCGGGATGGCATGATGTTCGGCTTCTCGTCGTTCAGCGAGGAGAAGATGGAGGCTGGGTTAAAGGCCTTGAAGGAGGCGCTTATTTGCAGCGCGGACTGAAGCAGCGTGCTGCGGGGCTTGTTGCTACGGGTTCGTTTTCCAGCCGAGGCGGTCGAATTCGACTCGGGTGTGGGTCATGACGTTTTTGAAGGTGTCTACCCAGAAGCGGTCCTGGTTGGCGACGAGGTAGTCGAGGATTTGCTGGTGTAGGTCGGCGGGGGTTACGAGGTAGTCGCCGCCGACTCCGTGGTTGAGGAAAATGGCGACGGTGCCTTTGGCGTAGCAGTCTTCGAGGTAGGCTATGCAGTCGGAGATGTCTTTGCCTGCGGGAATGAAGGCGGGGGTGTTGTTGAAATTGAAATCCTGCATGGATGGCAGGTCGGGATTGACTCCGCGGGAAGCGATGTAGAGGTCTTCAACCACGGGGAAGAAGGACTGGCTGCCGTTGTCGGCAAGGATGTCGCCGCAGGGATAAGCGAAGGTGCGGGTGGTCTTGCCGTCGATGGCATGCAGGAGGGTGTTGGTCATTTCGAGTTCGCTGCGGACTCGATCGCGATGCTGTAGCTGTCTAGGTTTCCTTCGTCGTCGACCCAGTCGCGTCCGGGTTTGTTTTTGCGGCAGGGGTGGAAGAGGGAGTGGCTGCCGAGCTCGTGCCCGGAGGCGGCGACTTGGCGCCAGTCGTCGATTCGGTCGGCCATGGTGTTTCTATTGCCTTGCAGGAAGAAGGTCCCTTTCAGGCCGGCGGCCTGGAGCTGCGGGTAGGCGATGTCGAGCTGGGACGCGAGGGAGTCGTCGTAGGTGAGGCAGACGGCGGCTCCGGCCCCATTTGGCCATTGGACGGCGTCGTCAGCGCTGAAGAGTGAAGATGTGAGGGCGAGGATTGGGAGGGAGTGGATGAGCTTCATGGGGTTCGTTTTTTTTGAGGTGAATGCCGGGTGTCTATTTTACATGGCAGCGAAATTGGTGAGTTATCGATCGCGGCACAAGACCGCTTCAATTGTAGTGATGGACGGGCATGAAAAAGGCGGGCCGCTGGTGCGGTCCGCCTTTTGAAAAATTTTCGCGTGACAACAGTCTTCGCTCGGCAAGCGAGCTACGCCCTGTCATGAGCACGCTCCCACGCTGGGGGCTAGTCTTGTCCGACGGTGAACTTGCTTGGGGGAGTGACGATGCCAGTGCGGACGCAGAAGTCGCCGAAGCCTTCGCCTTCTTGGCGTTCCTTGGCGTAGGCCTTGAGGTGCGGCTCGACCGAAGGGACGATCTCCTCGGCCTTGATGCTTTCCTTGTAGAGGGTGTTGAGGCGCATGCCGTTGTAGGCCGCTCCAAGGTAAAGGTTGTACTTGCCGGGTGCCTTGCCGATGAGGCCGATTTCAGCGAGGTAAGGACGGGCGCAGCCATTCGGGCAGCCGGTCATGCGGATGCTGATGGAGTCATCGGTGAGTCCCGCTTCGTCGAGCACCTTTTCGAATTGGTCGAGGAGCTCCGGGATGAAGCGCTCGGATTCGGAGAGGGCGAGGCCGCAGGTTGGCAGCGCGGGGCAGGCCATGGCGTTCTTGCGCAGGCCGGAGAGCTTTTCGGGACCGGCGACGCCGTTGTCGTCGAGGATCTTCTGGATGGCCGCCTTATCGGCTTCGTCGATACCGCAGAAGGCGAGGTTCTGGGTCGGCGTGAGGCGGATGTCGCCCTTGTGGATCTTGGCGATCTCGCGGAACGCGGTGCGCAGGTTGACGCCGTCCTTGTCGACGATGCGGCCGGAGGCGACGAATTGCACGTAGTACCACTTGCCGTTGATGTCCTGGTTCCAGCCGTAGTCGTCTTCGATGGTCTTGAATTCGAAGGGCTTGGCTTCGCCGAGGGCGAATCCGGTACGCTTTTCCACCTCGGCCTTGAAGGCGGCGAGGCCCATGCGGTCGATGGTGTACTTGAGGCGGGCGTTCCTGCGGTCGTAGCGGTTGCCGTTGTCGCGTTGGGCGAGTACGACCGCTTCGGCGACTTGGTTGACCTGGTCCGGGGTGCAGAAGCCCATGACGTCGGCGATCCGCGGGTAGGTCTTGTCGTTGCCGTGGGTGGTGCCGAGGCCGCCGCCTGCAGTGACGTTGAAGCCGAGGAGCTCTTTTCCGTCGAAGATGGCAATGAAGCCGAGGTCTTGGGAGAAGACGTCGATGTCGTTCGTCGGTGGGATGGCGACGCCGATCTTGAACTTACGCGGCAGGTAGGTGGTGCCGTAGATGGGTTCCTCTTCGACTTCGCCGGAGAACTTCTCGCCGTCGATGAAGATTTCGCGGTAGGCCTTGCCCTTGGGCAGGAGGTGGAGGGAGACGTTCTTGGCGATCTCGTAGACCTTGGCGTGGGCGTGGGTCTTTTGGAAATCCGGTTGGCACATCACGTTGCGGTTGATGTCGCCGCAGGCACCGATGGAGTCCATGAGGACCTTGTCCATATTGCGGATCACGTTGCGCAGGTTTCCCTTGAGCAGACCGTGCAATTGGTAGGTCTGACGGGTGGTGAGGCGGATGGTGTGGTTTCCGTAGTCGGTGGAAAGCTGGTCCATCATGAGGTACTGCGCCGGGGTGCAGACGCCGCCGGGGAGGCGAACGCGGATCATGAAGGTATGCGCTTTCTCCAGCTTCTTGGCGCGTCGCTCGCCGCGGATGT
>JBNKSG010000205.1:0-6807 GCA_050297195.1 Opitutaceae bacterium | reverse complement strand
TCGCGAACCAAGGCAAGGCTGCTTCCGTGCGGGATTCGTGGGCGCGTAGTAGAAGTCTCATGAATAATGCAGGCTAGGATTCATCCTTCAGCAAGGAACTTCCTATTTGATAATAATCGAAATCAGCGACCCCACCCTCTTCCTGATCGGAATAGTGATATAATCCAAACCGATATCCCATAAAATGAGGCAAAGTATACTCCATTTTTAGGCTATCACCAATCGCGACCCACGACACTCCGTCCAGGCTGTAGTAAAAGGAAGCGAGGTCGATACGATCTCGGAAATCGCAATCGATTCTCAGGTAAACGGTATCTTGACCCAAGGCGATACGCTCGAGCTCGACGCCATCTCCCGAAGCGGCGCTCTCCATCACAAGGTAGCGTTTTCCGTCGCTCACCTTGACTCCAACGGTCCCAAAAGTCTTCTGCAGAGCGATAAGCCCTGCATGTCCGCCCTCCGTCATACCGGATACGTCGAGCTTCGTCGTCGCCGAACTGGTCGGCCCAAAGGTACGCTGCGTTAGGGTGTTGCGCGCTTGCATGACAGAGTCGTCGACACGGCCAACCGTCAGTCGCAAGTGCCCTTCCCTCTCGCCGATAGACCAGAAGCGATCGTCGGGATTGTGATTCCATTGCCATGCGAGCGGCAGTTCCGAGCCGGGCTCGCGATCAAAGGAATCCGAAGCGACTAGGTTGGAAAAGCCACTTTCCTTGTCCTCTATATTTAAAACCACAGGAGCGCGGCCGTCGATACCCAGCACTGGCCATCCATCTTCCCACTTAACGGGCACTAACCACGGACTGCGGCCCACCGCGCCGTTATCTTGGAAGAGGACCGCATACCAATCTCCATCCGGAGTATCGATCAAACAACCTTGAGCAACGCCTTTATCCTGCAGAGCCATTCGGCCTTCGTAAGGCCCATTGATACTATCCGCGCGGTGGACGACCTGCGTGCGCATCCCCCCACGAGGCCAGCAAATGTTCATGACATAATACTTCCCGCCGACCTTTATCATCTGCGAACCCTCCGCTGGCAGCATCGCACTATCAGTTGCAACGGCATGGGCATCCTTGATCACGACCTCGTTAAAGCCGCCTTCCTTGATCCCGGATAAATCATTCTCCAGCTCGACCAAACGCAAATTACCGCCGCCATACAGCATGTAGACCTTTCCATCATCATCGAAAAACAAGGAATGGTCATGCAAGGACGGCTCGAAGGAAATCGCCTCCCATTCGCACTTCTCTATATCATCCGTCACGTATACATGTGTTCGCCCGCTTGTGCTCGAAAAGGTCGAAACGTAGAAACGTCCATCGTGATATCGCAAACTGCTCGCCCATGACCCCGCGCCATAGGCGTTCTCCCCGTTTTCCAGGCGAAGCTTCGCGTTGTCGGCTAGCGTGTCGTAAACATAGCCCAACAATTCCCAGTTCACCAAATCCTTCGATTTCATCACTGGCAGTCCGGGACTCATGTGCATCGTCGTGCTACTCATGTAGTAAGTATCACCCACTCGGATCACTGCGACATCCGGCACATCCGCCCAAATAATAGGGTTCCGCGCCGGACTCCCCAAGGCTTGCGCAGCCGCCAAAAGCGAAACGACAAATGCGAACAAAAAAGATACGAATCTCATCGAAAGAAAATCAGGTAGAGCGGGTTGGGGCGAAATAACGGGGTAGTCAAAAAGACTGCTTCCAAGTCAAAGCGCAACGCTTCGATTCGGTCATATCGACGATACAAACACACCCAAAAAGCAAATCGAGCAAACAATGTTCAACCCAACATTGGTCACGATTAAGCTATACCTTTGGCTATAGGAAACGACGGGCAATCCATTCGTCCCCACCTTCTACCACCAATCGCGCGCCAGCGCGGCTCCGAGTCTTTCTATAACTTAAGACATACGACAGACAGCTTGCCACAGCGCCAGCGAGATTGTTCCATGCTTACTTGCAGGCCCTCCCCCTCGCCTAGGCCCCCGCGATGGCGTCGACGCCATGGATACGTTTATGACCCCCAAACCCACAAACAAGCCCCGACCCCTTCGTGCCGCCGCCCGGACCATGGCGAAGCGATTTGCGATCGCCCTTTTCGTTTGCGGACTCCTTCCAATCGCCTCCCTCGGGGCCAGCCCCAGCATCGGACTGCCCATCACCCGCACTTACTCCATCGAGGAAATCGGAGCCTCCCGCGGGCCCAAGCTCAGCTTCGACCATCTCGGCAGGCTCGCGGTCATCAGCGGAGGCAGCTTCATCGTCCTCAACGACGGCACTTGGATCGACCTCGCCGTGCACCAGTCCGACATACTCCCCATCCTCGTGCACTCCGTCAACCAGGACGGCGAAACCTACTTCGGAGCCCTCGCCTCTTGGGGCCTCGCCCAAACCACCAAGGATGGCTTGATTCGCCCCATCTCCGCGCGACCGGAAAAATATCCCACCTGGATAAACTCTACCAACTTCACCAAGATCATCTTCACCCAAACCGGCGTCTTGTTCGCCGGTACGAACGGGGTTGTCCACCTCGACTCCCATAGCGGCAAGCAGCTCTTCAAGGAGATCCCGGTTTCAACCGCGTTCTCTCTCAACTCCGAAATCTTCCTCTCGTCCGGCTACAACGGAACCGTCAAGCTGGATCCGCTCACCGGCGAAACCGAGACCATCGACCCAAGAGTGGGCGTCCACGAGACCGCCGCCTACGGCAAAAACGGACTCGTCGCCGTCACCATCGGAAACAAGCTCGTCCAGTTCGACGGGAAACGCTTCACCGACCTAGACCTCGGCTTCAACTCCAAACGCATCGGCGCCATCTCCTGCCTCGAAGCCCTTCCAGAGGGTGGCTTCGCCATCGCGATCGACGGAGAGGGGCTCTACCTCGTCAACGAAGCCGGCGAGATCACGATGGCGTTGACGACCACCAACTACCGGCGCATCTACGACTTGGCCGTGGGCGACTCAGGCATTCTCTGGCTATCCCGAGAAAGCTCGGTCGAAAAGCTCCTCTACAACAATCCCGTCTCAGTCGTCGACCACCGCTCCGACGTCGTGATCGGCTGGCCGCAAGTCATCCAAAACGGAGATCGCAACCTCATCGCCTCCAACGGCCTACTCTACCGGATGGAGCTCTCGCCAGACGGTTGGAACTACCAGTTCGCTGAAATAACGAACCTTCCTTCCTCTGGCGTCTGGGCCATCGCCTCCAACCGCCACCACCTTCTGCTCGGCAACAGCGACGGAGTGTTCGCCGACAACGGAGAAAGCTTCGAACCGGTATTCACAAACTTCGACGCCAATCGCCTCTACTTCCAGGAAGACGATCTCTGCCTCGTAATCGGCAGCCAAGAAACCGCAGCCTTGAAGTGGGACGGAGAAAAATGGTTCGAATGCGCCGACCGCGTCAAAAGCGCCGGCTTCCCCTCCATCGCGGTCCGCACCAACGAAGCCCTCTGGATCGAGCTCGGCCTCGACCGAGTCGCTCGCGTCTACTACGAAAGCGGAAAACTCCACTACGAGATCCTCGACCAATTCCCCTGGACCGAGCCCACCTGGGTCAACATCGGCATCCTCAACGACTACGTCGTTCTCAGCGGAGGCAACAACCAACGCGTCTACCTCGACAAAGTCACCGCCAAGCCCACCTCCGCCCCAAAGATAGAAGAAGCCCTCTCCCAATCGCCCGAAACCATTCTCCGCGTTTCGGAAGCCGAAAGCGGCGTCGTCTGGGCGACCCATCCCACAGGCGTCCTCACCTTCCGTCCCACGAAAAACGGATACGCCATCGACAGCGAATCCCTCGCCAGCATCCGCGACCAATACCCCGCGATCACGTTGATCAACGGCCAACACACCTGGATCTCCACCGAATCGGCGCTCTACCACGTCGACCAAAATTTCACCCCTAGCCAGCTCCACCCGCGGCAGCCCTTCCTCGTATCCATCGTCGACGGAAAGACAGGCGAGGAAATCTACTCGGCCGCCAAGAGACAAAGCCAGCCCAAGAGCCTGCCCTTTTCGAAAAACCACCTCGTCTTCCGGTATTTCTCCGGTGGATACACCTCCCAGCAAGATCCTGCCTACGACTTCTCCATGCAGAAAGGCTCCGACAGCTGGAACATCCAAAGCCAAGACTCCCTGCTCAACCTGCCCAGCCTCGAAGAAGGAAACTACCAACTCACCGCGCAACTCACCAACGGAACCAAGAACTACGCCACCCCCATCGTCACCTCCTTCATCATCGAACCTCCCTGGTTCCGCTCAAGGCTCGCTTACCTCCTTTACTGGAGCGCCGGCGCCCTCACCTGCTGGGGCGGCATCGCCATCGCGTTCGGACGGGCCAAGCGAAAGCGCGACGAGCTGGAAACCATCGTCCACCAGCGGACCGAAGAGCTACGCGAAACCATGCAAAAGCTCACCGACGAAGCCCGCAACTCGGCCACCCTCGCAGAACGAAATCGGCTCGCGGGCGAGATCCACGACAGCCTGCAACAAGGCTTGAGCGGCCTCGCCCTCCAACTCGACGCAACCTTGAAGCATGACGATCTGGATACAAACCTCCGCAATCGACTCAGCATCGCCCGCAGCATGGTCTCCTTCACCCGCCAAGAAGTGCAACAAGCCGTCTGGGATTTGGAATCGCCCCTCCTGCAAAACGAAAACCTGAGCGAAGCGCTGCGAAATATCGGACAACTGCTGGGAGCGAGCTCGGCCAAGCTCAAGGTCCAAACCAGCGGCACCCCCGCCGACATCCCGTCGCGTACCAAACACCACATGCTGCGCATCGCCCAAGAAGCCATCACCAACGCCATCCGACACAGCGACGCCACCCAGATCACCGTCAAGCTCGACTATGCGGATACGCTCGTCTCCCTCGAAGTCCACGACGACGGCAAGGGCTTCGATCCGCATGAAGTTTTCGCAGAAGGCCTCGGCCACTTCGGACTCAGAGGTCTGCGAACCCGAGCGTCCAAAATCGACGCCAGCATAGACATCGAAAGCAAACCCAACAGCGGAACCTCGATACGCATCGCCGTTCCCCTTTCCCCCGAAAAAACAACGACCCACCCTTTGCAGAATGAACGATAAGAAAATTAGAATAATGCTCGTCGACGACCATGTCGTCCTCCGCATGGGACTCGCGACCGCCGCGAACTGCGAGCCCGACATGGAAGTCGTCGGCCAAGCCGAAAACGGAGAAGACGCCATCGCCGAATGCAGACGATGCAACCCGGACGTGATCGTGCTCGACATGCGCATGCCAAAACAAGGCGGCATCGAAACCATCAAACAAATCAAGGAAGAGTTCGATAAGGTACGCATCCTCGTGTTCAGCAACTACGCCAGCGGAGAGGAAGCCATGGGCGCCTACCGGGCGGGAGCTGCCGGTTTCGTCGTTAAGGACATGCCGCTCGACCACCTCATCCAAGGCATTCGGGAAGTGTATAAGGGCGAACAATACGTGCCCACCGAAATCGCCAACCGCCTCAGCCGCCAAGTCCTCACCCACCTTACCAAACGAGAATTGGAAGTGCTTACCCACGTCGCCCAAGGCCGCAGCAACAAGGAGATCGCCAAGGAGCTCGAGCTGGTCGAAGGGACGATCAAAGTGCACCTGACAAACATCCTCTCGAAACTGGGCGTCTCCGACCGCACGCAAGCCATCCTCGCCGCCGTAAAGCGCGGACTCATACACCTCGATTGAGGCAGGGGCGAACCGCCCCCGACCGCGAGCCGAAGCCTACTCCCGCCACCGTGCGGAGAGGGCTTTGTTTGCCCGCCCAGTCCGTCGGTCTTCCCCCAAATGAGGGATTCAGATTTTATTGCCCTCCTACCCACCGCCTGAATCACTTGGATCACCCCTCCGTCACACCCATCTCGAATCGCCAACGTTCGCTCTCTCTATGACTGTACCGTTTCATCGCACCCTTCGCTCCCCCATCGCCGCAGCCGCCGCGCTTCTTCTGGCCGCCCTGCTCCCTTTCAACGGAACTCCGCTCTCCGCCGCGCCCGCAGGGTTCCTCTTCGCAACCTTCAAGGGCGAACAAACGCCACTCACCGAGCAGATCTACTTCGCAGTCAGCCGCGACGGACGCGACTGGAAAGCGCTCAACGACGGCCAGCCCGTGCTCGTGAGCGAACAAGGGGAAAAAGGCGTACGCGACCCCTACCTGCTCCGCTCCCACGATGGCTCGAAATTCTATCTCATCGCCACCGACCTCTCCATCAACCTCAACCCGGACTGGGGCCGGGCCGTGAGAGCCGGCAGCCACAATATCGTAGTTTGGGAATCGACCGACCTCGTCGATTGGTCCGAGCCGCGCCTCATCGCAGTCGCCCCCGAAGACGCCGGCTGCACTTGGGCGCCCGAGGCCATCTACGACCAAGAGAAGGGCGACTACGTGGTATTCTGGGCATCGACCACCGAGCGAGACGACTTCGCCAAACACCGCATCTGGGCCGCCCGTACCCACGATTTCACTACTTTCGGAGAACCCTACATCTTCATTGAAAAGCCAACCACCGTTATCGATACCACCATCATCCACGACGGCCACGCTTACTACCGCTTCACCAAGGACGAGAAATACAAAGCCATCACCATGGAGACCGCCGCCCACCTCGACGGCCCCTGGAAGGACGTCCCTGATTTTTCGCTCGCCCACCTCAAAGGCTACGAAGGCCCCGAGTGCTACCAGATCGAAGCCGCCTCCAACGACCAACCGGCCCGCTGGTGCCTCATCCTCGACCAATACTCGAAAAGCAACGGCTACCAGCCCTACGAAACCTCCAGCCTCGCCAC
>JBNKSG010000204.1:0-6814 GCA_050297195.1 Opitutaceae bacterium | reverse complement strand
TTCCTTCCAGAACCGCGGCGACTTTCTTGGCTTCTTCTTCGTCCCAGATGCGGTCGATGCGGTTATGCTCGTCGTCGCCTTTCTTGAAGTCTGGCTTTTGGTAGACGCCTTGGTAGCTGCCGTTGGTGATGCTGAAGTCCGCGACGATGCGCCAGTAGTCGCGTGGCTTGAAGGATTCGATCAAGCGCTCGCGCTCGACGACGATGGCGAGGGTCGGCGTCTGTACGCGGCCGCAGGGGGTTTTACGGAACCCGCCGAAGCGGGAATTGTAGCAGGTCAGTGCACGGGTCGCATTGATGCCGATCAGCCAGTCCGCCTCGGAGCGGGATTGGGCAGCGTCGGCGAGATTTTTCATGTCCTCTCCGTCGCGTAGCTCTTCAAAGGCTTTGCGGATGGCGGTAGGCGTCATGGACAACATCCAGAGTCGCTTCACTGGAAGGCTGGACTTGGTCAGCTTGTAGACGTACGAGAAAATGAGCTCACCCTCGCGGCCCGCATCACAAGCGTTGATCACGGTGCCGATGTCCTTCCGTTTCATCAATTTCTTGATGGACTTGTATTTCGACTCGGTTTTTTCGATCGGCTTGAGCTTAAACTTATCGGGGATGATCGGCAGGTTCGCCAGTCTCCAGAAGGCGTCCCGCTTGTCGTAGTCCTCTGGCATGCAGAGCTCGACGATGTGTCCGACAGCGGAGGTGATGACGTAATCGTCGCTTTCGAAGTACTCGTCGTGCTTGGCGAATTTTCCGCCGACTGCTTTGCAAAGGTCGCGAGCTACGCTCGGCTTTTCCGCGATGACAAGTGACTTCATTATATATAGTGTAGTTGGTAAAAGTTGGTTTCTGTAGGAGGCTGAGAGGTGAGGCAGCGGGCGTTTTCTGGTCTTCGTGAGCTTCGTTTGAGGGTCGAAGGGGTGGAAAGGTCGCTATTTTTCGGTCGATGAGGACAAATTCGGAGCCTTGCAAGTACAATTTTGGAAGGAAGGCTTGCGGGACTCGCCAATTTGCTCGGGTTCGCGATTGGTCTTGGCGAGCTGGGACGGGGTGTCTAAGCATTGGCGTTTTATGTCATCCGGGTGCCGCCAGATTAACCGATTCCAACCCTAGCGAATGAGTAGCAGCAACACGAAGCGTCTACTCAATCGTCTCGAGGAATTTGCCGTGGAAGTGGTGAATGACCGCCGTCGCGGCAAGCGCGCTCTCGCGTTTAAGATCTTCCTGCGATCGCTTTCTTTTGTATTCGGAGGATTGGTACACCTTCGCTTTTTTCTCTACCGGAATCGCATCCTGAAGGATCAGCCGCTGGGTTGTTTGGTTGTCGTGGTAGGAAACTTGACGGTTGGGGGTACGGGAAAAACTCCTGTGGTGGAGAAGTTTGCCCGCTCCTTGCACGGTCGCGGCCGTAAAGTCGCCATCCTCAGCCGCGGCTACAAGAGCAAGGCGGTCAAGAAGGAGTCGCTCAAGAGTCGGCTGTGGAGAACCTACGTGACGGGAGAAGCAGCGCCGCCCCCGAAGATCGTGAGCGATGGAAACCAGGTGCTGCTGGATTCGGAGCTGGCCGGCGACGAGCCCTTCATGCTCGCCAAGAATTTGCCCGGAGTGGTGGTGCTGGTGGACAAGGACCGGGTGAAGAGCGGTTCCTATGCGATCAAGAAATTCGGCTGCGATACCCTTATCCTCGACGACGGGATGCAGTACCTTCCCTTGAAGGGGCGGCTCAATCTCCTTCTGGTGGACAAGAGCAATCCGTTCGGCAACCGGAAACTCCTGCCGCGCGGCATCCTGCGCGAGCCGGTTCGCCACCTGAAGCGAGCCTCCTACGTTTTTCTCACCAAGTCGGACGGGCGTCCCGATCCGGAGCTGGAAGCGTTGATCCAGAAGCACAACCCGGGCGTAGACATCATCGAATGCGCCCACCGTCCCCAGTACCTGCAGGAGGTCAACGGCAACCAGCGCAAGGAACTTACCGAATTGAAGAACCGCCGTATCGGTGCTTTTAGCGGGATTGCGGTGCCGCAAAGCTTCGAAGGGTTTCTGAGAAATCTCGGAGCGAACCTGCTCTACACGCGCCGGTTTATGGATCACCACCGTTTCGACGCGAACGAGCTTCTGGAAATCGTGGACGAAGCGAAGGCGGCGGGCTTGGAGTTTATCGTGACCACCGAGAAGGACGCGGTTCGCATTCCTGACACGATTTCGTTCTCCATACCGCTCTACTACTTGCGGCTCGAGATCGATATCATGCGGGGGGCGGACGACTTCGACGAAGCGGTTTCTCGCGTTTGCTTTACCGAAAAGGTGGAACGTAAACTAACGGTCTAGCTTCCGCTATCGCACCTAAAGCGTTGCAACACGGCGGGAAATGCATTCGTAGAGTAGGCATGATCGACCCACGCCTTTCGCAATTGGCCAAGAACCTGACGCGCTATTCCACAAATTTGAAGGAAGGGGAGCGTTTGCTCATCGACGCTTTCGACGTGCCGGACGAAATCATCGTGGAGCTCATCCGCTCCGCCCGCGAGATCGGGGCAATCCCGTATGTGAATCTCAACCACGCCCGCGTAAACCGCGAGCTTTCCATGGAGACCACCGAAGAATCGCTCCGCATCCAAAGCGCCATCGAGTTGCAGCGTATGAAGAATATGGATGCTTACATCGCGCTCCGTGGTTCGAACAACATTTTCGAGGCGTCCGATGTCCCGAGCGAACAGGCGCAGCTCGTCTCGCAAGTCATGAAGCCGGTTCTCGATTGGCGCGTCAACAAGACGAAATGGTGCGTGCTTCGTTGGCCGACCTCCGCGATGGCTCAGCAAGCGATGATGAGCTCGGAAGCGTTCGAGGACTTCTTCTTCAAGGTCTGCAACCTCGACTACGCTCGCATGAAAAAGGGCAGCGACGCGTTGGCTGCTTTGATGAAGCGTACCGATCGCGTCCATCTGAAAGGGCCAGGCACTGACTTGAAATTTTCGATCAAGGGAATTGGTGGCGTTGCCTGCGTGGGCACGCACAATATCCCGGACGGGGAAGTGTTTTCCTGTCCGGTCATCGACAGTGTGGAGGGTGTGCTGCAGTACAACGCCCCTTCGGTCTACCAAGGCGTATCCTTCGACGACATCCGCCTCGAGTTCAAGAAAGGGCGTATCGTGGACGCCAAGGCGAACAATACCAAGCGGCTCAACGAAATCCTGGATTCCGACAAGGGCGCCCGCTACATCGGCGAGTTTGCGATCGGCTTCAACCCGCATATCAAGGAGCCGATGCGAGACATTCTGTTCGACGAGAAGATCGCAGGTTCCTTCCACTTCACTCCCGGTCAAGCTTACGGAGACGCGGACAATGGCAACAAGTCGCAGGTCCACTGGGATATGGTTTGCATCCAGCGCCCGGAATACGGAGGCGGCGAAATTTGGTTCGATGACGTGTTGATTCGTAAGGACGGACTTTTCGTCACGGAAGAACTCCTGTCGCTCAATCCGAACAATTTGGTCGCCAAGTAGTATGAGCGAAAGCCAGTCCGAACTGGACGAATTCATTCTGCGTATCCCGAAAACGGAGACGCACCTCCATGTCGAGGGCGCTTTGCCTTACGAGCTTCTCAACGAGCTCGACGACGCGCGGTTTCCTGCATTGCCCGAGTTTCGAAAGCCCGCCTACCGCTATCCCGGCTTTGTCGAGTTTGAGAACCTTCTCATCGATCATGCGATCGTCTGGTTCAATTCTGCGGAGCGATACCACCTCGCCTGCAAACGCATGTTCGAGAAAATGGTGTCCTTGAATATCAAATACGTGGAAACCAGCTTTCATCTGCATATGATCGAGTTTATCGGCGTGGATGGACCGGAGATCCTCTCTGCCATCAAGTCGGCTGCTCCAGCGGGGCTCGAGGTTCGCGTCATTGGCGGAATGGTACGCAACGGCTACACCGAAGCGATGCGTCCCATCCTCGACACGCTGCACATGTGGGACGAGCTCGATGGAATCGATTTGCACGGCCAAGAGTGGTTGGCGCTCGAGGATTGGACTCCGCCGATTTGGAGGCGCTGTCGCGATGCTGGGAAGATTATCAAATGCCATGCCGGCGAGTTCGGCGGGCCCGACAAAATCTACGAGGCGCTCGATTTGCTCGGGTCGCGGCGAATCCAGCATGGGGTTCGTTCGGTGGAGGATGCGGCGCTGGTGAAGCGGCTCGCGGAGGAAGGCGTGGTGCTGGACGTTTGTCCGCTTAGCAACGAAAAGCTGGGCGTTTTCGAGAAATTGGAAGACCACTCCTTGCGCGCTTTGGTGGATGCGGGGATCGTTTGTACCATTAGCACCGACGATCCGCTTTGCTTCGCCAACGATATCCTTGACGAGTATCGGGCTTTGGCGGGGCGCCTCGGCTTCAGCAAGAAGGAGCTCGCCCAGTTTGCAAAAAACGGGTTTGAGCACTCTCAACTCGCCGCGTCGTTGAAACGCGAATACATCGCGCAAATCGACGCGGCCTTAATCTAATGAGCGAAACAATTACCTGGGAAGTTCCCGAAGGCGTCTACAAGGCGCGAGTCGACAAAATGTTGTCCGAGGCGTTTCCGGACCATAGCCGCGCTGATTTTCAGAGAGCTTTCGAAGCGGGCTTGGTTCTCGTGGACGGCAAGCCCATCGAGAAGAAGGCGAAGTTGTCCGAAGGCGAAGTGGTCGAGTTTTCCATGCCGACTGTGCAAAAGCTCGATATGAGTCCGATTGCGATGGACCTCGAAATTATTTACGAGGACGAGCACATGGTGGTGGTCAACAAGCCGGCAGGGCTCGTGGTCCATCCCGGAGCCGGGCCGGACGAGCCAACCCTCGCCCATGGTCTGCTGCACCATTGCGCGGGCCAGCTCAGCGGGATTGGCGGAGTCGAGCGACCCGGAATCGTGCATCGCTTGGACCGCGAGACTTCGGGCCTCATCATGGCGGCCAAGACCGATGTGGCGCACCGGGCCTTGAGCGAGTTGTTCCAGTCGCGTTCCTTGATCAAGGAGTACCTTGCCCTTGGCTGCGGAGCTCCGGAGCTGCTCAGTGGAACGATTGAGCGTCCGATCGAGCGGAATCCCAACCAGCGACACAAGATGCGGGTGGGCTTCGAAGGTCGGGGGCGGGCCCGGGAGGCCAAGACGGATTGGACCTTGGTTGAGAGCTTTGCAGAGGGGTATAGCCTGTTTCGCTGCCGAATCCACACCGGCCGCACGCACCAGATCCGCGTGCACCTCAAGAGCATTGGGCATATCATTCTGGGAGACTTGGTTTATGGCTACCGCAAGCTTCCGATGCTCAAGAAGCAGCCCGAACGCGTCATGCTGCACAGTTGCTACCTGAAGTTTACCCATCCGCTGACTGGCGAGGAGATGGAGCTGGAGGCCAAGCCGCCCGCGGATTTCCAGTCCTTCCTGTAGCTGGCAGGTCGGAGACGCTTCAAGCTTGCAGGCAGCTGCTCGGATCCCAGAATCCGGGCCCTATGTCTCAAGCAGAATGGCAAGCCGTCAACGAGTACCACGATATCCTCTACCATAAGTGGAATGGTATCGCGAAGATCACGATCAACCGGCCGGAGAAGCGAAACGCTTTTCGCCCGCAGACCGTGAGCGAGTTGTTTCACGCTTTTTGTGACGCTCGCGAAGACCAGTCGATCGGTGTGATTTTGCTCACAGGCGCCGGTCCGCACAGCGACGGCAAGTACGCGTTCTGCTCGGGAGGCGACCAGAGCGTGCGGGGCCATGCGGGTTACGTTGGCGACGACGGCGTACCGCGCCTCAACGTGCTGGATCTGCAAAAGATGATCCGCTCGATCCCCAAGGTGGTGATTTCCCTCGTCGCTGGCTACGCGATCGGGGGCGGCCATGTGCTGCATGTGATCTGCGATATGACGATCGCGGCGGACAATGCTATTTTTGGACAGACCGGTCCACGCGTCGGCAGCTTCGACGGAGGATTTGGCGCAAGCTTCCTCGCCCGAATGGTTGGGCAAAAGAAGGCCCGCGAAATTTGGTACACCTGCCGCCAGTACAATGCTCAGGAAGCCTTGGACATGGGCTTGGTGAATGCGGTGGTGCCGGTCGCTCAGCTCGAGGAAGAAGGAGTGAAGTGGGCGCAGGAGGTCCTCCAGCACAGTCCGACGGCGATCCGTCTGCTCAAGTCTTCCTTCAACGCCGAGCTCGATGGGCAAGCGGGAATCCAGGAACTCGCAGGCAACGCGACCTACCTCTACTACATGACGGAGGAGGGGACGGAAGGAAAACGCTCCTTCCTCGAAAAGCGTAAGCCGGATTTCTCGAAGTATCCGTGGATGCCGTAGAGCGAATTCGGATCGATTTCGCCTTGAACGGCGCAATTTGAGCGAGCGGCTTCGGAGAAGCCGCCCCACCTTTTTAGTTTTGTTATGAGTGCAGAGAATTTTATAAGCCGCCAATTGGCGGAACGAATCCACAGCGAAGTTGGCACACCGTGTTACGTGTACAGCGAGGCCGCATTGCGTGAGAGCGCGGCTAAGGTCTTGGCGTTTCCAAACGCCTTCGGTCTCACCCCCCGCTATGCCATGAAGGCGAGCCCGAACTCGAATATCCTGCGCCTTTTCGCGTCGATGGGACTGCATTTCGATGCAAGCTCTGGATACGAGGTTCGCCGCGCGATCGCTGCGGGTGTCGAGCCGCAGCGAATTTCTTTGAGTACCCAGGAGCTTCCGGACGATTTCGCGAGCTTGGTCGAGTCGGGCATCACCGTGAACGTATGCTCGCTGAGCCAGTTGAAGCGTTTCGGAGCGGAGCTTCCCGGAGCGAAGATCGGCTTGCGTTTTAATC
>JBNKSG010000203.1:0-6864 GCA_050297195.1 Opitutaceae bacterium | reverse complement strand
ATCCCCATGGTGAAGCGCCTCAAGGGCTGAAGCCAAGCCTGCGCCAAGATCCCAACTCTCCGTAAAAATCTCCGACTTCGCGCTTGAACTCGCCCTAGCCTCTCGTTCCTATCTGCCGCGATGGCAGAATCGAACTACACCGAGTCGAGCATCAAGTCCCTTAGCCCCCGCGAACACATCCGCCTGCGTCCAGGCATGTATATCGGTAAGCTGGGCGATGGCTCCTCCCCAGACGACGGCATTTACGTACTGATCAAAGAGATCATCGACAACTCGATCGACGAACACACTTCCGGTCACGGCAAGCGTATCGACATCACCATACAAGGCGACACCGTCACCGTGCGCGACTTCGGACGCGGCATCCCCCTCGGCAAGGTCGTGGCCTGCGTTTCCGAGATCAACACCGGTGCCAAGTACGACAGCGAGACCTTCCAAAAGTCCGTCGGCCTCAACGGAGTCGGCACCAAGGCCGTCAACTTCCTCTCCGAATCCTTCATCGCCGCAGCCTACCGCGAAGGCAAATCCAAGCGAGCCACCTTCGAGACCGGCGAGCTCGTCGACGAAAGCCGCCAGGTCAAGACCGACGAGAAAAACGGCACCTACGTCGAGTTCATCCCCGACCGCACCATCTTCAAGAACTACGAGTACCGCCTCGAGTTCGTCGAGACGATGCTCTGGAACTACGCCTACCTCAACACCGGCCTCGTCCTCAGCCTCAACGGCGAAACCTTCAAGTCCGAGAACGGACTCAAGGACCTGCTGCAGGACAACCTCTCCGGCGACATCCTCTACCCCATCATCCACCTGAAGGGTGACGACATCGAGGTAGCCATCACCCACGGCACCCACTACGGCGAAGACTATTTCTCCTTCGTCAACGGCCAGCACACCACCATGGGCGGCACCCACCTCGCCGCCTTCCGCGAAGCCATCGTCAAGACCATCCGCGAGTTCTTCAACAAGAACTACGACCCCGCCGACGTTCGCACCTCCATCGTATCCGCAATTTCGGTACGCATCCAGGAACCCGTTTTCGAGTCGCAGACCAAAACCAAGCTCGGCTCACAAAACGTCGCTCCCAAGGGCCAGTCCATCCGCAATTTCGTCAACACCTTCATCAAGAAGGAGCTCGACGACCACCTGCACCGCTACCCGGAAACGGCCAAAGCCATCCAGCAAAAGATCGTCGCCTCCGAAAAGGAGCGCAAGGAACTCTCCGGCATCCGCAAGCTCGCTCGCGAGAAAGCCAAGAAGGTCAATCTTCACAACAAGAAGCTGCGCGACTGCCGCGTTCATCTCGGAACCAAAAACAAGCAAGCCGACGAATCCACTCTGTTCATCGTCGAGGGCGACTCCGCAGGTGGATCCATTACCAAGACTCGCGACGTCAATACCCAGGCCGTATTCTCCCTCAAGGGCAAGCCGCTCAACGCCTTCGGTCTGAGCAAGAAGATCGTCTACCAAAACGACGAGTTCAACTGCCTCCAGTCCGCCCTCGATATCGAAGACGGGCTCGACTCGCTGCGCTACAACAAGGTCGTCATCGCCACCGATGCCGACGTCGACGGCATGCACATCCGCATGCTGCTGCTCACTTTCTTCCTCCAATTCTTCCCCGACCTCGTTCGCCTCGGTCACCTCTACATCCTGCAGACCCCCCTTTTCCGCGTCCGCAACAAGAAGAAGACCCTCTATTGCTACAACGAACGGGAGAAGGAACAAGCGCTCAAGAACCTAGGCAAAGCCGCGGAGATCACCCGTTTCAAGGGCCTCGGCGAGGCATCCCCGGACGAGTTCGCCACCTTCATCGGACCAGACATGAAGCTCGAGCCCGTTACCATGGCCCACCTCCACAACATCGACGAGCTGCTCTCCTTCTACATGGGCAAGAACACTCCCGACCGCCAAGAGTTCATCATCGGCAACCTTCACATCGAGAAGGACGTCATCGAAGAAGAAGCCAGCTAATTTCCGTGGGAGCGTGCTTGTCACGCGATCAAATCCACCCGCAATTTTCCCTCTCCCGAATGTCCGACGACACCCAAGACCAACTAGATTTCGACAGCGAGCCTGAGGATGAGTCCTCCTCCACCGAACTTGTCCCTGCAGAAGCCGAAGAAAAGTCCGGCAACGCCAAAGCGCCGCTCGCCACTTCCTACCAGAACTGGTTCCTCGAGTACGCCTCTTACGTCATCCTCGACCGTGCGGTTCCCGCCCTGCTCGACGGCCTCAAGCCCGTGCAGCGACGCATCATGCACTCCCTCAAGGAGCTCGACGACGGACGCTACAACAAGGTCGCCAACGTCGTCGGCCACTCCATGCGCTACCACCCGCACGGCGACGCCTCCATCTACTCCGCCATGGTCGGCATGGGCCAGCGCAACCTGCTCATCGACACCCAAGGAAACTGGGGCAATACGCTTACCGGCGACGGCGCCGCAGCTGCCCGTTACATCGAAGCCCGCCTCTCCCCCTTCGCCCGCGACGTCGTCTTCAATCCTAAGACTACCCACTGGCAACAGTCCTACGACGGACGCAACAAGGAGCCGATCAACCTTCCGGTTAAATTCCCGCTCCTCCTTTCCGAAGGAGCCGAAGGCATCGCGGTCGGCCTCGCCTGCAAGATCCTCCCGCACAACTTCAACGAGATCATCGACGCCGCGATCTACCACCTCAACGGCGACGAGTTCGAGCTGTATCCAGATTTCGAAACAGGCGGCATCGCCGACTTCTCCAACTACAACGACGGCCTGCGCGGCGGACGCGTCCTCGTGCGGGCCGTCTTCGAAAAGCTCTCCAAATACCAGCTCGCCATTCGCGAGATTCCCTTTGGCTGCACCACCGGTTCGCTCATCGACTCGATCCTCTCCGCCAACTCAAAGGGCAAGATCAAGATCAAGAAGATCGAGGACAATACCTCCGACAAGGCCGAGATCATCATCACCTTGCCGCCGGGCACCGAAGCGGACGACGCCATCGACGCCCTCTACCTGTTTACCGACTGCCAAGTCTCCATCGCCCCGAACGCCTGCATCATCCAGGACGACAAGCCTCAGTTCATCGGCGTCAGCGAAATCCTTCGCCGCAGCGCCGACAACGTAAAGGCCCTGCTCAAACGCGAACTCGAGATAAAGCTGGCCGAGCTCGAGGAGAAATGGCACTTCGACTCCCTCGAGCGTATCTTCATCGAGGAACGTATCTACCGCCGCATCGAAGAATGCGAAACCTGGGACGCAGTCATTTCCGAGATCCACAAAGGCCTCGATCCCTTCAAGCCCCAACTCAAGCGCGAGGTCACCGACGACGACGTCACCCGCCTCACCGAGATCCGCATCAAGCGCATTTCCAAGTTTAACTCCTTCAAGGCCAACGAAGAGATCAAGAAGACCGAGAAGGAAATGCGGGCCACCAAGCGCAACCTCAAGTCTCTCACAAAATACGCCACCGAGTACTTCGAGAACCTGAAGGACAAGTACGGCAAAGGTCGCGAGCGCCGCACCCGTATCGACAATTTCGAGACAATCAAAGCCGCCGAAGTGGCGTTGCCCACCCAAAAGCTATACGTCAATCGCGAGGATGGCTTCATTGGATTCTCCCTTAAGAAAGACGAATTCCTCTGCGAAGCCTCTCAGTTCGACGAGCTCATCGCCTTCTGCTCCGACGGTACCTTCCGCGTCTCCCGCGCCGCTGACAAGGTTTTCATGGGCAAGGACATCATCCATGTCGACCTATGGAAGAAGGGCGACGAAGAAACCATCTACGACATGGTCTACCGCGACGGCCCACGCGGAGCCTCCTACGTCAAGCGTTTCATCGTCAACGCAGTCACTCGCGACAAGGAGTACGACCTCACCAAGGGCACCAAAGGCTCCAAGGTCCACTACTTCAAGGCCAACCCGGACGGGAAGACCAAGCCCATCAAGGTCCGCCTCACAGCGACTTGCAGCGCCCGCGTCAAGGAATTCGATTTCGACCTCGGCGAGCTCATGGTCAAAGGCCGCGGCAGCAAAGGCAACGTCCTCACCAAATACGCCGTCAAAAACATCCGCACCTTCTTCAGCACCGAACTCTAGGTCTATCTAATAACAATTTGCCCATCTCTAGCATGCATTATTCATGGAATTCGTAGCGAGAGTCCGCGAGCCCAGTGCCTAGAAACAATCCCACGAAAAGTGAACGGTAGCTCTTCCGCCCCCTATAGCTTGTGGCAACGAGTAACTGCACAACCTCTTGTCAAGGCAATCGCGACGCCGCTAGCGATTACTAGCTTCTTCCTAGCCTATTTCCAAGTGATGCGGCATCCGATCATGACGGTTTATGAGATGCCGCGGATCGCACTAGACCGCTGGATTCCCATGATCCCTTGGACCATATGGCTCTACTTCTCGCTCTGGGTCTACATTTGCCTACCCGTTGCGCTACTCGCCCGAATCTCCGAACTGCGGCGCTACTTGATTGGTGCGGTTGCCCTAAGCATCATCGGATTGACGATCTTCCTGCTAGCGCCGACAACCGTCCCAGATTCTGGATTGGAATGGGAACACTACCCGGTGATGGCATTTTTAAAGCAGTCCGATGCAGCCGGTAACGCTTGCCCTTCTCTCCATGTCGGCTTCGCCTGCTTCGCTTTCCTCTGGTTGCACTGGACTCTCCGGGACATGGAAGCTTCCAAAGCTTGGCTTTTTTTAAACTCCACTTGGTGCGTCCTCATCGCGCTCTCCACGATCACGACCCGACAGCATGTCGTTTTAGACGGAATCGCTGGAGCATTTCTAGGCTTGTTGGTCGGCTGGGCTAACCTCCGCAGCGCCAAAAGAACCAAGAGCCACCCCCTCCTCCAACCACAATGATCAGCAGCGTTTGACTTCCCGCTATCTCAATTTCTAGAAGTCCTTATGAAGCCGTGGTTAGCGTTATGCTGCTTAGCATTTAAAATCGTCGGACTAGCGCTGGTCGTCACGACTGAACAGCGCGTTCTCGGCTGGATCCTGTTCTTTTCCGGCGGAGTTTACGTTGTGATTCAAATGCTATTACCACGCTCTCAAGCGATTTGTGATACAGTATTCGCATTCGAGCCTGACGGTCGGGAGCTTTGGTTAACTATCGACGACGGTCCCCATATTGTGAATACGCCAAAAACCCTCGACTTGCTCGACCAGCACCAGGCAAAAGCCACCTTTTTCACCATCGGCAAAAAAGCCGAAGAGCACCCCGAACTTATCCGCGAGATTGTCCGGCGAGGGCACTCGCTCGGAAACCATACCTACAACCATCCGACCGCATGCTTTTGGCTCTACGGTCCCAAACGAACCCGACGCGAAATAGAGCGAACACAGTGCGCCCTAGCCCAAGCCGGCTCCAAGGCCCAACTCTTCCGCCCCCCCGTGGGCATAAAAAACCTTTTCCTACGCCGCATACTAAGAGAAACGCAACTCCGGTGCGTCGCTTGGACCATCCGAAGCGGGGACGGCAATGAAGCGCGGAAAGAGGCGATTGTGAAACGCGTGCTTCGCGAAACGCGGCCAGGCGCCATCGTGTTAATGCATGAAGGAGGCGGGATAAGTAGCGAAAAAAGAATCGAAACCCTACGCGAGATTCTCAGAGCATGGAGCGAGCAAGGTTACAGATGCAAGCTGCCAGATCCGGCAACTTTCCGCTTGTACAAGTCTGGCAATGATCACTTGCCCCATCAAAAAACGAAGCGAAGTAGAGTGGTTCGCCCATAAGGCGTAGCCCTAGGGCGTGTCTTCAAATAAGCTCAAAGCTGGCAGGACCCCATTTTTCGAAGAACAAGGCGGCCAAATGGCGGCTGGGCCGAGGCCCTGTCCCATTTGGCGAACGCAGTTCCTCCAAAAATGGGACCTGTCGCGACTCGTCACGCCGTATCGAAGAGAAGGCGGAAGCGATTCGGTCCAAATCGAAGGTCGCGGCGTCCGCCAAAGCCATCCGACACTTGTGTCGAAAGGCTTTGGCAGCCTTGCGCTGCTTCGATTTGGGCGCGAACCAGCAAAGAGCTGATTTAAAGACACGCCCTAGTTCGGCCTCTCAGAAAACAAACGATTCCGTGCAGGAAAAATCCGGCAAAGAGAGCAACAATGCCTGAGAAACGATAGACGGTTAACCCTGTCCGATTCGCTCGCGGCCAACTGCGATTCCAATACTCGAAACGCGAACGGACTACTAAGAACGCCTTATTCGCCCATGGCCTTGAGGAGCTGCTTGAGCTTCTCGGAGGAGGCACCCGTCGCGGTCTTCAATTGCCCACGGCTCACACCAGCTGCGTCCAGACACTCCTCGTCCTCGTTCCAGTAGCTGCTCTCCCCCGGCAGGGGCTTGCCAATCTTTTCCGCCATGCAACCGGCGAGGTTTAGCATGTACGCGTAGCGGTTCACGTCGGGAGCAAGGTCAGGCTGGTAATGGTAGCGAATGCCGACCAGCAGGCGCTCCGAGAAGCCCCACGACTCCATGACCTTCTCCACCATCTGCGAATTCGTGGCCCCAAAGACGTCCTGTTCCCACATCAGCAGCGGCAAATCCGCTTCGTGATCGTAGATTGGCGGCTTGGCATGGCTCTTGGCGCAATTGTCGATGACCAGCTTTCCTAGCGATTTCAGGAGGCCGGCCGTGTACGCATCCGCCCGATCTTCCCCATTGGCCGCAGCGAGTTGCTCCATCGCGATTCCTACCGCTAAGGCATTGTGCCAAATGGCATCGCCCGAAACCTTATAAGCGAGATTCCAATACTTGAAAACGCCCGCGACCGAGGCCACGCCCACGATGCGGTGGAGCTCTTGAAAGCCTATCCGGTTGATGCCCACCTCCAAGCTATCTATCGGCTCGCCCGTATTGAAATAAGGTGTG
>JBNKSG010000202.1:0-6872 GCA_050297195.1 Opitutaceae bacterium | reverse complement strand
AGTGACCAATAAATTCAGCTCCGAGGTCTTCTTCGAAAAAGACGACGAACAAGTGAACGGGAAGTCCATCATGGGCCTTATGATGCTCGCAGCCGGGAAAGGCTCCGAAATCAAGACGCTGGCCAGCGGCCCCGACGCCGCCGAATGTCTCGACGCCCTCGAGGAGCTGTTCGCCACCAAGTTCGACGAAAAGTAGGCAATCGCGGCCCGTGCCGCCTTCTAAGCTTCCCTTTCCTAATAGCTGCGGTCCTTCAATCAGCCGCAGCTTTTTCGTGCCTGCCACATGCGAAGCTCTCATCAAAACGAGAGTGCCCCACCTCATCGGAGCCTTCCGAAGCGCCTAAATTCGACGAATTAAATCACCTGATCCCGTTGAGATATCCACCTGATGGAGTACTTTAAAGAATCCCCTCATAGCTTATTAGCTTCAATTCGCCCTAGATGCGACTTCTAATTAGTTATTCTTATACACCACCCCTTCCCCTTCTTAACCCAAACTAATTGGTAGTATCATGAAGGATCACCCCTCCCCGCATTCCCGCGCCTCTCGCAGAAGTAGAGTCGCGATTTTTGGCGGCATAGCTGTCATGGCTATCCTCGCTGCCTGTAGCGTCAACTACCAGGCCTATTTCCGACCTCCGCAAATTCCAGGAGCATCCTTTATGGGAGTGCAAAGCTGCGAGGAGTGTCACGAAGAAATCGTATCCGGCTTCGACTCCTCCACTCACGCCAAACTGCTGGCGGACGGCAACCATGCTGTCAACATGGGCTGCGAAGCCTGTCACGGTCCGGGAAGCATCCATAACGATAGCGGAGGCGAAATCGGCACCATCCATAATCCCCAGGCGGATCCCGATACCTGCTATCAATGTCACCTAGACGTTAAGGGTTCTTTCGCCCTCGCCCACGCTCACCCCATTGGCGACCAAGTGAGCTGCAACGACTGCCACGATCCACACCACGGTTCCGCCGTCAAAGGCGGAGGTGTTGCCAGCATGACAGCAAGCGAAACCTGTGTCGCTTGCCATCAAGCCCAAGCAGGCCCCTTCGTCTTCGAGCACGAAGCCACTCGCGACGGTTGCACCGTCTGCCACTCGCCGCATGGCTCTCCTAGCGAAAAGATGCTCAAGACCAGCAACCAGATGCTTTGCCTGCAGTGCCATTTCCAACAGCAGACAGCTCCTGACGTCATCCTCATCGGAGGCCGCAACCATGCCTCCTTCGTGAGCCGCGGCACCTGCTGGACTGCGGGTTGCCACGAGTCCGTTCACGGTTCTCACGTCAATTCCTCCCTCAGGTATTAACATTTTGAGTACAAGGAGCACACAATGAAAAATGCAGTTTCGAACAGTCTTTCACGCGCCTCAGTCCTCAAAAGCCTGAGCGCCCTGCCTCTCGCCGCCGCCCTCGCCTGCCCCGCCCTCGCGGTGGACCAGCTTCCCGATTCGGGCAACTACGTCGACATCACCCTCGGACACGCTTCCCACGACGGCAACGAAGCCGCCTACCTCGCCCGCCATCCGATCAAGAAGCACGCCTACGGAGGAATCGAACGCTTCCAATACGAAGGGTACATCGGCGACTACACCGAATTTTCGGTCGAAGGCCGGGCCCTGTTCGACAACAACGACTACCTTTTCGGCATGGAGTTCCTCAACGAGGAAGTCGGTTTCCTCAAGCTGCGCTACGAAGAGTACCGCGTCTTCTACGACGGCAGCGGACGCTATTTCCCGGGAGGCGACACTTGGATCGACA
Organism: Opitutaceae bacterium; assembly: GCA_050297195.1. Classification (GTDB taxonomy): domain Bacteria; phylum Verrucomicrobiota; class Verrucomicrobiia; order Opitutales; family Opitutaceae; genus Pelagicoccus. Next base: position 5,117 of record JBNKSG010000202.1, on the reverse strand, counting down.
TCTACGACGACGAGCTCGCGATCGATCGCAGCAAGTTCGAGCTCTCCGCCGGGCTCATGCTCGAAAACCTGCCCGACGTAGAATTCCACTACACGCGATTGGAACGCAACGGCATGAAGTCCTCCACTTCCCTGGCGGACACCACCCTCACCAACGGGTTCGACACCCGAAACATCGTCCCCACTTTTTGGGATATCGACGAGGCCAAGGATATATTCGAAGTCATCGCCAAAGAAAAGGTCGGCGATACCAAGATGCGCTTCTCTCTCCGTAGCGAAACCAGCGATACGAACAACGCCCGCAAGATGACCCGCCGTCCGGGCGAATCGTCCTTCCGGCGCATCACTCATCGCGAGACCTACGACAGCGACCTGTTCAGTGCCCGATTCTCCTCGATAACTGAGATCGACGAAAAAAACACCTTCACCGCCGGCATCGCCTACACCGAAATCGATACCAACGTTTCCGGAAGCAGAATCTTCGGCAGCCAATTCGACGCTCCCTTCGACGTCGACTTTCAAGGCCAGCGCCGCGACCACGGCTGGACCAATCTCATGGCCGACAGCCAAATCGATCAATGGCTGCTCAATGCAAACTGGATGAACAAACCCGCGAAGCACTGGAAAGCGGTTTATTCAATCCGTCTCGAAGAAATGAATACAGGTATCGAAAGCGATTTTACGGAAACGGAATTCTCCACCTCAACCAACATATTCGAAACTCACGACATCGGCCTTGCCGGTCACAGCGACTGGAAAGACGCCGCTGCGTCCGCGGAATTCACCTACACCGGCAAGGAAGACGCAGTCTACAGTGCCGCCATCCTTTATACAACAGGCGACGGCGATCAGCTCGAAGAAGAATTCAACATCGAATCCGGAGACCAACTGCTGGAACGCCTCTCCAACAACGAACGCGACGTCCTCAAGATTTCCGCCAGCGCCAAGTTCTACCCGAGCTCTGACCTACGCTACTTCGTAAACGTCTACCACAAGGAACGGGACAACAAGTTCAACCACATCATCGACCCCGACGAAGGCGGTTATCCAGCCTTTACCTCGGCCCAGGATTTCACCACCGATGACATCAACGTATCCGTTCGCTGGAAGGCCGCCAAGAACCTCAGCGGACTCACTCGTATCGACTACCAAGACTCAACGATCGACTCCCAAGGCCAAGGACTGGAGTGGGCCCACTCTTACGATCGCAAAGCCCTCGTTTTCAGCCAATCCGCCACCCTAGCCTTCGAGAACTTCTACATCCAAGCTTCCGGGGTATACATGGACGATTCACGCGAATCCCCCGTATCCACCATCGGTGGTGGCGTAGCGGATACAGTCGTAGTCCTAGACGGCGACTTCTGGAACGGAAACCTCTCCGCCTCCTGGGGCATCGACGACATCTCAAACGCAGCCGTCACCCTCTACTACAACACCGTAGACAACTACGTCGACAATAGCGAGTTCGCCCAGCCCTACGGCGAAGACCTCACCGAAACCGGCGTCAGCGCGACCTACACCCGCCAGCTCACCGACAACGCTCAACTCACCCTTCGCTACTCCTACTACGACAGCGATGACAAGGCGTCGGGTGGATACAACGACTACCACGCCCAAGTGCTCTACAGCTCCATCCGCTATCGCTTCTAAACAACCAAGTTACCATCCAGATTCGAAATGAAAATAGCACCTTACACGATCATCGCCCTCGCGGCATATATCGGCAGCGCCCTCTCAGCCGAAGACTTCGACGCTGCCGCAGCCTGGGAGAAAGACTGCCGCAAATGCCACGCTGAAGACGGAAGCGGGCTCACCAAGAAAGGCCGCAAGCTTCGCCTCAAAGACTACCGCAAGCCCGAGGTACAAGCCGAGATGTCGGACGAGGAAATCACCAAAGCCATCAAGGACGGCATCAAGGAGGACGGGGAATTCACCATGAACGCCTACAGCGAGGACTACACAGATGAGCAAATCGATGCCCTACTCGCTTACGTTCGTTCCCTGGAGAAGTAAGGTTCCCCCACAGTCCAAGGTCATCCAAAAAAATTACCTAGCGGCTTATCCCAGCGAGAAAGGCCGATTCGCCTCACCGTATCCAGATCCCAAATATGCCAAATAAAGACAACGACGAGCCCACCAAACGTGGACTCCTCTTGCACTTTCGCAATTGGCTGAGCCTTGGCGGCTTGATCATCGTCGGAGGTAGCTTCTTCGCATTCCTCCTTCTCATCGGCTTCGACCTCGTCACCGGAGGGTCGAACCCCTACGTCGGCATTCTCAGCTACATCGTAGCCCCGCTCTTCTTCGGTTTCGGCTCCCTGCTTACCTTCGTGGGCTGGCTCTGGCACTGGCGCAAGCGGCGCGGGATCGGCATCACCCTTCGCTTCGACCTCTCCAAGCTGAAAGATCGTCGCATCTTCGGAGCCTTCATCGGAGCCGCCATGGTCTTCATGTTCGCCACCAGCATGGGCAGCTACCAGACCTACACCTACACCAGCTCCAATCAGTTTTGCGGCGTGCTCTGCCACTCCGTCATGGAGCCTGAATTCGATGCCTACCCCGGCGACATCCACTCGCATCTGAACTGCGTCGATTGCCACGTCGGCCCAGGTGCGAAAGGCGCCTTCAAGGCCAAATGGCACGGGATCTACAAGGTCTACTCGCTCGCCTTCAAAAAGTACCCGACCCCGCTGCGGGCCGACCCACACTACCTACCGACCACCGAAGAAAGCTGCAACAAGTGCCACGAAGACGGACCCGACTTCAAGGACGTCGCCAAAACCTACCACCATTTCCTCAGCGACGACGAAAACACCCCCTTCTCCGTGACCCTCCGCCTCAAACTCGGCCCCGAAAAAACGGCCGACGCGGAAACCAAAGGTATCCACTGGCACGCGAAGCGGGACATCAAGATCGAATTTACTACCGCCCAGGAAAACGCCGACATAATCCCCTGGATCAAAGTCACCAACGCCCAAGGCAAGGTCACCGAATACACCTTCACCCCCGCCGAAGACGCCGAAGACGTGCCAGACCTCAATTTGGTCAGCGACACGCAAACCATGGACTGCATCGACTGCCATAGCCGCCCCGCCCACGGTTTCCAAAAACCGAACGACCTTGTCGACCGCGCCCTTCATCACGGTCACCTCTCAATGGAAATCCCCGAACTCAAATACGTCGTAGCCCGCGCCCTCGACCCCACCTTCGAAACAAGGGAAGAAGCCCATGAGGCCATCACCAAGACGCTTCGCGAAGAGCTCAAAGGCCCCGCTCCCGCCATCGAGAAAGCCATCGCGACCGTACAAGACTTCTACGCGAAAAACATCTTCCCGGAAATGAAAGCCGACTGGCGCGCCTACCCCGACCACATCGGACACAAGGACACCCTCGGTTGCTTCCGCTGCCACGACGACAAACACAGCACCTTCGACGGCAGCATAACGCTCTCCGCAAAAAACTGCCACACCTGCCACGACGTCATCTCGCAAGGCGAACCTGGCAACATGACCTTCGCCACCTCGCCCGAAACCGAATTCGACCACCCCGACGGCTCCTACCTCGGCTTCACCTGCGCCGAATGCCACACCGGCGGACTCCAACTCGAATAGGCCTTTCTCGAGGGACGGGTGCCACCCCATCCGCCCTGCAAGATCCCAACAGCGCAGGATCAGTGTGGGAGCGTGCTCATGACAGGACGTAGCTCGCTTGCCGAGCGAAGACTGTTGTCACGCGATTCCCCGTGTCCCTATACCAGCCCGTAAAACGCCTTCGCCCGAGCTGTCGTCTTTTCCGCGAACGCCTCTGGCGAAACGCCAAACAGCTCCGCGCAATACGCCGCCGTGTAGGCCAAGTACGCCGGCTCGTTCGGTTTCCCCCGCTTCGGCATCGGAGCCAGGTAGGGAGCGTCCGTCTCGATCATCAAACGATCCAGCCCCTGCAGCTTAGCCGACTCCCGCACGCTTTCCGCATTCTTGAACGTGATCACGCCCGTGAAGCTACCGAAGCCTCCCCGATCCAACAGCTGCTTCATCTCGCCCGGACCCTCGGAAAAGCAGTGGAACACCACCTTTGTCCAGTCCACTCCGCTGGCGTCGATCAAATCCACGCACTCCTCGAAGGCTCCCCGCGAGTGGATGACCACCGGCACGTCCAACTTCTTCGCCACCTCTAGCTGAGCCTTACAGGCCGCCACTTGCAGTTCGAAAATCTCCTTCGCAGCGGCCTCGTCGTTGCGAGGTAGATGGAAACGATCCAGCCCGATTTCGCCGAGCGCCACCGGTTTCCGCTCCCGCGACCAATACGCCTCGACCTGTGAAAAGCCCTTTTCCCAGTCAGCCTCGACCGAGCACGGATGAAGCCCCACCGTGTAGTCCACTTGCGAGTACTTTTCCGCCATCTCCGCATAGACATCCCAATCGTCCGTGTCCGTCCCCACCGTCACCAGTCGCTCCAACCCGGCTTCAGCGGCAGCCTCCAGCGTCTGTTCCAAAACGCCCTTGAGGGCGAAACTGTGCAAATGCGTGTGCGAATCGATGATTCCAGCCATGTCCACCAAACCGCCAAGGACCCGTCCCAATCGCAACCTCAAAACGTATGCGATCAATTCCTGCCCAATCTATCCGTCCCGTTACCAATTCTCCCATTGCCAAACCCATCAGCATCGCTTTGCTGCATGACTTTCCGCACTCCCTTCGTTCATAAGATTCTAGAATATCACTCATGTCTGCCGAAGTAGAAAACGTCATCATCATCGGAACCGGCTGCTCAGGTCTCACTGCCGCCATCTATACTGCTCGCGCGAATTTGAATCCGCTCGTGCTCGAGGGCACTCTGCCTGGCGGCCAGCTTACCCAAACCAGCGAAGTGGAAAACTTTCCCGGCTTCCCCGAAGGCATCGACGGCTTCATGCTCATGGACAATCTCCGCAAGCAAGCCACCCGCTTCGGCACTCGCTTTGGACAGGCCACTATCGACGCCGTCGATTTCTCCCAGTCGCCCTACACGCTTAAGGCCGGCGACAAGGAGTACAAAGCCAAGTCCGTCATCATTTCCACCGGAGCCTCGCCAAGGCTCCTCGGTGTCCCTGGCGAAAAGGAAATGTTCGGCGGCAAGGGA
>JBNKSG010000201.1:0-6928 GCA_050297195.1 Opitutaceae bacterium | reverse complement strand
CTCTCCGCGCAATGTACGGCTTGGGCCAAAGAGAAGAGAAGTGTAAGGTTACAGTGGATACCTTCTTTCTCAAGTTCGGCGGCGGCGTTGAACGAGTGCAAAAGGGGACGAGTGCAAAAGGGGGCGCTCCAATACCTTTGTCATCGGCATTCCATCCACCAAGAATGCTGCCTTTTGTTATCTCGCCTTGGGGCTTCGATTCGAGAGTTCTTTTCCGAAAAGACCGGATACGCCCCGCCCGCCTCTGGTTCAAACTAGCAGGCAGGCCCAACGACTCGTCCGAATCGTTGGAGCGGCGATTCCGGTGGCTGGAAAGGCCACCGAAAGAGTGCCCGGGCTAGCGATGAAAGAGAAGACGCTGCCAGAGCAACGACCCTCTGACCGCCAACGTGGAGGGCAACGCTTCCATTCAGAGGATGGAAGTCGTCGCGCGGGCTTCAGCTAGCGTATTTGAATGCCGAATACGACCTAACACGCAAGCTCAAGCACGCGCTGCGTTTTGATCAGGGCCTAGCGAGCCGGCTTGACGCGCAGCCAACGTTTTTTCCCGACTTCCTGCTCTGTCACAGAAGCAACGCGCTTGGCGCCCTCCGCGACGATCGTTCGCCCATCCTCGGTCCAGGTGGCTAGGTCTGTCGACGTTTCCAGGGTGTAGGTATGGCCTTCGGTCACTACCCATTCGATCAGGAAGCCCCCATTCGTTCGACTGACAAGGACATCCGGCGCAACCGGAGGCAGGACTTCTCCTGTAATATTGATTTGGATAGAGAAAGCGCCGGATTTCGTGGTTTCGCCTGTTCCGTTCAGCATACTCCACGGCCTCGCTTGAAAACTATATAGGCCAGCGGTCGTGGGAACCCCTGCAATAGTCAGGTCACGAACGTTTACCACTCCACCCGTAAGTCCTACTATTCCCAATCCAGGAGGCAAGCTTCCCTCGATCCTCCAAGATTGAGCCGGAACCTGGGTATCGGTAACCTGCAAAACCAAGGCAAACTCCTCGCCGACCTCGCCCTCTGCCGGGTTGCCCGGAGTGGCAACAAGCGTCGAAGCCCCCGTGTAGGTGTTCATGCTACCTAAGGCCGTCGCTCCCACGGTGGCCCAGCGAACGATTTGAGCCATTGGCGCTCTCAAGACCCTTTCGATCGAGATCACGCTTCTGATTAAGGGTGCCCGCTGCAACAGCAGCGCCAAACTGTAAATTGCCACTTGGTAGCGAGCCAGTTTCATCTGTATCCACATCTTCGTATCCTCCTTGCTATCAGTTGCAACCGCAGCCACCGCCACCAACGCCTTCGCCTCCGGCAGTGGCCTCTCTCGAAAACTGAATATGCCCAGTCACGACAGTCGCTAGATCATCGCGATCCGACCGCATGGTGTAGTCGGCCAAGTTTCCCTTCTCCCAAGGCTCGACCGTGGTGCAGCCTCCGCCCAAGAGGCTCAAGCCGAACAACAGCAATGCCACAGTCCGCTTCCTGTATCCAGATCTTCTATTCTTCATCATTGCTAAATATCTCCTCAAGCTCCTGCTCCAATTGCTTCTTGCTGCGAGCGCCTCTCCATCCTTCGTGCCTGTTTAGCACCACTCCGTCCCTACCGATCAGGAAAGACGTCGGCATCACCGATACCGTGGCATCGGCCAGCCTTCCGATTCTCTTACTCCACCACATGTCTTAAAAACTCCTTCGATTGCTTCACCCCGTTCTCCATAAAAAAGCAGCCGTCTACGCCAAAGGTCTCCTCGATCAGATCGAAGCCTTCCACCGGTCCGAGTACGAACGCTGCCGTCGACATCACCCCCGCCTCCAGACACGAGTTCGCGATGGTCGTGACGGATAGGGCCTCGTTTCGAACCGGCCTGCCGCTACGCGGATCGATGATGTGCCCGTATCGGATATTCTGATACTCGAAGTACCGGCAATAGTCTCCGGAGGTCGCTATCCCCACGTCCTTGGCAGCAATGCTCGACCAGACCGATCCGGGCGTTTCCGGATTCTCGAGGCCGACATGCCAAGCCGGCCAGTTTGGAGGTGTACCCACCGCGTGGATATCGCGACCGAAGTCGACCAGACAACCCTCGAAACCGTAACCCACCGCGAGGGCAGCCACCTTATCCACCGCATATTCCTTGCCAAAACCTCCCAAGTCCAAGGACATTCCCTTTTCCGGCAGCATGACCTCCCCTGGCCGACGCAGGACCTTGCTCCAGCCGACGAGACGCAAAGCGGACGCGATCTCGCTTTCGGACGGCAGCAGGTCCCGCTTCTTGCGAAAGTCCCAGAGTTCGACCAGCGGCAGCATCGTCGGATCCAGCACGCCGCGCGTCATCAGGTTGAGGTCGTCGCAAATGAGTAAGATGCTTTCCACTTCCGCGTCGACCTCCACCCAGTCCAGTCCGGCCATGCGGTTGATGCGGCTGATCAAGCTATCCGACCTGAATCGCGAATACTTCGCCTCGAAATCCATCACCCACTGGATCGCTTCCTGGCAAAAAGCCATCGCGTCCGACTGGGACGAGGCAGGGAAACTCACCCTGCACTCGGTGCCCATGGCATGGAAGGCCAGCGAATACAGCAGACTGGCCGAGTCGTAAGACAACTTGGCTTCGGTCGCGGCCGGTGTTGACTGTGGCTCTAGAACCATAGGACAGAACCAATCGTTACGACGTCCGCGCTGGGAAACGCATCAGCGATCGTCTCCTCGTCGCGACCCTTCATCTTGTATCGTTCGTAGCTCACATCGAAGCTGAGGCGTTCGTTTAGCTTGAATACGATTTTCAGCCCCAAGGATTCCGTTTCCAGCTTGGCCAAACGGTAGTCCGCAGTCCAATAGGGACCGACCCCCGACTGATCGTCGTTGAGCTCGAAATCGACATCGTCGAATTCGTACGCGTAGAAGTCCGCCGAGCTTTGCCGGTACAAGCGGTACTTGGGCCGAATAACCCACCGTTCGCCAATCTTTTGATACCACTCGATATCGAAGGTATGGCTTTCGATTCCCCAGTCGTCGTCGAAGTAGCGGTAGTCGATATCCACGCTCGCGTCGATCTGGGGAAAGAACCGCTTGATGTTTCCGAATACGATGCGGCGCTCGCGAGCGTTCGGACGGTTTTCCCGAAACTGGGTGTCAGGCAGAAGGATCTCGAAACCGGGCAGCGGTTCGAACAACACGTCTTGGGTGGCCAGCTTGTAGGGATCGTTGAGATAGCCGTCGTTCTCGCCGTAGGTGAGGTTCAAGGTGACAACGGTGTTCTTGTCGACCACCTGGCTGAGCCCGAACAGCAAATCGAAACTGTCCTTCTTTCTCCCGACTTCAAAAAAGCGGGGACGCACGTCGTCGTCCACCCAGGAGGCGCCTAGCGTGAGCCCCGTATTGCGCTTGTTGATCTCGGTCGTGTTGGTGATGGAGTAGCCCTTGGACAGGAAATCCGGCTCGTCGCTGTAGGCATACTGGAAGCTGGTGCGATGCAGACCATGTATCCAATCGAGATCGACCACGCCCGCTTCGCGCACGTCCGTCAACTCGCCTTTCGGTACCGTCTCGCCACCGTCCCGGGACGGGGCGCCCAGCGGGCTGGCCCCGGAAATCGCGTCGTGCACCCCATGGGCCTTGAGAACTAAATTCGCGTTGATCTCCTTCTCGAATCCCAAGTAGCGGGAAATGACGCGGATTCGGCCGTCGTCCTCGGCGTAGTCCTGCCACTTGAAGGAAACATGGTCCTCGGCCCGGCCCCCTCGAGGCGAGCTGAGGCACAAATAGAGGGCAAGCGCATGAGCAGCCCACAGGCGTCGCCGGCAGCCGTAACCGACGGTTCTTTCGGTAGTCATTGGATAAAGTAGGAGGTAAGTTATCAGGGTTTTACGAAGAAGCGGAGCTAATGGTTTCAATTCGCGCAAATTATCCAGTCCTTTTCTTCACCCGTTCCCCTACAAGCAGCCGCAACCCTTCCAGTTAATAGCAAGGCGCTTATGCACAGACAATTTGCTACGCTCGAAATTTCGAGCTGCGTCAAGCGCTAGATAGTGTCGCCGCTTGCGACGGCTGGCGCGACGGTCGCTGCCTTGGCCTCCGCAAGCGGAGGCGCGACGGACGCGGGGATAGGGCCGATTAAAAAGGTTCATCACCAAAAGCAGTGGAAAGTAAACAGCGAGCGGCAGAGTTTATCTACCACGATGAAACGCCTCTGGAACGAGCACGAGCAACTACCCGAACACATCAGTCCTCAAGTCTCGAATACAGGCCAAAGCTCCCCAGTCGCTTCCTCCCATCGATCTCGGACCGTCCCGTCGTTTCGCCCCAAAGCGGTCGCGATGGCCCTCGAAATATCCTTGGACGAATTCCTTCGAGCCAAGCACCGAGCCATCCGTGAAATAACGGACCCGACAGCGCAGCGCTTCAACTTTCGCGATCCGTCCTCCCTCGTTCATCACCCGGGCCGCCTTTTCTGCGTCCACCGACCGACCTAGCCGGCTGGCGTCAAAACTCTGACCTTTTCCGAAAATAACCACCCGATATCGGCCCCCCGCCACATCCCAGGACTCTCTCCCGCCAAACAAAGAGCAGATCCCCATTCGAGCCGGTTTGAAGCCACCCATCGCCTCCGCGTATCCGCAGAAACGGTACGAAGCCGGATCATCGACAATTCCCGCACGCACCGGATTGAGCTCGATATACGCCGCGACCGTCGAAAGCGCCATCGGCTCGTCCTCGATCAAGACGCTCTTAAAGCGCTCCGCCCAAAGCGTACCAATACGCTTATGCGACTTGTTGTACCAGATAGAGAAACGTTGCTTCAGCTCCTTCATGTACTGGGAAACGTCACCCATGCGCGAGAGCAACTGGGAACGAAACCGCTCGCGAACGTCCGCTTCCGCATCCGTCAACCCCTGCTCGAAAGTCCCCGCCTTCTCGGCAGAGTAGATACGCTTCGCCCGCCTGATTAGCTCCGCGTTTGTCAGCTTCTTCAGAAATTTCGGATCAGGCGTACGCAACAGGATGTGAACGTGGTTGGACATGATGCAGTAAGTCAGCACCTCCACCCCGCAAAAGTCCGCCACCTTCCAAATCTGGTTGCGAAGCACCTCCTTCTCCCGATCCCCCTCAAGCAGGAAGTCGCCGCCCACAATCCTAGAGATGCAATGGTAGACCGCACCAACGTCCTCCACCCTCACTCGCCTCTGTCGCATAGGGAAAGCCTATCCGGGCTTCAAGAATCCGCAAGACGACAACGCAAATAAATAGCCTGTCCCTTTTCAACTCCCCCTAATTATGTAAGGAGGCGAAGAGCTGGTCCCGCTTAGCGGGACCAGCGTGCCGACGAAGCAAAGCACATGACATGACAGGCGGGACGACTGGCATGGGGCCAACGGCCCGACGACTCCGGAGGAGTATGTGCCACATTGGAGGAGTTGAACGCAAGTTGAGTATCCAGAAGTTGGATTAATAGAAACCGCAAAGGTAAAGGAATGACACTTTTAATCTCTCTAAAGTTGGATCAGTCGTCGATTTGACATTCGACGTTTGGTGCCTTTCGGATGTCCCTAGCAGGACATCAGGTTTTAAGAGCTGATCCTTTCAATCGCCCCCCTTCCTATTCGGAAAGGACGTCACCAATAAAAGCCAGCCCTCCACGCCAATGCTCCAGCGATAATGGATTCTCAGATCCTGCGTGTTCATCCGATATACCTGTAAAAGAGCAAAACGTTTTTGCACTCAAATTACCTACATCTAAACGCTCCCCTTCGTGACGAGGGCTTGCGACAACAAACTGATATGCAACATCTCGATGGACGATTGCTTGATCGAGTTTGATCAGAACTCGTCCACCTCGATCATCCATTTCTGATTTCACTATTTCTCCCTTTTGCGGCTTCCATCCCAAGGATTCCCCAAGCTCCCAAGGATCACTTAGCGAAAGAACAACTGATCTCGATTCTATATTATAGCTCATCGACTTTCTTGATTTTTACCGGAATCTCTCCAGTCGCAGTCCGTTCCATTCCACCTCCGGGCATATTGTTTGCAGGTTCGACTTTTGACGGAGGTGAAAACTTCCCTTCAGGAACTTCTAGCGTCGCCCTGACTTCTGGTTTCTGGGGAAGAGCCAAACGTTGCTGTGCTCTTCCGGCATCTGAGTTCGCCGCATCGCTAACATGATGGGTTCCATCCCTTCCACCTCTTATTAATCCAGTTTCCTCTGTCGCTTTTAGTTCCGCTTTCGACATCACACGCTGAACCGTTTCTGTCTTTGCGGCATCACTATTCTTAAAGATATTCTTTATCTTGCTGATCAAGCCGGACTTCGGGGAGTTCTTCACAAGCGACTTCACGCTTGATGCGAGTTCAGCTCCTAGCGTAGCAATCCCTGCCGCAGCTGTATTAACGTCAGTGACTGTTTCAGCCATCTGTCGGCGAGTACTGTCAGAGGAAGTCCCTGTGACAGCTGAGACCCCATCTCGAACTGCGTTCGATACCTTTTCGGTAGCGTCACTGTGCATGGCTTGAGCAGTCTCCAAGTGCTGAAGCTGCTGTTGCGACATGGGCGCACCCATGCTCATGCCCGCCGCTGTCGGAGTCGTCAAAGTCGAGACTGTCGTGACAAAGCCTTGCGAGACCGAGTCCATGACGCCAGCCAGATCCTCTCGATTGATCACAGCCCTATTCGCCAGCTCGTAGGAGTCTTCGGCACTCATTCCAGTCATCTGGAGTGCCGCCGCAGGAACTGCTCCGTAGTATCCAGTCGGGTCTGTCTTGTTGAGCGGGTTGTTCTTGAGGTAAGAGTATCTATTCCACCCCTGAAGGGTCGTGACGCCATCAATAACCTTGTCCGCACTCAAGAACCTTCCCAGGAGCGGGTCGTATATCCTTCCGTTCATGTGAACGAGGCCGATGTCGTCGAGCATCTCGTGGTCGGTGAAGCCGCGGAGGG
>JBNKSG010000200.1:0-6935 GCA_050297195.1 Opitutaceae bacterium | reverse complement strand
AAACGCGCTCGGGTGGAGTATCCACAGAATCCTACAGATTAAACCCGAACCGGTCTGGGCCTGCGACTCTGTTCGCCTTTTGACACAGTCTCACGTTCACCAGAATAATGAATACAGATCGAGATCGAATCCGAGAAGCACGCAAACGAACTAAAAAAGAGTTCGCCGCTACTTACGAATCGATCTCTTCGCTGCTTTTCGAAATCGACCCTATGGGAATCAACTTCGAGTCAAACACCGACGAGTACGAGCCAGAGGTCGGAACGATAATTCCTAGGATCAAAGAATTGAATGAAAGAAAAGAAATCGAACTTGTCGTGAGAGAAGAGTTCGAAAAGTGGTTTGGAGTCGATTCGACTGCAAATATTTCAGATGAGGTTTTCGAGCGAATCTCAGAAGGAATCCTAAAAATAAAAACCGGTGAACCAGTCGGTGGTCACAACTCCGGGGGCTGCGCCCCCTCCGCGTGACACCTCGGCGTTAGATGAATAAATTACTAGCAACCCTACTTCTGTCTCTCACGTGTTCGGTTTTCGCCAGTCCGGAATTGCCGAAGATTGAAGACCTTGAATGGGAAGGTTCATTCCCACCAGACGAATTTGAAACGCTCTGCATCGAAACAGATCGAAAGAACAAAGATTCGATGAGCGTTTTCGTGATCATTTACCCTAACCTCGAAAACTGGAACAAAGCGAAAGAAGAGCACAAAGAGATAGATGAAATAAAAGCTTGGAACTTGAAAGAAGGTACAAACGTAAATGACGAATACCTTTGGGTTTCAGGATGGGGCTTATTCAACGATGGAGAGCTACTTGAACTACTTCCCATTCGATCGAACATAAACCACAAGAATATAAAGATTATCTAACAAGTCAGCTCATACAACTCCGGCCAGTCGCTCCGCGACTGACCTCCGCGTATGGCTTCAGCGATATGCAGAACAAAATGGAAGCAACGGGCCACATGAAACGATTACCGTTTTCAGTAGACGCCATGGCTTTTCTATTAGCCCTGCTATTTTACTTATACCCCTTTCCGACAATAATTGGACCACTTAGCAGGACTGAACAGATCATTTACGCATTACCCATAGTTGCCTTCCAAATGAGCATTCTCTCATTCGGCGTAATCCAACTACTCAGAAGATTCACATCCTTCCCTTCATTCCCAAAATACAAAGATCAAAAGAAGAAAAAATTTATGGATCTACTGATCTTTAGCTTGGGCTTTGGACTATTCATTTTCAAATTACTAACCTCATAAAAAATAAGCATATCAAGTCGGTGCTCACAACGAGCGCAAGCGCCCGCGTGAGACCTCTGAGTTCGAAGAAGAATGAAACTCTTAGCTACAACAGCAACAGCCCTATTCCTAGTGCTTTCTGGCTGTCAAACGACATCCGGTCCAAGCCAGGACCCCATCGATACCCTAACGAAGCTGGAACAGCCCGAATCGAAGGATCATGTGCTGATGGCGTCGAAGATTGGGAAGGCGGCGATTCAGTACAGAAGAGCTTTCGGAGGATGGCCTAGCTCCCCCAAGAGACTTGGCAAGAAGCTTGCGAGACCTATCGATTTTGACGTTTTCGAAGGTTTGAGATTCAGCGTAAACAAAGACGATGTTTTTATCATCACGTTTAAGATGCACGGAATTGTCGACTTCACGATCGAGAATCAACCGAACAACGATCCAATCACGAAAGAAGAAAAGAAAAAGTATCGTGATCGTAACTACAGAATAGAATTAGAATAGTTCGAACCAGACGCTGCAGGCAACTGCGGCAAACGCCCGCCTCTTTCACTACGACCCCATGAAAATCAACCACCCCAGAAATTCAAACGATAGCCTAGGCCTTGTCGACTGAGCTCGACGTTCGCTAAAGAAATGAGAACACTCCTAACAATCCTTTTCCTATTTTCGTCGCCCCTGTTCTCAAAGGAAATTGACGGTCTATCGATAGCGTTCACTAGCCCCGAAGGAACGACTGATAAAATCATGATCAGACCTGAGATGAACATGGAAGCGTATGTGTTCGAGTGGAGCGATATGCCGCAACCAGCTATAGTTGGCATTATGTTCCCAGATTTCAAATACTGGGAAGAAAGAGGGACTCCTGAACCATCATTTGACGAATGGATCGAAAAGGAATTGAAGATGTACTATAGGAGTTTCAATGAGGCTAGCTTTCGAGATTCAGAATTTCACATTCTTGATGAAGTAGTATGCGGTGATTTCAAGGGTTACAAAAACTGGTTCATGGAAAAAGAAGAAGAAGGTGTTCAGAGGATCCACCTTTCATTCTTCCTCACCGATGGACACAAAAAGATGAAAGTGAATTTCCGAGGACCTAAAGAACTGCAGGACACTCTTTGGGATTCTCTAAATACAATTAAAACTAAAGCTAACAATAAAGGGACCTTCGAACCGTAGGTTCGCATTGACCCATGGTTGAACAAGCCGCGGTGAACGTCGGGCTCAGCTGGATGCCCTATATGCGTTTTGCTTTTTGGCTCTTGTCGCAGGCTCGGTACGCGCTTCCTTGCATGGAAGCGTTTTTTTGCGTCCGGGGCACGACGCGTGCGAGAGCTGCCGCTTGAGCGGAGCTAGGATCGGGCAGCAAGAGCAAGCCGAGGACGCGGAAACGAGGCGTTTTAAAGCGTATCCAGAATGCGGGCACGCCAAGGGACAAGTCCGGTCGATTCGTTTCGCTCAACAAGTCGGCGCGTACAATTCCGGCTTTCTATCTGCAACTTGCAATAGATTGAAAGCGGCACAAAAGCGAGGTAACTGCCTGTCGCAGCTTCTTGGCCCACGAAGGGCACCAAAATCCACGAAGCTACCCGCACTGATCGAATTGAATTCGCGTCTCTTCGCGTCCTTTGTGGGCAACCTACTCATTCCTTGAAACATTAGAGATGAGTTGCTTGCCGCACAGCCTACGACTTCATCCCAAGGTCGGAGGCCAGTGCCCTATAGCCGTCATTGAGTTTCAAGCAGCAGGCAAACAGAGCCCTGCCTATCCAGATCTCGGCAGGGCGAGACGGCTAGAAAGACCAAGAGTAGACGATCCAATTGCGAGCCGCAACTCGCTTACAGAAAAGAGCTCTAATTTTCATCCCGGACGACCATCGCACATTTTCGCGACAGACGTTCACTACCATATTTGGTACCTTCTGCCTTTTTTTCGAACGTGCGCTGCCTTCATTGCGCCCTGCGCCTGGACTTTCGATTCACTTTACCAATCATGCCATACTTCACCACAATTTTCTCGCTAAAGCGTGTCGCCGCCGCAGCCATCAGCTTCTTCCTAGGACTCTCCAGCGCCATGGGCGCCGAAGAAAGCTACTCGTGGGACACCGTCCGCATGGGCGGAGGCGGCTTCGTGTCCGGCATTATCACCAGCAAGAGCGAGCAAGGGCTCTACTATGCCCGCACCGACGTCGGCGGAGCCTACCGCTGGGACAGCGAAGCTGGCGAGGCCGGCGAATGGACTCCCCTGAACTTCGAGGTCTCCGCCGACGAGCTCGGCCTGCTCGGCATCGAGTCGCTCGCCATCGACGAGTCTTCGCCCAACAAGGTCTACCTGCTTGCCGGAACTTCCTACTTCAACAACGGGCGGACCGCCATACTCCGCTCCGACGACTATGGAGCTAGCTTCGAGATCGTGGACGTTAGCGCCCAGTTCAAAGTGCACGGCAACGGCATGGGCCGACAATCTGGCGAACGCCTGCAGGTCGACCCCAACAACGGCGAGGTGCTCTATAGCGGCTCACGCTGGACCGGCCTCTTCAAGAGCCTCGACGGGGGAAAAACCTGGGCCCGGCTCAACTCCCTAGACGTCACCACCACCCCGAACCAAAACGGCGTCAACCTCGTCGTGCTCGATCCGAGCAGCGCCTCCAACGGGGCAAGCCAAACCCTCTTCGTCGGCGTCTCCCGCTATGGCGAAAACCTTCACCGTAGCGACGACGCCGGAGCCTCCTTTACGCCCATCGCCGACGCCCCAACCGACCTCATGCCTCATCGCGCCGTGCTCGCTAGCGACGGAAATCTCTACCTCACCTACGCGGACGGACCCGGCCCGCATGGACTCTCGGACACTTCGCTCAACCAGCCGATGGACCACGGCCAAGTCTGGAAATACAATACAGCGACCGGCGACTGGACCAACGTCACCCCCGCTAACATGACCCGTGCCTTCGGGGGCATCTCCGTCGATCCCTCCAATCCCCAGAGGCTCGTCCTCTCCACCATCAACGCCTGGATGGCTCAAGGCTCCGGCTGGGGCGACCAGATTTACACTTCCGACAACGGAGGCGCCAGCTGGACCAATGTGATCGCTCGCGGATTCGAGGTCGATCCGGACGGAGTGACCTGGATCCTCGGCAAAACCATTCACTGGGCTGGCTCCATCGAGTTCGATCCCTTCAACACCAAACGAGCCTGGGTGGTATCGGGCAACGGCATCTTCCGCACCGACGACATAGATGCTACGCCCACCATTTGGCATTTCGACGTCAAGGGACTGGAGGAAACCGTGGCCTTGGACCTGGTGAGCGTGAAGGATGGCCCGCTCATCTCGGCCATCGGCGACTACGACGGCTTCGTGCACCACGACCCTTCCCAATACGCGCCGAATCACAACCCCAGCATGGGCACCACTCCCGGACTCGCCTTCGCCGCGCTCGAGCCAAATTACGTCGCTCGGGCTGGCTCCTCGCTCTACCTATCCACCGACGGCGCTTCCACCTGGGCCGCATCCCCCACAATAAAGGGAAGCAAAGGGCTCCTCGCCTATTCCGCAGATGGCAGCGTCCTGCTCCACTGCCCCGAAAACTCCTCCACGACTTACCGTACTGACGACGCGGGCCAAACCTGGACCCCGGTGACCGGCTTACCCGTCTCCAACGCCCGTCCAGTGGCCGACCCCGTAAACGCGGACACATTCTACGTCTACAGCGGAAGCAACCTTTACCGAAGTGCCGATAAGGGTGCCAGTTTCTCCGTAGTCGGCTCCTTGCCGAACTGGGGCTCCAAGCGGCTGACCGTCGTTCCAGGCAAGGAAGGGCACCTTTGGGCAGCCCTCAACAGCCAGGGCCTGCGACGCTCCACCGATGGAGGCTCGACCTTCCAGACGATCGCCGGCGTTACCTACTGCGAAGCCGTCGGCGTCGGCGTCGCCGCTCCGGATGCCGACTACCTGACGGTCTACATTTGGGGCACCATCGACGGACAACGCGGGCTCTACCGCTCGACCGACGAGGGAAGCAGTTGGACTCGCGTCAATGACGACGCCCACGAGTTCGGCGGTCCCGCCAACGGCCACTTCGTCATCGGCGACATGAATGTCTACGGCCGTGTCTTCATGAGCACCGCCGGCCTAGGCATCGTATACGGCGAGATCGCAAACAGCGATAGCAATAGGTTCGCAGTTAGCGACAGCGTGCCATGGGACCAGTGGCTCGAGGCGAACTTCCCAGCAGACGAGCTCCAGGATACCACGATCTCCGATGCTTCCGCCGATCCTGACCACGACAATCTCGGCAACCTGCTGGAGTGGATTCTCGGCACGAACCCAAAGCGCTCGGACAAAATCAGCAGTTGGATTTCCACCGATGCGGCGACCAAAACGCTCCGCTTCCTCCTGAACAAGCAGGCCGAACTCCAAACGACCACCCTATCGATCGAGGTCTCGAGCGATCTAGAAACGTGGGAGCCCATCGAAACAGTTTTCGACCTGTCAACGTCTGAGCCAAGCGAGGATGGCCTGTACTCGAAACTCGAATATCTACAAAAAGAGTCTGCGGCGATTGATTCCGTATTCCTACAGCTGACCGCCTCGCCCGCTAACTAGGTCGCCCCCTGTTACAGGCAAGACACCAGATGCGTTTGCGGACTACAAGCAGCTCAGTCCTGCTTTCGCGTGAACACAGCCAGTTCGAAAGATCCATCCGTCGCCGCTGACTCGCATCGTCGCCAGCGACAAAGATAGCGAAGCAAGCGCATGCCCATTGAACAACGCAAGCGACCGCGCCATGCGTCGCTCTCGCTTGAGTCAGCACCCAATGCCCTAACCGTTTCGCTAGGTTCGCTATATGCAATATCCCTAGAATTCGCGACAAACGGCATATTGCTAAGAACCTACAGGGCGCGATAGCATTACCTTTGTTACCCAAAGAACCCGTCCTCCAATTACCAACTCTGGAGCTACGCCCCCCCCCCTACCCCACCCCTAAAAGAAAGGCGATCTCATTATGCCCCACTCACGCGATGCTCTCCGGAGCTTACTCCAAGCGGCTTACCTTTGCACTGGATTTCTTATCTCCCCCGCCCTCCTGATCCAAGCGCAGGAAGCCGACGACTCCTGGTTCGACCAGCAACTCGACAGCCAAAGCTCAACCGTCGAAAAAACTGGCGAGGAAAGCGACAGCGGCGCGAAACCCCACAGAAATGCCTCGCCCTCAGCGGTCTTCAACGCCCTGATCAAAGAGTACGAACGCACCCCGGAGGGGAACCTCACCAAACGAATCGAGCTGCTGGCGCGAGCAACCCAAACGCGTCCAGATCATAGCGACAAGGCTGCCGCGAAACTCGAATCGCTTCAGCAGCAGAAGAGCAATATCCTCATTCAGCTGCAACGCGCGGCCACCCTGTCGCCGATCGAAGAGGCAATCGCTTCCCTCGCTCCCTATAGCCGCAGCTTCAGCCTCGACATCGCGTTGAGCCAAACGCTGATCGAGTCAGCCTTCGCCACACGCATCGAAAACCTGACGAGCGAAGCCGCCTCTCGCGACGACTACGCCGCGATACAATCGCTCAAGGACGCCATCCAGTCCGCAGGCCTCTCCAACCTCGTTCGCAGCCGTATCGATCCGCTGGCAAAGGACTCGCAGAACAGCGCCATTATCCGCAAATGGAACGCCGCCTTCGATCGG
>JBNKSG010000199.1:0-7001 GCA_050297195.1 Opitutaceae bacterium | reverse complement strand
GGCGGCGCCCTGCAAGGCTACCATGGCGACAAACACACCCGATGGACCGAAGAATACCAGCAGTGGCTCTATCAGGAAAACCTCAAAATGTTTGAAAAGCTTGAGCAAGTACGCGGACTCAGCCCATGGATTCTCGTAGACTTTCGCTCCCCCCTACGCCAGCTGCCAAGCATCCAAGAAGAGTGGAACCGCAAAGGACTCATCTCCGAAACCGGCGAAAAGAAAGCTGCCTACTACGAGATGCAAAACTACTACGGACGCATTGCGGGGAAAACTCAAAAACCATAAACCTCTCCGTAATCAGAATCCGGGTACAGGCCAACGTCCTCTCCTATATCGAACCGTCTGGGCCCATCAACACTGCTCAGCAAATCCCTAGCCATCCCACTTCGGTCGGGAGATCATGGGGCGAGTCGCCAACTTCCAAGAAAACGATTTCGGCAGCATGGTTCAAACAGACCTGAAAGCCGGCACCTACGACAGCGGACTCTCGCTACGAATTTCATGAATAATGCAGGCTAGCCGAGCTATGTACCATAGCCGCTCCTTCCCTGGTGGAGATAAGGAGAGCGAGATCATCTCATTTTCCCCCGATTAGGGGATAGGAGGACAGGCTGGGATTCTGTAAGCTATTTTTTTAAAAGTTCGTCCCCCTGCCTGATACCATTATCGCCCCAGCATAGATCACCCCCAGCGCTCGGCAACCTTCCGCGTCGTACTATCGAATTCGGCGAGTAGAAGTCCCCTTATTCGTATCCACCTATCCATCACACTTCTGAAAACGGAGTTTTGGGAATAGTATTCCTATGCCCAGACCCAAACCTTCACCCAACATCACACCCCTACTCAAATCACACCAAGGACACACCGTTATGATTAGCAGTCAAAGTTCTCACAAATGCCCGACGCGACGGGGCCAACAGTCGCGGGACAAATCCCGAAAGCCACTCGTCAGCATCGCTCTCGGACTTCTCCTTTGCGCTCAGTCTAATGCCCAAGACCACGTCGTCGCGTTCGAAACAGAGGCCGTCGGCGAATACAAGGGTCTCGACCTCTGGGGACTCGACACCGCCTGGCTTTGGGATGCCAACGTCATTCGCGGCGTCAACTTCATGGGCAAGCCGCAAACCGATGTCATCCGTTTCTCTTTCACCGGCGATACGCCGATCGTGAATGGCGAGCTTACCGGCAGTGGAATCGACGAATTCAATGAGCGTATGCGCATTGTCGATACCTACACCAAGCCGGAAACCGTTCTCTATCTTAACAACGATACGGAAAACTGGAACAGCAACCCTTACTTAAACGGCAGCGGAGTAGACCCCTTCCGTTGGGCAGAACTCATCGCCGTGACAGCGCGGAAGGCCGAGGAGGCAGGACGCGCTGTCATCTCCGTCGCTCCGTTCAACGAGCCCGATCACGGAACTTGGCAAGGAAACATCACTCGCTTCGGCGACGTGAGCTGGTGGCTTCGCTGGAGCGGAAATTTCCCAGAATTCAGCTACTCCGTCCCCCCTGAACAGTTCATCAGTATCATGGGCGGCAATACGCTCAACAATGACCAAGCGGCGAACTGGTACAACCAGCTAAACGACTGGGGCTTCCTCGAGGAAGGAAACACCCACCAACTCGCGGGCAGCTTCGACAACTATGCCGCCTTCTATCAAACCGTTGAAGCCAACGGCGATGTCGGCACCAACGATGAGCTCCACAACGTCATGGAAGCCATGGTTGGCGCCGAATACGGAATGGACGTCGGCATCTGGTGGGGCACCGCCGAACTCGCTCGCGGCGAGTTCGTGAAAGCGAGCGATGGCATGCGTCTCGCCTACGCGGAAGACCGTCCGAACTGGACCGCCGCTTCCGTCTATCGCGCTCCCGACGGCAAGATCCAAGGCTTCGTCGGCGAGTCAGAACGCCAAGCCGATCAGACCACCTACCGCTTCTTCTCCAAGGATCGTCCGGTATTCTTCGACGGCCACGGCCCCCTGCGCTTCTTCGACGTCACGACGACGGGAGGCCCCGGCTATCAAACCGCCAGCCACAAAAACGCGGAACGCGTGGTCAACATCACTTGGGGCGACGATGTACAACCCGTGATCGACGGCCGCTACTACCTCGTCAACCGTGGCAGCCTGCAGGTCATGGACATCGCGGGCGGCAGCGCCGAAGCCGGCGCGAATATCGAACAGGGCAACTACGCCGGAACCCCCGATCAGCTCTGGGACGTCAATCCCGTGCCGCGCGATATCGGAGGCGACAACAGCTACGTCACCCTAGTGAACGCAAACAGCGGCATGGCGCCGGACATCTGGAACTGGTCCCTCGTAGATGGCGGCGATATCGCCCAATGGCACACCAGCGACTATCCAAGCTCCAACCAACAGTATTTCCTCGAGTACGTGGGAGATGGCTGGTTCACCATCGGCAGTCGATGGAGCGGATTGTACCTCGCTGGAAATGGCTCAAATGTCGAACAACAGACCAAGACCGGTAGCTACGCTCAACAATGGCGACTCGTTTCTGCGGACGCCGACCCGACCGACTTCTCTCCTCCCGCAAAGCCTAAGGGCGTAGGCGCGAGCGGCAACGCAGTCTCCGTAAAAATCAAATGGAAAGCCAATTGGGAGAGCGACATCGACAGCTACACCGTACTGCGTTCGACCCAATCCGGCGGCCCTTACGAGATCGTGGCTCGCGACCTCACCGGCAGCTCCTTCACCGATAACAGCGCTACCGAAACGACTCCCTACTATTACATCGTCCAGGCCGTCGACAAATCGGGGAATCGCTCCACCTATTCCGCCCAAACAAGCGCTACCCCGACCGGCGACCCGTCGCTCGTGGCGCACTACGCGTTTCAGCTCGACGCCACAGACGCTTCCCCCAACGGAAACCACGCCTACCTAAATGCGGGCGCCGGCTACAGCCCAGGCGGGCTCGACGGAAGCTGCCTCGCTCTTAACGGAAGCTCCGTCAGTTTGCCATCCGACATCGCAAGCCATGATCAGCTCACCATCGCGACCTGGATAAACTGGAGCGGCGGAGCGTCCTGGCAGCGTATCTTCGACTTCGGAAACGGCACCGACGAATACCTCTTCCTCACCCCTGCGAACTGGGACGGACAGACCATGCAGTTCACCCTCTTCGACGACGGAGTTGCAGAGGAGTTGTACACCTCCGCCCCAGCAGTTGGCGAGTGGACCCATGTAGCCGTCGTCATCGGAAACGGCGAAATCCAGCTGTACGTCAATGGAGCTCTTGCAGACTCCAAGAGCTCCACCCTCAAGGCCTCCGACTTTGATCCAGTAATCAACTACATCGGGAAGAGCCAATTTCCCGACCCGCTGTTCAAGGGAGCCATCGATGATTTCCGAATCTACAACCACGCCTTGGGCGAGTCCGATCTGGCGCAGCTAGCTGCCGCAAGCCCGGCCGACCTCCCGCAAGTCGCGCAGATCTACCTGCCGAACGCCGACTTTGAAGCGGGCGTAGGCAGCTGGCCGGAATTCGACGGTTTCGACAATCCAAACCACGACGTCCCGGGCTGGACCAACTACAACATCCCCGCTGAAGGGGCGGGAGTAGAAGCGGGCAACGCGTGGTGGGGAACCTACAGCGGCAGCTTCTCTGCCTGGATGTCGCCCGGCGCCAGCGCCTACCTGATGAGCGAGACCGTAATTCAGGAAGGAGACACGTTCGACCTGAGCTTCGTCGCCAAAACCTGGTGGGGACAGTCCTCCGAATGGACGGCCAGCCTGTTCTACGACAACCCTGCCAACGTGTTCGCTACCTACTCGACAGCGACAACCGGCGACTGGGCAGCGTATAACGCCTCGCTGCTGGCCTCCCCCGAATCCGTCGGCGGCAAGCTAGGCATCCTCTTCCAAGTCACCGGAGGACAGTTCTCTGCAATCGACGAAATATCCGTCAATCGCGCCATCGACAACGCCGCGCCCTACCTCCTCGTCTCAACCGACAAAGCTACGCTCACGCCGGCAAATCACAAGTTCCAGGAGGTCGAAATCACGGCAGCGTTGTTCGACAAAACCATCGACCCGCAAGCCGACGGCCTAACGGTCAGCTGCTACATCGCCAGCAGCGAACCCGACAACGCAACCGGCGACGGCAACACCACCGGAGACGTCAACGGGTACGATGGCTACACCGCGCCCGTTCCAGTTGATTTGGCATTTGATGGAACGAACTTCGTAGGGACCGCTCAACTACGAGCCGAGCGCAGCGGATCCGGAACCGGACGCGTCTACACCATCGTCTGCTACCTTGAGGATGCGGCTGGAAACGCCCGCACCTCGAGCGTCGAAGTAGTCGTACCGCTAAACTAAGAACAAGCAAGCGGAGCCGCGACTCAGCGCTTCGAGTGCCTTTGACGAGGGAGTTCCATATAGGAGCTCCCTCTTTTCGTTTCTTGGCGCCCTTGCCTCCATCCCGTCAGCGACGCCACAAACACCTGCGAGGCCTGTCCGACACGCGATCAGTCCAAGTGCACGATCCCGTGACGGATCGCCGTGATAGCCGCCTCCCTTCGCTCGCCCTCACCCATTTGGGGGATATGATTGAGATTGTTCACGCGCTACCCTCCCAATCGCTGCGTTTTCCCTTTCGCCGATCGCGTGTCAGCGCCGAGGCCTATTCAGCTTGCTCCTCCGTCTCCCAATTGATCCTCTAGCCTCCGAGTTTTTCCGCTCTACGAGGTAACCCCAAACCACAGGACAGACTTGCTCAAAATCATCGCTACTCCCCGAAAAAACCGAGCTAGAAGCCGGCAATCTCTAGCCCGACCGCATTCAAAAGCTCTGCTCTCGCTGCTAGCCTTGGCCTCTGTCGCTCTGGCAACGCTTCCCGAGAACTGGGCCCAAATAACGGATACACCACCCCTCACCACCGCTGCGCAGATACGGGCTCTCACACCAGAACAATCAGCCGAGCAGCATCCCATCAAACTGCGCGGCTGCTTCATGGCCCGCGAATCCTACTCCTTCTCGATGCAGGACCACACTGACGGGATCTTCATCTTCACCTCCTCCACAGACGTCAATGTCGACTTCAAACGAGGAGACCTGATCGAGGTGATTGGCTACACCAACCCCGGCGACTACGCGCCCTGCGCCACCGCGACATCGGTAAGATTGATCGGAAAAACCGAAGTTCCCGATCCCATCCCCACCACCTTGGCGGAACTCAATTTCGGCCAAATGGACGCCAAATGGGTCGAAATCGAAGGCGTCGTCCGCCGCGTGGAAGTGCTTCCCAATATTCTCATCAAGCCCCCGGAGGCCCTCACCGAAGAGGGAGAAAACCTCTATACCAAACTGAAAGTCGTCGCGGGAAATCTCGAGCTCGTGGTCGAAATGCAGGAAGTCCTCGACCCCGCCGAATTCCTAGACGCTAAAGTCCGCCTTCGGGGACACTGCTTCTACCTCCACAATGGAAATCGCCAGTTCGTCCGCCCCATCCTCCACTGTCCCATCGGCATCACCCCGGAAGTTCTGCAGCCTCCAGTCTACTCAGGCTTCGACACTCCACCTCGTCCCGTCTCTAGCCTTTTCACCTTCGATCCCTCCCGAGAAAACTCCGGCCATCGCGTCCACGTGCGCGGCGTCGTCACCCACCAGCGTCCCGGCGTTGCTCTCTGGATACGCGACGAAACGCAAAGCCTACGTATCCAAAGCTCGCAAAACGAATTCCTCAAACCGGGCGACCTTGTCAGCGTATTGGGTTTTCCAACACCCGGCACCTATAGCCCAGTGTTGCACGACGCCGCTTTCAAAAAAATGGGCGAAAGAGATTGGCCGCCGCCAGTCGAAATCGAAGAGCTCACCATGATTACGCGGCACGATTCCGATCTGATCCGCCTCGAGGCGACCTTGCTCGAAGTCCAACGCTATCCTGAAAGCATCGAGCTTACCCTCGACAGCCTCGGCACGACCGTGCGAGCCTCTCTCATCACAAACGCCACGCTTGGCTCTCTTCCCACCTGGGAGCCAGGCAGTCTCGTCTCGGTTTCGGGCATCGCCACCGTTGGCGAAGGCGAAAAGGTGCCCCTCAATGGACTTTGGTGGTCCGAGTCGCTTCACCTGCTCCTCCGCTCTCCCGACGATCTCGCCATCATCACTCCGGCTCCCTGGTGGACTCCTAAGCGGGTGTCCTACGCCCTGTCCGCATTCCTTCTCATCGCCATAGTCGGCATCGCCGTCGTCATCCTGTTCTCACGACGACGGCTACGAGAACAACAACAGCAACGCGCCTTGGCCGAGTCCGAGTTCTCCGCAATCCTTACCGAACGCAACCGTGTCGCTCGCGAGATCCACGACACCCTCGCCCAAAACATCGGAGCCATATCCATGCAGCTCGAGCTGGTGCGCACCGACGCCCGCAACCTCAGCGAAAACACCCAAAAGCACATCGCCACCGCTCACAAGCTCGCTCGTACCGCTCTCGCAGACGCTCGCGACTCCATCTGGAACATGCGCTCTCAGGTGTTGGAAAAGTACGACCTCGGCGGAGCGCTCGAACGAGTCGCCACCCAACTGACCGACGATACCGAAATCTCCACCGCAGTGAATATCTCTGGCACGCGGCGCCGACTCCCTCCCGTCGTAGAGAACAACCTCCTTCGCGTGGGTCAGGAAGCCGTCACCAACGCCTGCAAGCATGCCAACCCGAACAATATCCAAATCGCGCTCGCCTACCAGAACCGCCGAATCGAATTGACCGTCACCGACGACGGTTCCGGCTTCGATACCCTAAGCGCCTCCCCGGAACCCAATCACAGCTTCGGCCTCGTCGGCATCCGCGAGCGCGTCGAACTGCTTGGAGGCGAGGTCGAAATCAAGAGTGCCCCCGGCAAAGGAACACGCATACGCGTCAGCATCAGCGACTAGGACAATTTTCGTTTGATTAAACGCGTGAAATCGCGTGACAAGCACGCTCCCACAGAGGGTTGTGATTTGGGTGTAAGCGACTGACTAAACGAAAAA
>JBNKSG010000198.1:0-7021 GCA_050297195.1 Opitutaceae bacterium | reverse complement strand
AGCCGAGGGACATCGAAAGCGCACCAGGCTGGAGCCTATCCGTCGGCTTCCAATTGACAGGCGCCGGTTGGGGATCGGAAAAGGTCTCGCCTAAAGAGTACATAACCCACCAGCCCTTACTGGAGCCAGAATCGACGTACCAAACGTAGTCTTGGCGTCCATCGTAATTGAGATCAGCCAAGGAGACATTGTCAGAAGACGAACTCGTTCCTAGGGTCAGCAACAACCCGATTTGATCGTTAGTGGACGCAAACGGGCCAACCGTTTGGTAGTGGTCATTAACCCATTCGCCTTGCTGAATTTTGTCGAACCAGGGCCTGACCGTCTGACCGCCTACGGTTACGTACGGATTGGACTGATCGGCCACATTGGTTTCCGCAATCAAAGCGAACTGCGGGCTTCCAGATACGCCCTTCGAAAGATAGACGGCACGGTGGAGTGCCTTCTGCTTTTGTGTCCAGGGCGGTTCCGTCACGACATTCCCTGGATTCAACGTTACAAAGTCCGTAAGGCCGTCGCCATTGACATCACCCGGCGCCACGTAGAACGAGTTGAAGCGCCTCCAAGCCTCGCTGAAGCCAGTGGCCGACCAGCCGTACTGAGCGACCTGCTTCGGCGAGGAAAACCCACCACCGGGTTGGCTCGTCACCGCATAGACATATTTCCAGCCGTACACGTAGTTGACGGAAGACCCAGGCCCCGTGCTTTGGAGCTCGTAAGCCTGTTTTGATTCCGTCCACGCGTAGTCCGTGATGCCATCGCCGTTGAGCTCGCATGGCATCATAGAAACTGAGAAGTCTTGCGTGACATGAAGTCCTTTGAATTTGATCGCGAATAATTCCCAGTCGGGCAATCCTTGGAGGGAACGATTGCCCAGGTCGTAGGTACCTACGGTCGAGAAGGACGTCCCATTTGATCGAATCAGCTTCAACTTTCCGTCATAACGGTGAATCAGGATATCATCTCGGCCATCACCCGTGAAGTCAGCAATAGCGATGCGGTTTTTTACGGCGACAGTCTCCCTGGCCCGGAAGTTGTAGGTCGTGTATCCGGGATCGCGAAACTCGTCACTGAAGGTAAAAACTGTCGTAGCGGAGGCCCCTCCACTGAGCGGTTCAAAGCCGGATCCGGTCGAGAGGTAGGCATAGAGCTTCCCGGAGGCTCCATTAGGGGTTCCGGTAATAATATCCGCCAGTCCATCGCCATTGATGTCGCAAGACTTAAAAAGGGGACACGAACCAATCCAGCCTTGCGAGGTAGTAATCCAGTTATTGACCGAACCAACGTTGCTGCCGGTGGATAGCTTGACCTTGACCGCTCCAGACGTGGACTCCACGAAATCAGACAGTCCATCACCGTTTACGTCAGCGAAAAAGTATCTGTCCCAACCGTTGGAGCTTTCTGTAATAAGGACGTTTGGAACGTCTGTATAACTAGGAGCCGCATCCTCCCATTCGAACTGAGTCGGGTTGACCGTATCCATCCCGCTTTGCGGATTCCGGAAGGAGGGCTGGATGCTTGTTAGGCGCGTCGGACCAAAATTCGCAGAGTACTGGTAGTTTAGGTCGTACGCGGACTCAGTGGTGGAACCGAACTTGACCACGATTCGGTCAAGCCGGAACGTATCGACAAAGTGGCGTCCCTCGACGTAGCGCGATGATTTATCACGCCTTCCCTTATCCCCGGGCTGATTTCCTGAAACGACGTTCTGATTGTATAGGAATTGAACGCTGGCGAATGGTGAAATTGCGGTCTTATTGTTGCCCGTATATGAGAGGCTGCTGATAACATGCTCGCCTTGACCGTTGTCATCGTAGTTAAAGTCGAGGTAGTTGCCCTGTAGATCCTCGACCCGTTTGAGGGCATAGGACCAGGCTTTACCTTGCGATTCCCCTCCCCCTTGCTGATAGGCATCAGTTGTCGAGCCAAGCTTACCAAACGTCATAATGACGCCAGACTTCTGCGTCACCTTGAAGTAGTCTACATTCGAGCCACTTCCGTGCGCTTCGATATTCGCGAAGGAGTCGACTTCAGTGCGATACTTACTACCATCGTATCCATAGGTCCCGCTCACGACGATGAGCCGCTTTCCATCGAGGTAGAACTTGTCGTTAGTATCGTAGTCCGGGCCATCAATATATCCGTCACGCGCTAGGATCGTACGGCCGCGAGTAATGGCCTGCGGGAATCCAGTGGAAAGCGAAAAACCGATGCCCAATATTCCGTTGCCGCCCTGGCTGTTGTAGTTGAGCGACAACGACGGCTCTATTCCTTTTCGTCCGGGAGGAGTGTGGATTGGCACCGAGTAGTTGGCGGTTCCGTGATTATCGACGGAAACATCGCCGCCAAGCGTTCCAACCAGAGTGGCGGACATTGCCGGAAAGACGGAGATAACGGAGAGAAAAGCAGCCGCGAAGATTTGTCGCAGATGGCGCGCAATGCGTTCTTGGATCATGGCAGTTGGGGTCAGGAGAAAAAGGAGGGGGTAAGAATTAGACTATTGCTGGGCTTCGACGCTGGATTTCTCGCCATCAGCTTCCCGCGTTTCAGCAGTCGCCTTCTCATGTTGCTCGGCAAGCGCGATGATATTGTTGAGAAGCGTAGAGCGGAGACGACGATTCGTATCGGAATCGGGGTCGCTCACCTCGGGCGTTCTAAGGGAAGCGTGCGCCTGATACATGCTACGGGTCTCGGCGACTGCCGGTCGCTCGTTCGATAGGTCTAGCGAGCTTTCCTTCTCGACGCGGGTACTGGATACGTACTCGGGAACGAGATGCGGAGCATCACGTATCGTGGTAATTTGCTCGTCGGTACCGTTCGAAGTCGCGGCCGCATTCACATTCGAAGTGTTCGCGCTAGGCGTTCGAAGCGTCAAAGGGACGATGACCGCAACAAGAGCCACCACGGCGGCAATTAGGGATCGTTTTGTTTTTCGGCTCATCGCGGTGCGTTTATGGTTTCACGTAGGTCGGGAGCGAGATACTGGCGGTCGTAGAGTAAGGTGGTTCAACGATGATCAGCGTACCCGATCCCGGAACCGCAATACTGCTGGTCTGGCCATCAAAAAAGCTCACACCGTCATAGGACTGTGGATTAGTGCCTTGCTGGTACTCCTGCATATTGGTGCGACCGTCATTGTCGGCGTCGAAGTTGGCGTCATTGAGGCTGGGGTTAAGCCCGTGTGCCTTCTCATAAGCAGTGCTCAGACCATCACCATCGATATCCGGATTGTTCGTGACGACCATGACGTCGTCGATGGCCATGTCTCCCATGTAACCACCCGCGGCGACGCATCGGAATCGAAGCTTGATCGAGCCACTGAAATCCGAGAGATCCACCCCCGCCGTTTTGTACGCAGCGGAGTAGCTGGTTTGCTGCTGGCCTTGAATCGACCAGACCTTCTGCCAGTTCGAGCCGTCGAAGACTTCGAGATACAGCGTGCCCATGTTCGAACCGTACATGTGGTACGCGAAAGTGACGCCCGACTGTGAGCCACACGTGAACGGCACGCTTTCCACGACCGCCTCGTCACCACTGTAATAGGCGCTTCCATAGGAAGTCTCCACATAAAGATAATACCCGGTGGAGCCACCCGTGGTCTTGTCGTGATTCGGTCCGGTAGAAGACGAGGGCGTTCCTCCGCTATCGCGAGTCCAAGGCAGATAGGATCCGCCTGGATTGGACCAATTGCCGAAGCCTGACTCAAAAGTGTCGGAAATCGTTCCTGCGGGAGCCGTGACGCTGACGTTAACGTGCTTGTAGGCACTATAGCGATTGGCGGAGTCCCGCCCACGGGCTCGGAATTGCCAGGTTCCCGTAGTGAATAGGGCTTTGGTGGCGGAGATGGTGTGGCTGGAGACGGGACCTCCAGTCCAGTAGCTTGAACCCGACGTGGCCCAGTTCGGCGACCCCGAGACCCAAGTCGAGGATCCAGGAGCCATATACTCAACATATTGGGCTGTAAGTTCCGACCCCGGGTCGGTCGTGGTGGCTGAAATTGTAACACTCGTGCCCGATGCAATGGTCGAGCTGGATGCGGTACACGAAGTGGTGGTGGGCGTGGAGTCGGCGACCGTGAAGGACTTCGACGGCTTGGTGGTCACCGCGCCGTTGTTGTCCACAAACCGAACCTCGACTGTGTGTGTTCCGAGGGAGAGCGATCCCGTAGCGATCGAGTATGACCAGCCAGCATTTGGATAGGAACTGTTGTAGAGGCTAAGAGTCGCGTCGCCAATGTCGGAGCCATCCAAGTAGATATCGACGCGAGTGATCGGCGACCCCTGCTCCGTGTCCGATGCCCAACCGGTAGCGGTAGCGCTCTGTCCTTGATAGACCGTGGAGGTAAGCGTATCGAAGGATCCGAACGGAGGCGTATTAGCTGAAACAACCTGAACGGTCTTCGTCGACGACGCGCCATAGGTGCTGGTTGCGTAGAATGTCAGGGTCTGAGCAGTCGATGGAGCTGATCCACTGTAGCTCAAGCCTTGGGTGTCTGCCCCAACAAAAGAGCCGTTGAGTTTCAGGGTTACCGTTGGCGGGGTCGGGCCACCGGTGTTCTCATAGACGGAGAAGCTTATGCTGTCACCGGTATTTACTTGGGTAGGAATGCCGGACCAAACGAGAGCAGCATGGAGCTGGGGGGCTACGGCAGCGGCGATAGCCAAAATGACGACAGGTAGGCGTGGAAACGGTCGGTGGTTGCTCATGATCTGAACACGTTGGGTTTGCGCTAGCGGGCTACATCGATCTCGCGGAGAATTCCGAGGTCATCGAAGCTGTAGACGAGACAGGGGAGATTCGCGCAGAGACGGGAGGCGAGGAGTTTGATTCCGGGCGCGTTCGGATCTAACTGGGAGCCCGGAAGCTCCTTGGCCAATTTGCGGGTAACCGCGCGACCGCTGCGAATTCGCAGCCCAATGAAGACCGCGTTTGGCGAACGGGAGCTATAAGCTTCGAGCTGCTCTGTAAGGTTCGCGACGGATTCCGGCACTTCCGAAGTCCATGTGTAGAAAACGATGGGCCGATCATCGAGAGTATCGGGAGCCGCAAGGTCTATGCCTTCGGCGAGTGCCGAGAACTTGATGCCTACGAGATTTGCGCGGCCAAGGATCAATTCGGCGCGATCGCGCACCCAATCTGGAACGCGGGGGTAATCGCGAAGTTTGGCAGCGAGCTGGACCGACTCGTCGTCGGTGCCATTGGCCTCGGCTGCTCCGAGAAGGCCTATGTAGGGAGAATCCTGATCCGGAAACGCCTCGATTATACTGGACTCGACGCTGGCCCATTCCTCGACGTCTTTCTTGGACCGTTCGTAGGCTCGTTTTCCGTGCTCCGACAGTGCAGCGAATTCGCAGCGTGTTTCATCGGGGAGGTCGGGGTCCTCGCTGAGCTCTCCGGCACGCTTCTTGAAAGTATCGTCGAATTGCTCCTCGGCGAAGTCGTAATAAGACGAGAGCGTATCAACGGCTATTTGGAGTTTCGCCTCGGATGGCGTCCCCCGCTCGTGCCAGTGGCCTCGACCGTGGCCGGACGCCTCCAAGCGGAAGGATGTCGGGACTATGACGAAAAGCGCCGCGAGAAGCGTCGACACCGCGAGTTTTGCCGAAACGGGCACAAGCGATCGTTTCATGGATTGGAACGGGGTTTGAGGTTCAGCGTTGGCAAGCGAAGAGGTATACCAACAAGCGTTCGCTAAGTATTTAGCGCAAACACACCTAAATTAAAAACGTCAATATATAATTTTTACCTTAGATTAATTTTCATAATACCCCTATTTAAGAAGTCGAACAATCCAGAATTCAACGGACATCCACTCAATGTACTTACTAGACACCTACCTAAGCTACGTAGGGAGGGAGCAAAGCGGATCAATCCAATAACCTTTGCGGTCAGTAGTTCGTAGACTGGAGACGCCGCGTCACGCTCTCCACCGAAGAACTCAGAACAGTAACGAGCTACCGCCGATTCGGCGCACATTTCTAGTCTCTCTCCGCAAGCCAGCCGTTGCGGCTTAGATGACTCTTCTTCATGAAACAGTCCGTCGCCACCTTCCAGTCTGCGGACTTCAGGTCGACCTGCGCATCCGATGCACTCTCCCCGAGCACCGCCAGACAGCGCTTAAGTCGAGACTCCCTAGCAAGGCTCCCGCATCTCGCGATGCCTCGTCCACGTCCAGCTCTAGACACGCCCGCAACGCCTTTTCGTCCTCCAGCAAAGCTTTTTTGAACTCCCTGCCGCCCAACGCCCAGCCCCTGCTCATCCTTTCAAAAAGGAACGTCTTCTGCCTAGGCTCGTCCTCGGCAACGATTGTACTCGAGTTCGCGAACGATCGCACGGATGGTCAAACGAGGGGCGAACGGGTTGACGAAGAGTAGCGCCCGAAGCTCTTCAAATTTACAACAAAGGCCGTCCCCTTTGAGGGGGCGGCCTTTTTCGTTTCAAAGCTGTTGCAGGCTTCCAGCTCTAGTTCTGCGAGCGGTACTCCTCGAGCAAGCGGACGACTTCGTCGAAGATCTCAGCTGGTACCGTGTTGTCGCGGATAAGTGAATACGCCTCTTCAGAGGCCTCTTCCCACGATTCAGTCACGGCTTCATCGAAGTCCCGAATCTCCAAGCCCCACTTCTCCTTCATGACCTTGATGGCTTCCTCGTTTTCGGCGCGGCCCGCCAAGGTCATTTCCCGACCGTAACGCCGGGCCGACTCGAGCATGACCGCCTGGTCCTCTTCCGAGATTCGGCTCCAAGCTTGTTCGGATACCACGATGGCGCCGACGATCGGCGTGTAGCGGATATCAAGCATATAGGGGGCGGGACGGTAGCTCTGGGTGGCGAGAGCGAAGAATGGAGGCAGCGGAACGATGTCCACCAAGCCGGTCTGCAAGCTGGAGGTTACCTCGGTCGCATCGATGGGAACGGGACGGAAGCCCATGTTCTTGAGCAAGTCGGTTTGCTTGTTGTCGCCTGCCCAGGTGTAGAGCTTACCCTTTTTCATGTCGTCCGGGGTCGCGAGCTCCTGCTTGCTG
>JBNKSG010000197.1:0-7052 GCA_050297195.1 Opitutaceae bacterium | reverse complement strand
GCGAACCGGCGTCAAAACCGCTTCCGTACTGGGCTCGCGGACTCTCGCTACGAATTTCATGAATAATGCAGGCTAGTGGGGAAGCTTGAAGGACGGTTCTGCGAGGGGTCCATTTGTTTTCGCTAGGAATTGACGTCGTATAAGCTCATGACGTCGGATCTTACGACGGTCTGGAGTTCTGTGGATAAGTGGCCTCGTGCTTTTGTAGAGCTTCCGCTTGGGGCACAAAAAAGGCGACTCGCTTGAAGTCGCCTTTTCGAAAAATGGGAGCTTGTTGCTCGATTGCGTTCTGCTAGCGAACGATCATTTGGTCGACCGTGCCGCCAGCTGGGATCATTGGAAGCACGTGTTCGTCGTAGGGGGTGATGACGTCGAGTACGAAGGCTTCTTCACTGTCGAGCATCTCCTGGATCGCGTCCTTGAGCTCGCTTTTCTTGTGAACGCGGCGGCCTGGGAGGCCGAAGCCTTCGGCGATCTTAACGTAGTCTGGGTAGAGTCCGCTGAGGTTTTCGGGAGTGCCGATATTGTTCTCGTCGCCGAGGATGGTGTTACCGCGAACGCTGTTGTAGAAGCGGTCTTCCCATTGGACAACCATGCCGAGGTGCTGGTTGTTGAGGATCATGGCCTTGGCGGCGATCTTTTCGATCTTGGCGGTGGCGAGCTCCTGCACGTTCATGGCGAAGGATCCATCTCCGTCGATGTCGATGACGTGGCGGTCTGGGTATGCCACCTTGGCGCCGAGGGCGGAGGGGTAGCCGTAGCCCATGGAGCCGAGTCCGAGGGAGGAGATCAGGCTGCGTGGGTGGTTGAAGTTGTAGAACTGGGCAGCGAACATCTGGTGCTGGCCAACGCCTGTGGTGATGATGGCGTCTCCCTTGGTGAGTTCGCAGAGGACTTCGACGGCGTGCTGCGGGACGATGTGCTCGCTCTCGTTGTAGGAGAACGGGTAGTCGCGCTTCCACTCGGCGCACTGGTTTTGCCAGGCTTCGAGGTTGGGCTTTTTGAAGCCCTTCGACTCCATGAGCTCGATCATGCGACCGAGGGCGTGCTTGATGTCGGATACGATCGGGTGATGAACGATCTTGTTTTTGTTGTGCTCGGAGGGATCTACGTCGATATGGACGATTTCCGCTTGTGGGGCGAATTTGGATGCGTCACCGGTGATGCGGTCGTCGAAGCGGGCACCGAAGGTGAGGAGCAGGTCGCTCTGGTGTACGGCCCAGTTTCCATAGGCGGAACCGTGCATGCCGAACCACTTGAGGGAGAGCGGGTGGGTTTCTGGGAAGGAGCCAGCTCCCATGAGAGTCGATGCCACGGGGATGCCGGTGCGTTCCGCGAATTCTGTGAGCTCCTTGTGGGCTTCCCCGGCGACGACGCCGCCACCGAAGTAGATGACGGGACGCTTGGCGTCTTCGATGAGGTTGAGAACGTTTTCCAATTCGCGGTCGGCGGCTTTTACAGGAAGCTTGGACTCGCGGTAGGGAACCTCTTCGTCGCTGAGCCAGACGGGAGAGGTCATGGCTTGCTGCACGTCCTTGGGAATATCGACCACGACGGGACCAGGACGGCCGGTAGTGGCGATCTTGAAGGCTTCCTTGATGATCTTGGGAAGGTCGTTGACGTCGAGCACGAGGTAGCTGTGCTTGACGACCGGAAGGGTCATGCCGAAGAAGTCTGTTTCCTGGAACGCGGCCTTGCCGATGAACTTGGAGTAAACTTGTCCGGTAATGCAGACGAGCGGAGTGCTGTCCATGAACGCGTCCGCAATAGCAGTCATCAGATTGGTAGCACCGGGGCCGGAGGTGGCCATACAGACGCCGGCCTTGCCGGTGACGCGAGCGTAACCTTCTGCCGCGAAGGACCCGCCTTGCTCGTGGCGAGGGAGGATGGTGCGGATGTCGTCCTTGCGCTTGGCTAGGGATTGGTGCATCTCGAGCGACGCTCCGCCCGGGTAGGCGAAGATGACGTCGACGCCTTCGCGGATCAGTGCTTCGACGACGACGTCGGCACCGTTCATTTTTTGCGCGGCGGCAGTCTTGTCAGGGGACGATTTGAGATCTTGATTTGCGCTCATGGTAATAAAATCCGTCTGTATGGGGAAAGTGGATGCGGCTTAGGATGCGGCTTCCTTGATCGGCACGATCTTGCCGTCGGAAATGTCTTCGTCGGTGACTCCGATGTTGCGGAAGCGCTGGTAGCGTTGTTCGATGCGTTCTTCCGGAGTCAGTTTCTTGAGTGCCTCGAGTTGCTCTTCGATGGCCTTTTTGAGGTTTGCTGCCGCAGCGTCCGGGTCGTTGTGGGCGCCACCGACCGGTTCCTTGACGACGCCGTCGACGATTCCGAGCTTTTCGATTTCAATAGCTCCAAATTTGAGGGCCTTGGCGGCTTCGGGCGATTTGGCTCTGTCTTTCCAGAGAATGGCGGCACAGCCTTCTGGAGAGATGACGGAGTAGTAGGCGTTTTCGAGGATAAGGATCTTGTTCGCCACAGCGATGCCGAGAGCGCCGCCAGATCCGCCTTCACCGATGACGGTGGAAATGATGGGCGTGCCCATGAGGCTCATTTCTCGAAGGTTCACGGCGATGGCTTCGGAAACGTGGCGTTCCTCGGAGGCGACGCCTGGGTAGGCTCCTTGGGTATCGACGAAAGTGATGATGGGCATATCGAACTTGTCGGCCATCTTCATGAGGCGTAGGGCCTTGCGGTAGCCTTCGGGGTAAGGGCTGCCGAAGTTGTGCTTCAGTTTTTCGCGCGTGGTGCGGCCCTTATGCTGGGCGATGATCATGACGGATTCGCCGTTGAGGAAGGCCGTTCCGCCGATGATGGCACGGTCGTCGCGGAAGGCGCGGTCGCCGTGGAGCTCTTGGAAGCCGGTGAAGATACGCTCGATGTAGTCGTAGGCGTAAGGGCGTTGCGGGTGACGCGCGAGCTGGACGCGTTGCCAAGGCGTTAGGTTCGTGTAGATGGACTTCTTAGTTTCCGCGATCTTCTTTTCGATGCCGCGGATCTCCTTAGACAGGTCGATGTTGTTTTCAGCGGACAGTTGGTGCAAGTGCTCCATCTGCTCGATGAGTCCGCGAAGCGGCTGTTCGAAGTCTAGTGCGTAGTTGTTGTCCATAGGCCTATCCCTTAAAAAGGGGTGGAATGTGGGAGTAATCTCGATAATGTCGAGGCTTTAACGAAGGTGGTTCGGGAGTGGAAATCTGGTGGCTTGGGCTGGGTTAAACAAGGTCGGTTTTCCCCGGCTCGACGTCTGGATTCTGGATCTGGTCTTTCCAGCTTGCCATGCGAGCTTGGGCTCCGAAGTGCTCCGCTTTTTCTTTCGAGCCCCTCTCGAGCCAGATGCGTGAAAGGCTGGTGTTCACGAATAGGTCGTCGGGACGCAGGGCGTGGGCTTTTTCGGCCGCTTCCAAGGCCTCGTCGAAACGTTTTTCCGAGTAAAAGATCTCGCACAGGGCGTGCCAGGCTTCGAAGGCATCTGGGGATTCGGCAAGGGCGGCTTGTAGCTTGGCGATGCCGGCTTCGGCGTCTCCCATAGTGAAGTCGAAGGTGGCATCCTCGACGATGTTGGTGATTGGTGCTTTTTGAAACTGGCCCATAGGGAGGTGTTTTCTGGATTTGAAAAACTGCGGGAGAATAACCCAAGCTCGGACGCTTGTCAAAGGATGAGCATGGCGTCGCCGTAGCTCAGGAAGCGGTATTCAAGCTCGATTGCCTCTGCGTAAATCTCTTTTAGCCAACTGATTCCATCCGTTCCTTGGGGATTTAGGAATGCGGATACGAGGCAGAGCAGGGTGGAGTTTGGCTGGTGGAAATTGGTGATAAGGGCGTCGACGCCGAGGAATTCTCGGGGCGGATAGATGAAGATACCCGCCTCTCCCACGAAATTGCCGGGTACGATGGCGTCGCTTTTGGCTAGGTAGTCTTCGATGCTGCGTACGCTGGTGGTGCCGACGCAGACTCTTCGCCGGCCGCCAGTGTTTCGAAGGGCGGCCTGAGTTTCGTCTGAGATTTCGTAGATTTCCCGGTGGATTTGGTGGTCTTCGATCTTCTCGGTTTGCAGCGGCTTGAAAGTGCCCATCCCGACGTGTAGGGCGAGATCGTGGAAGGTGGCTCCTTGGTTTTTGAGGATTTCGACGATCTGAGGCGTAAAATGCAGTCCGGCCGTGGGAGCGGCGGCGGCGACAGACTTTTCGGTGGCGGCGTAGATGGTTTGGTAGCGTTCCTTGTCGGCCTCGTCTCGCTGGTCCGACTTTTCGCGAGCGATGTAGGGAGGGAGCGGCATCTTGCCAAGCTCGTCGGCGAGGGCGGCCACGGAGGTGTGGTTTTCCAATTGGAAGCGAACCCGATACTCTGCCTTTTCGTTTTTCTCCACTACGGACGCGGAAAAGTAGCCTTCCCGAGCGAAGGTGGAGCCTACGGGAAGTTTTTTGCCCGGTCGCAGCAAGGTCCACCACTCGAGCCCGTCGTTGGAAGCGGGGCGTAGCAAGAGGCATTCGGCCGCTCCGCCGGTGGGACGCTGAGCGAAGAGGCGGGCTGGCAGGACGCGAGCGTTGTTGCGGAAGATGGAATCGCCTTCGCCAAGGTAGTCGGGCAGGTTGGAGAAACGGCGGTGCTCGATGCGATGCTCCTTGCGATGGACGACAAGCAAACGCGAGGCGTCGCGAGCCGGAGCGGGCTCTTGGGCAATGCGTTCAGCTGGCAGGTGATAGTCGAAAAGGGAGCTGTCC
Source organism: Opitutaceae bacterium (assembly GCA_050297195.1). Lineage (GTDB taxonomy): Bacteria > Verrucomicrobiota > Verrucomicrobiia > Opitutales > Opitutaceae > Pelagicoccus. The sequence continues at coordinate 2,322 of JBNKSG010000197.1, read as the reverse complement.
ATGGTGTTTGCGGAAATATTTAGACACAAAAAAAGCTCTCCGAAGAGAGCGTTTTTCAATGGTGGTGGGAACAGGATTCGAACCTGTGTAGGGTTTCCCCAGCAGATTTACAGTCTGCCCTCGTTGGCCGCTTGAGTATCCCACCGACCGGTGAAAGGCCGCTAGAGTCCGAGTTTTGAATTAAAGATCAAGTGTAAATTTGAGAAAATTTCTTGGGACTCTGGAAGCCCCCGAAACCATGCGGTCCGGCCGCTGGGAAACGGCGGTTTTCTGTGTTTCTTTTCAGGGAAGCGTTACTAGCGCGGAGCGGCTGGGAGCTCTTCGTCGAGGAGCCAGAATTCCTTCTGGGACTGGTGATCTACTTGCGAAATCATGGTGGGGCGATCTTCGAAAAGCGCTAGAAGGCGCTTTTCGTCGATGATTTCGGGCATGCTGAGAAGGGGGGAATCGATGAACTCGATCGTGGTGGCGTCGGCGTTGGCGAGTGGGGTGAATTCGGCGCTGGCGTTGGCTTCGGACCAGTTGCCGGGGGAATCAGCGACGGTAAAGCTTGGCGTGTTGAGTTGCGACTTTTCTCTTTGTTGGGAAACAAAGGTGGTTGAGAGGGCGGCGATGGATAGGGCTGCGACGAGCGAAAGGGTGATCTTTTGTCTCCTCTCGCGTTTGCGTTGGCGCAGCTCGCTCATGAGTTCTCGCAGAGCGTTTTCTTCTGCGTCTGCCTCGATATCGTTGAGGAGGCTTAGCCACAATTTGTCTTCACTCATGGGGATGTTCTCCTTTCATGCGTTTTCTCAGCTTGAGGCGGATACGGGATAGGCTGGATTCGACTGCTTTGGGGGAGGTGTTTTGTCGGGCAGCTATTTCCGCATAGCTTAGGCCGTCGATGTATTTGAGCGTGATCGTTTTTTGTTCCTCGGGACGGAGGGTTTCGATCGCGTTTTTGAGTTGATCGATAGGGCGTTGGTGAGAGGGGAAGCTCGTGGGAGGCGGAGGTGAGCTTTGTTGTTCGTAGGCTTGTCGAGCTTTGCTCTGGGCTTGTTCCTTCCTTTGGAGATCGATGAGGGTGTTTCGACTGACTTTGCAGAGCCAGTTCCAAAATTCCGGTTCCGAGGCGAATTCTTTAACGTGCTGAGTCAGCTTCTTGAAGGTTTGTTGCAGGGCATCCTCGACGTTTGCTGAATTTCCTCTCGAGTGGTTTTTCAGGTAGGCGAGCAGGCGTTTGTAGTAGACCGTGAAAAATTCCCGGTAGGCGGCCTCGTCGAGGGCAACGAGTCGGCGAGTGAGGTCGGCGATATGCGTGTCGCTGTGGCGTGAACGAGTCTTGCCTGTGCGTTCCCAGGTAGGGGAGCCTGCCGGGAGGGATTTCATTTCCAGGGCTTCGAAGGGGCGGGATCGGTCTATTCGTCCGCTGCGTGGTCCTTGGTCGAGATTTGTTTGATCGCTGTGATCGCGAGAGCGATGGTGTCTCGAGTGCCGGAAAGGATGAGCACCTTGGTCTCCTTGTGGAACTTGATGTCGATTTTCGGTTTCGAATCGGGCTCGTGTCCTGCCTCGATGGTCGATCGAATGAGGGATGAGATGCCTTCGATTGAGGTGGTCTCGAGTTGTTTTCCGATATTGATCGGCCGGGTGACGACTTTTCCGGGATCTTGCAAAGGCAGGGGAGCTCGGTTGATATAAGGGAATAAGCCGGTCTCAGCGGATTGATTGAGAATTTGTTGAGGAGGCGATTGGTTAGGGGCTGCGACTAGCTTGTGCGGGTCGTGAGCGTTCGCTTGAGCGTGACGCTCGGCTCGGCGTCTTGATATTTCATCGGAGACGCGATTCGTGGGTTCTTCCTTTATTGCTTCGTTTCTTGGCGGAGAGGTTGGAATAGTGTACATTTTAAGGACCCAGATTTCGTTGTCGTGGGTGGACTCTATCTGTATAAGATACCGAGGATTTGAGGTGCCGAGGAGGAGATCGAGGGCGTTGAAGAGTTCCTTCGGCTGAACATTGCGAACGGAAAATTTGGGGATGTGTACTTCGTCTGCTTCCTCCGGGACGATGAAATTCAGCTCACGTTCCTGGATCGCGGTTTGGAGTTGAAAGGCGTTGCCGCCTTCGAAGTGAAAGTCGAAAACGCGTGGCGCCTGTTCGTTTGCTTGGGGGGCGGCTTCTTGGGCTTCCGCTAGCGAGCTGAGCAGGAAGATTGCGAAAGCGAGAATAGTGGAGAGTTTTTTATGATTCATTGCTGGGGATACGTATCTCGAGTGGCAAATCCTTCGGTCGTTCCTTCATTTATCGAATAAATCTACAGCAGGCCGGATTCTTGGAAGCTGT
>JBNKSG010000196.1:0-7155 GCA_050297195.1 Opitutaceae bacterium | reverse complement strand
GGCGGTGGGGGGGGGGGGTCTCGGTGTCTATCGTCGTGGCTTTTGCAGGAAGGGCTTTGCAAGGTGCACGGTAGCGTTTCCTCACACCTTGGGAGGCGGGGAGCTGTCTCCCTGTTTCTATTATTCGTGCCAGTATTGAAATGTGATCGATATGCTTTGGCCGAGTTACGAAAAAACTCAGTTGCGGGTGGGGCGACTATGCGTACGGTCTGGGGGCATGCCTGAGATGTTTGCCCCTTTGTTGCTTCAAACAGAGTCTTCCGGAAGCGCTGCTTGGTCCGAGATGGCTCGTGAATGGATTCTATCTGCTTGGGATTCCTTTAGCGGTTTGTTGGTCGGCGAGGATTTGTACGTGCAGGTGGGGGCGATCATGGGAGTGGTGGTCCTCGCCTATTTGCTGCAGCTTGCGCTAAAGCCTTTGCTCAAGCGGGTGACGGAGGCGATAGAGGAGCGGGACGACTGGGTGGAGTCGGTGATCGACTGGATTAGCGAAAACTTTTTCCGGATCGCGGTGGTGGTTTTGCTGTGGTCGCTCTCGATTTATTTCGATGCGCAAAACGAGCAGGTGTTGGGCTCGGTTTTGGAACCCAGTGAAGCGGGAAGCGAACTGGTGGCCGAGGCGGCACCGGTGGTGGAGGAGGCGGAAACGGCCAAGAACTATATTTTGCTGAGGGCGGCCGCGAGTGTGGCGACCTTGATCTTGTTGTCGGGAGCTTTGCCGCGGTCGATTCGGAACAAGGCGTATTTCAAGACGCTCTACTTCGTGACTGCGGTGCTGCTGCTGTTGAATCTGCTGGGAGTTTGGGAGGTGATCCGTGACGGTCTGGATAGCCTGCAGCTGCTTCCGGTAGCGGAGGGTGAATCGACGCGGGTGACGGCGCTGACGATCGGCAAGGGGATTTTTGTCATTCTAATCCTGATACCGCTGACGGGTTGGGTTATGCGCCTGGGCGAAGGGCGCGTGAAGAAGTCCCCGGCGCTGACGCCTGCCTTGCAGATGCTGGTGATCAAGGTGCTGAAGTCCGTGATCTTGGTGGGTGCGGTTTTGTTTGGAATCAGCTCGATGGGGATCGACTTGTCGGCCTTGGCCTTCATGGGAGGTGCAGTTGGCCTGGGCTTGGGCTTTGGTTTCCAGAAGGTGGTTTCGAATTTGATCAGTGGGGTTATCCTTCTGAGCGACCGTTCGATTAAGCCGGGTGACGTGATCGAGGTGGGCAATACCTACGGTTGGATTAACAAGTTGAGCGCTCGCTATGTAAGTGTGATTACGCGTGACGGCATGGAGCACCTGATTCCGAACGAGACGCTGATCACGGAGAAGGTGACGAATTGGTCTTTTAGCGATGACCTAGTGCGGGTGCGCGTTCCTTTTGGGGTATCGTATCACTCCGACATCCACAAGGTGATGGAGCTGGCGAACCAAGCGGGCCGCGAGTGCAAACGGGTGGTGGATGATAAGCCGCCCACGTGCTGGCTGCTGGGCTTTGGGGACAGTTCGGTGGATTTCGAATTGAGAGTTTGGATACGCGATCCGGCGAACGGATTGGGCAACCTGAGAAGCGAGATTTACGTACGCCTCTGGGATATGTTCAAGGAACATGACATCGAGATCCCATTCCCGCAGCGGGATATCAACCTACGCGGCGGCGAGCCGATCGAGGTGGTGATGAAGCAGCAGGAGCAATAGGGGGTTGTAGGGTGTAAGGTGTTGGGTGTGACGTTTGGGGATGTGGGGCAGGTGGCGCGCTGGCTTCGGGATCGATCGCGTGACAAGCGTGCTCCCACTCTTTTAAAGACTCTATTTTTGGTGGCGTAGGGCGATGCCGAATACCTTGGGTGTTGTTTGGCCGTTGAGGGATTCGATGCGAATGGTGGCGCGTTTTGCTTTATTGGCGTCCTCTGGGATTTCGAAGACGACTTCTGAAAACCTGTCGGGGCTGCCGGACTGGGGGTTTATTTGGCCGATTTGGTGGCCGTTGAATGAGATCGTGCACGCTTTGTTCCACTCGCTGCCGAGGATTTTGAGGGCGATCTCGAGGGGGGCGTCGGTTGTGGTCTTGAGCGTGTATTCAAACCATTTGGTCGATTCGCGGAAGCGGTTTCCGAGCTCGGCTCCGCTGCGCGCGTCTTCGCCTTGGTAGTCGTGCTCGACCTCGGATTGTTGCTCGCCGGGGGCGATGCTGTCGAGGGTGCGAGCGGCGAGGGCGAGTTCGGCGGCTTCCTTTTCGGCGAGCTCTTTCTGGATGGAAGCGTATTGGTCGACGCTTACGTTTTGGAAGTAAGTGGTGTAGCGGGCTTCGTGGATGGAGTTGAAGGGTTCGAGCATGATGGCTTGCTCGGGCTCGGGGCGGATGTCGCCGCCGAGTTCGAAGTGGAGCGGCTTGTCGCCGACGGGAGTGAGGCGTGAGAGCAGGTCTTCGGGTGCGCCGACGAGCATGGGCGCTTGGTCGAGCGGCAGGTAGGGCCCGGGGGCGATGTGCTCCATGCGGCCGTCTCCGGCGAAGAGGCCGGGCGTTTGTTGGTGGCCATTGTTTGTGGCGAGCACGATGGGGCCGTAGAGGAAGGAGTAGAAGGGGGAGCCGTCGGGGATTTGCTCGACTTGCAGTTGCATGGGCAGGGTGACGCTCACGGTATCGCCCTTTTTCCATTTGCGGGTGATGGCGACGTAGCCGGTTGTGTCGGCGGTCGCGGTGACGGGTTTTCCGTTTAGGGAGACTTGGTAGTCTTCGGTGGTCCAGGAGGGGCGGCGTATTTTTAGGGTGAGCTTCTTTTTCGGGGCGGCTTCGATGGTGATCTGGCTGGATTCGGAGCTTGGGAACGTGGTGGACTGGTTGAGCGCGAGTCCTTGTTCTTGCCAGTCGAGGACGGTGGCGAGGAAGAGGTTTACGAAGAGGGTGTCGTTGTCTTTGGCGTATACGAATTCCGAATACCGTCCGGGGTTTTCGATGCCGGAACCGACGCAGCACCAGAACGCGTTTTCCGGGACGGAGTAGACGCGGTAGTGGCGGGGGCGCATGGGGGTGAAGTAGACGAGGCCGCCGGTCTTGGGGTGCTGGGCGGATAGGATGTGGTTATAGAGGGCGAGTTCGTAGTAGTCGGTGAGTTCGGCGGTGGGCTCCTCCTGGAATAGGAGGGTGGTGAGGCGCAGCATGTTGTGGGTATTGCAGGTCTCGGGACCTTCTCGGGACTCGAGCATGGAGCGGAAGTCGTTGGCGGGGTGGAAGTGCTCGCGCACGGAGTTTCCGCCGATGGAGACAGAGCGGTGGTGGACGACGGTGTCCCAGAAGAAGGCGGCGGCTTGGTGGAGCTTTTCGTCGTGGGCGGCGAGGGCGGTGCGTTGGAAGCCGATGACCTTGGGGATTTGGGTGTTGGCGTGGAAACCGGTGAGCTTGTCTTCGCCTGCGAGCAGGGGATCGAGCAGCTCGTGGTGGGTGAAGCGGTAGGCGAGCTCGAGGTAACGCTTGTCGTTGGTATGTTGATACAGGTCGGCGAAGATCTCGTTCATGCCGCCGTGCTCGGCGTAGAGCATTTGCTGGAGTTGCTCTTCGGTGAGCTTGGAGGTGGCTTGGTAGGTCCAGTCGGCGAGCTTGAGGAGGATGTCGCGGGCTTTTTCGCTGCCGGCTACGAGCCAGGCGTCCTTGAGCCCGGCGTAGGTTTTGTGAAGGTTGTACCAAGGGACCCATGCTCCGTTGAGGGAGAATCGGTCTGCCTTGATTTCTCCGGCTTCTAGCTTGGCGACAAACTCCTTGGAGTTGGGCACGCCGCCGAGGTAGCCGGTGCCGATGGCGTCCTGGCAGCGGGCAAGTTCGTCGATCATGTAGTCGAGTCGTTCGGCTAGCAGGGGATTGTCGCTTTGCAGGGATAGGGTTGAGAGGGCGGAGAGGAAGTGTCCGGCGGAGTGTCCGTCGAGGCCGGAGGATTCCCAATTGCCGTACTTGGGGGCTTTGGGCTCGAGGCTGGCGGCGGTGAGGAATGGTGCGAGCAGGCGGTCGGGGTCGTGGGCGAGCACGTAGTCGATGTCGGCCTCGATGGAGTTGCGGAAGGGGCCGGGCTCGATGGTGACGGCGCTGGGATGGAAGAGTTCGGCCGAGAAGAGGGGGGCGTGCAAGGTGAGGAGCGAGAGGGCGATGGCTAGGTTTCGCATGGAGATGGGGCGTTGGTATGTGGTTCGTGAGAATCGAGGGAGCGATCTCGGATGGTAGGCAGAAGCTATGTTTGCGAACGGAAGAGCGCAAGGAGGGGCGTGGAGGGGGCGGGCTTAAATGTTAAGTTGAGGGATGGCCGATGAGGTTGAGCGTTTTTCCCGCAGATTGCTCAGATGGGCTCAGATGGATCCGGTTGAGGGAATTTTTGCCCACGATCCGGCGCCGCCCTTGGGGCTATGCCGTGACTAGAGGGCACGAGGGGATGCGAAGTTGGAGGATGAGGGAGATCGCGTGACAAGCACGCTCCCACAAAGCAAGATTACGAAAAAACGCCAGTCGCGGGAGCGACTGGCGTTGGTGTGAAAGGGTGGAAGCGAAGCGGCTTTAGAGGAGGTCGGAGACCAGGCTCTTTTCTTCGGCGAGCTCGGCTTCGGTTTCCTTGATCTTTTGTTGGCTGAACTCGTTGAGTTCGAGGCCTTCGACCACGGAGAGCTTGGAGCCGTCGCTCTTGATCGGATAGGAGTAGATGAGGCCTGGCTCGATACCGTATTGTCCGTCGGAGCAGATGCCTACGCTGAATACGTCGTCGGAAGCGGTGGGCTTGATGATGTTGGCGACGGTGTCGATGGCGGCGTTGGCGGCGGAAGCGGCGGAGGAGAGTCCGCGTGCCTTGATAATGGCGGCGCCGCGTTGCTGAACGGTGGGGATGAACTGGTCCTTGTACCATGCTTCGTCGGTGATGACGTCGGTGGCCGCCTTGCCGCCGATGGTCGCGTCGAAGTAGTTTGGATACATGGTGGAGGAGTGGTTGCCCCAGATGGCTAGGTTCTTGACGTCGGTGGTGTCGACGCCGGCCTTGATGGCGAGCTGGGTCTTGGCTCGGTTTTCGTCGAGCTTGGTCATGGCGAACCAGCGATCCTTGGGGATGTCTGGCGCGTTGTTCATGGCGATGAGGCAGTTGGTGTTGCAGGGGTTGCCGACGACGAGGGTGCGGATGTCGGAGGCGGCGTTTTCCTGGATGGCCTTGCCTTGGGAGGTGAATATCTTGCCGTTGATGCCGAGCAGGTCCTTGCGCTCCATGCCGGCTTTGCGGGGGACGGATCCTACGAGGAGGGCCCAGCTGGCGCTGTTGAAGCCTTCGTTGAGGTCGCAGGTGGGAACGATGCCCTTGAGCAGTGGGAAGGCGCAATCTTGCAGCTCCATGACCACGCCTTCGAGGGCCTTCATGGCGGGCTCGATCTCGATGAGTCTAAGCACGACCGGCTGATCCGGCCCGAGCAGTTGTCCTGACGCGATGCGTACGAGGAGAGAGTATCCGATTTGACCGGCTGCGCCGGTGACTGCCACGTGTACTGGGTTTTTCATAGCGACCCGACGCTAGGTGGGCTCGTTATGAATGCGAATCAAAAGAACAAGCCGGGCTAATAAATCGCCCGGCCTGTTGGAAGAGATTAGTGGGGCTTAACACGATGTTAAGCAATCGCTTGAAGCGGTTCTGTCTACTTGGCGGCGAAGCGGGCGCCCATCTTTTCGTAGGCTGAGAGGATGGTGGCTTCGGTGGTCTCCCAATCGATGCAGGCGTCGGTGATGGACACGCCGTACGCGAGGTCTTCCTTGGGAGCGGGGAACTTTTGGTTTCCGGGGCCGAGGTTGCTTTCTACCATGACGCCGATGATGGAGTCGTTGCCGGCTGCGATCTGGTCCATGATGTCGTCGAGCACGACGGGCTGGCGATTGTGGTCCTTGTTGCTGTTGCCGTGGCTGCAGTCGATCATGATGGCGGGGATGAGGCCGGCTTTCTTGAGGTCGGCTTCGCACTTGGCGACGCTGTCCGCGTCGTAGTTGGTGCCGCCGCTTCCGCCGCGCAGGACGACGTGGCAGTTGGGGTTGCCTTTGGTGGTGACGGCGGAGGCTTGTCCGTCGGTGTTGATGCCGAGGAAGGTTTGGGTGCCGCTGGCGGCCTTGATGGCGTTGACGGCGACTCCGACTGTGCCGTCCATGCCGTTCTTGAAGCCGAGGGGCATGGAGAGACCGGAGGCCATTTGGCGGTGGGTTTGCGACTCCGTGGTACGCGCTCCGATGGCGGCCCAGGACACGAGGTCGGCGATGTACTGCGGCGTGATGGGGTCGAGCAGCTCGGTGGAGGTGGGGAGTCCGAGGTCGATGATCTTGCGAAGGAACTCGCGGGCGACGCGGAGGCCTTTTTTGATGTTTTCGCTACCGTCGAGGTCGGGATCCATGATGAGGCCCTTCCAGCCGAGGGAGGTACGAGGCTTCTCGAAGTAGACGCGCATGACGAGGCAGATGCGGTCCTCGACCTTCTGGCTGAGGGCGGCGAGACGCCTGGCGTAGTCGAGGGCGGCTTTGGGATCGTGGATGGAGCAGGGGCCGATCACGACGAGAAGGCGTTTGTCGCCACCGAAGATGATCTCGTGGATTTCTTCGCGGGACTTGGAAATGAACTCCGCTTGCTCTTCCGTTTTTTCATACTCTGAGATGAGCTGACGAGGGGTTGGGAGAGCTTCGGTGCGAGTGACGTTTATGTCGGAGGTGTTCTTCACTTCTGGCGTTATTGGTGAAGGTGTTCCGAAATTTCAAATGGAATTCCCCTAATCTGGCAGGAAAAGGGGTGAAAGTTGGGCAAGAAAAAGGCGGATCGCCTACCCCTAAGCGATCCGCCACTCGTTTTCTTAGTTACCCCAAAATTCTCGCTAGGCGAGAAAGTGTTTGTTGTTGCGGCGACTTGATGGAGCTTTTTTTACCAGTGTCAAATATTAATTCGCCTGTTTTCGGGCGATCGCGCAGCCTGATTTTATCCATGCCAAATCCACGTTTTTTTAAGTACAACGCTCGAGCTTGCTTGAGGGTGAGCGGTCCTGATGCCTTGGAGTTCTTGCAGGGGCAGTTTTCGAACGATCTGTCCGAGACGGAGGTCGGCGGGGTGGTCTACGGGCTTTGGCTGGACCGGAAAGGGAAGATTGTGGCGGACAGTTTCGTGCTGAGGCGGGGC
>JBNKSG010000195.1:0-7269 GCA_050297195.1 Opitutaceae bacterium | reverse complement strand
GCGAACCGGCGTCAAAACCGCTTCCGCACTGGGCTCGCGGACTCTCGCTACGAATTTCATGAATAATGCAGGCTAGAGTGCGGAGCGGTCGCTGGCTTCCGTCTTCGCTTTTAGCTACGCAGAGGCGAGGAAAGCGTCGCGCTAGGGAAAAAAAACGGCCGGGCCCGCTTTGCGCGAGTCCGGCCGTTTGTTGAGTATGAGGGCAACCCGAAGGGCTGTTTTAAGTGTATTGGCTATTCGGAGACAGCGAGTTCGCGTCCTTTGGACTTGAGCTCTTCGAGACTGATTTCGCCTTTGTCGACCTTTGCGAGGAGGGCCTTTTGGGCTTCGTAGTCCAGGTTTACGACGCCGGCGTGGCTCTGCAGCATGCGCCAGGCCTTGCGGCGCTCGACGTTGAAGAGCACCATCTGGCGGCTCATCTTCATGGGGATGTGCTTGCCGTTGCCTGCGTCGTACTTGATGTAGACTCCGAAGTCAGGGATGTAAGCCCGGTTTTTGGGATCGTTGAAACGGCGGTAGACGATGTCTTGTTGCGTGACGCGGAGGAGAACGTCTTCAAGGTGCTCCATGCGCTCGATTTCCTCTTCGCTGGCTTTTTTGATGTGCTGGCGGAAGCGAGCTTCGGTGCAAGCCCAATGGGCGATGGTGAATGAGTAGGTCTCTTTCGTTTCGCTGTACTTCGCCTGCCACCAGTCGCGGTCGGGATTCTTGTTTCCTTTGAGGCTGAGGGCTTCGTGGTAGGACTCGCCGAGTTGCGGGTTGAAGACGAACTCTGGCAGGCAGCGGCTTTCGCGGGCGAGGGTTGCTTGACTGGTTGCCATGTTGTCGGCGACGCCGTGCTCTGGCTGGCATGTGGTATAGCACTGGAAGAAGGCGGTACCGCGGTACTGCAGGCCTTCGAGCAAGCTGTTGTAGAGCTTAGCGGAGTCCGCCATGGAAACTTGGGCGAGGTAGGGAGAACCGTGTCCGTTGAGGAAACATTCGGTGATGTTCTTCATCTCGTTTAGTTTGCCTTGGGAAGCGGCGCCGGCTTGGTTCATGTCGAAACCGCCAGTCATTGGACTGTGGTCCGAATTTTGACCTCCAGTGTTTGAATACACTTGGGTGTCGAGCATGAGCAGCTTCACGTTCGGACGATTCTGTAGGATGACCTTGGATACGTTTTGGAACCCGATGTCGCCCATGCCGCCGTCGCCGCCGACGCACCAGACCTTGGGGAGCTCCTTGATCTCCTGATCGGTCATCAAGGCGTCGGTGAAGTGCGTGTAGTTGAAGTAGGCGGCTTCGTCGAGCAAGTCGCCGTCCATGAGGTGGTCAACCAAGCGCTCGGGGATGACCGAGCGGCGCGCGTTTTCAGTCATGAAGCTTTCGCCCATCATCCACGAGATGGTGGCCCCGTCTTGGAAGAGGGAGTTTAGCCATGGGTAGGGGTGAGGGTTGTTTGGCGGCGTGGATCCGTAAACCGTATTGCAACCGGTATGAGCGCCCATGGCCATGACAGACATTCCGTTGGCGAGGCGACCGTCGATGGACTGGAGGTTCTTATGGTTGAAGGCTTCCTTTTCGAGCACGAGGCAGATGGCCTCGATGAGCTCTGTATCCGATATTTCCCCACGCGCTGCGAGGCGCGAATCGGTGTCTTGGTCGGAGTCGCCGCCGAGGCCCATGATCACGTGGGAAACGATTCGTTTCCAGGTGGCGTAGGCTTTGGCGTCGCTTTTGGCGAGCTCTTCGAGCTTGGCAGGACCTTCGGCCTTGAGCTGGGCGACCTTTTTGAGGAAGCGGTCCGCTTTCTTGTGATAGATGGGCCGCATGTAGGCTTCGGTAACGGAAGCGAGGGCGTGCAGTACGGGCTTTTCGCCGCAACCGGCGCAGGCTCCGTCGCCGGATACGAGAGCGTCGTAGTTGCGGTTGACCATCATGTGGTTTCGCCAAGCGGCGGGACGGGAGTCCTCAGGCGTTTCGTCGTTGTAGAGGCCGAGGTACTTTTGATCGGTGTCGGGAAGCAGTTTGAGGAACTCGGTGGCGGAGAGGATCTCGGCGTTGTATTCCTCGGTGTCTTCCACCATGCGGAGGGCATCGTGGTCGCCGCACTCCTCGACGCAAAGCCCGCAGCCTTTGCAGAGATCTGAAACGAAGATGGAGAAGATTCCTCCCATGCCTTTTTCCTTTCGCTCGAGCGAGAAGAAGACGGCGGGTACCTTGAGGTAGGCGAGCGGGAGGATCTTTAGGATCGCGTCCAGTTCGTCGGCAGCAGCGGAAGAGATCTTCTCTTCGGCGCGAACGATTTCCATGACGAGGTCGCGCACGGATTCGCCTTCCTTCTTTTTCGCATTGTCCTTCATGCGATCGCGGATGGCTTGATCGACGTCGGGAATGGCGGCCGCGATAAGGGCGCGTTGCTCGGGATCGCGAACGTAATTGTCCACAGCGGTGCGCAGGATGGTCTGCAGGTCCTGGGCGGTATTGGGCAGAGCGGTGTCCGGGCAGGAAGTTATACACTCCATGCACTGGGTACAGTTTTCCGCGTAGTACTTGGGCGTTTCGCGGCGAGCTCCGTACTTCGAGGAAGTGGCGCCGGTGGCGGAGGCCATGACGCCGACGGCGGATAGCGGGGAGGCCGGCTGATCGTAGCCAAGGCCGGCTCGGAATTCCTTGTCGAAGGTCGTGGTCCGGTACATGGGCGTGCCGGCAGGTTGGTCTTCTTGGGGAGTGCAACCGCAGGCCCCGCCGCAGTCGCTGTTGGGCAGGAGCATTTCGCCGCGCATTGCGGAGAGGTCGGAGGCATCGACGGGGCCGTAGGGGACCTCGCGGAGTTGGGAACCGCCTTGGGTCATGACTTCCATGTTGGAGTCGACCACGGCGTCGCCGAACTTTCCGAACTTCTTGTTGTACTGGGCTCGGACGACTTCCTTGAAGTGGTTTTCGTCGATGCCGAAGGTTTTCAGGAAGGGCGATACTTTGAAGAAGGCGCCGAGGAAGGAGTTGCCCTGCATGCGTAGCTGCAAGTCGGGGCGGTTGGTCGCTTGCTTGGCGATGTTGAATCCGGGGAGCGTGTAGATGCGGATTTTCTTGTCGATGATCTCCTGGCGGTACTTGGCGGGGATGCGTTGCCAGGCTTGCTCGGGCGATTCGGCGGATTCCCAGATGAAGGCGCCGCCTTCGACGAGGCCCTTGATGGGGTTGATATGGGTGAAGGCTTTCGGGTCGCAGCAGAGGACCACGTTGACGTGCTTTAGATCGCAGTTAACGCGGACGCGTTCAGGGGCGGCGGTGAGGAAGTACTCGGTGGGGGCTCCCTTCTTTTCGGAGCCGTACTTGGGGTTGGCTGAAACGTGCACGACTTCCTTGGGGGAGCCGTTTTCGTCGAGCTCGTTGTCGCGTTCCGCCACGAAGGTCCCGAGCTCGCCGATGATTTCCGCGAGGTTCTTGCCGGTGGTGATCATGCCCCAGCCACCGATGGAGTGGAGGCGAACGGCGATGGCATCCTTGGGGAGGAGCGATGGGGTTTCCTCCGCGCAGACTGAATATGGATGGTCGACGCCGAGGTTGAAGAAAGTGACGCCGTCGGCTGCGGTTTTGCCGTCTTGTCGGGCTCGTCCTTCCGCAACGAACTCGTAGGCACCGATGATGTGCTCTGGGCGGAAATCGCGGGAACCGAGGCCGTAGACGCCTGAGTAGTTGCGGGGAACTTCGCTTTGTAGAATGGCGGGGAGGCCGTCGCGGTGGGGGTATCCGGGGTGGATGTAGCTCTTGGTGAGGGCGGCTCGGACTTCGCGGGCGAGCGGGTTGTCGCCGGCGAAAGGCTCGTCGGTGCGCTCGAGGATGATACAGGCTTTTTTGCCTTTGAGGGCTTCCACGATGGCTGCCTGCGGGAAGGGGCGGATCACGTTGACGTGGATGGATCCCACTTTCGCCCCGCGGGTTTCGCGAAGGTGATCGACGGCGGCTTCGATGTTTTCGGCGGCGGAGCCGAGAGAGATGAAGGTGAATTCCGCATCGTCGTTGCGGTATTCGGTGACGAGGCTGTAGTGGCGACCGGTGAGGTTGCCGAACTCGTTGTAGGCTTCTTCGATAAAGCCGAGGATGGGTTCTACGAAATTGTTACGGCGAGCGACCACGCCGTTCATATAGTGTTCCTGGTTTTGCACGGGGCCGATGAGGGCGGGATCCTGAAGGTCGATGACCTTGGGGATGCGTCGGCGGGTCGGGCCGAAGAGTTCCTTTTGGGCCTCGGTGGGGCACTCGACGATGTCGTCCGGCGAACCGAGGAATTCGCGCAGGAGCTCGGACTCGTGCTTGAGGAAGGTGCGTTCGAGGTGGGAGGTGAGGAAGCCGTCTTGGATGTTCATGCCCGGGGTCAGGGCCTTTTCGGTAACCTTGCGAAGGATGACGGCTTGGTCGGCGGCTTGCTGGGCGTCCTTGGCGAACATCATGATCCAACCGGTGTCGAGGGCGGCGTAAATGTCGTCGTGGCCGCAATGCACATTGAGGGCGTGCTTGGTCAAGGCACGGGCGGCGACTTCCAAGACCATGGTGGAGAGTTTTCCGGGGGCGTGGTAGTATTGTTCGACGCCGTAGACGATGCCTTGGCCGGAAGTGAAGTTGACGGTACGCTTGCCAGTGACGGATTGGGCGATGGCACCGCCTTGGGCGGCGTGCTCGCCTTCGGTTTCGATGGCGAGCGTCGGTTGTCCGAATACGTTGAGCTGCCCCTTCGCTCGTGCGAACTCGAACATTTCGCCCATTTCGGTGGACGGGGTGATCGGGTAGAAAACGCCTGCTTCCGCGATGCGAGCCTCGGTGTAGAGGGCGACCAGCTGGTTGCCGTTAGTAGTGATGCGAATGCCCGGGTATTTCGGTTTCGAAGCGATCATGGTATTCTATGTTTTTTTGCTGATGAAATTTAGCTCTGAAGCCCCTGAATAACCGAACCAAACGCCAAATTCGAGAACGCGAACGGCCAGTTGATTGGGGTAGGAAAAGAGCATTGCCGACTCAATCCACCATTTAAAGAGAAATATGTCTTTAAATGGTGGTGTTCGAGCAAACTCAGACTTGGGGCTTGGTCGCTGGGGTAGAGTGGGTAAGGCTTAATTTAAGATGAAGCTTGAACCAGCGCAACAAGCTTGTCGTTTTACTCCGCTTTAAGCAGATGACACCTACGGAAGAAGACGACGGTTTAGGACGGATACTCGAAGGAAATGCCCAAACGCTGGTCCAGGCGAAGGCTGAGTTCGAGGCCACGCCGATCGATCAGGATTGGTCGGCAGACGAACCGGCTCCCCGCATCCGGCGCGCCAAGACGATCGGCCGACCGATAGAGGTCAGCGCCCCGGGGACGTTTTCCAAGAACGCGATTCGCACCTTGAAATTGGAGCCGACCGAGCTTTCGGGCTGGTGGCTGCAGCGTTGTGACATTCCGGATTCCCTCCCGATCAAGGTTTCGATCCGCAACGTTTGGACGACGGGAGAGATCGTGAGCAACATCGTGCTTCGTTCCGGCTCCGCTCACAATTACGTCCGCTTGGTCGAGCACATCATTGCCCTGAAGGCGGGGATGGATGTCGACAATCTCCTCATCAAGCTCGATTCAGGCGACCCGCCGCTTTTCAATGCGGGAAGCAAGGAGCTGGTCGAAGCGATCAACGCTGCGGGCCGCAGGGAAGTCGGGACGCCTGTCCGCTATTTCACGGTGAAGGAGCGGGTCTCCTTGCTCACGCCGCACAACGGCCTGCTGCTGATAGATCCCGCGGACGAGGGGAGCCTGCGTTTGGACATCGATTGCGTGCGAAATTTCCCCAATGCGATTGGCCGCCAGCGGATTCGCTTCGTCAACAACGAGCGTTCGTTCCTGCATGGCTCGACGGCGCGTACGAATACGACGGCTCGGCAAAAGCTGCTGGTGACGACGTTTGGAAAACTCTTTCCGGAGTCCCGAAATCTCGGATACAACAGCAAGAACGTACTGATCGCGGGAAAGAAGCGCTACAGCAACGAGCCGACTCACATGCACGAGGGCAAGTCGCTGGAGGCGGCGTGGCATCGGGCGGTTCTCGATTTGCTGGCGGCGTTGGCGTTGATCGATGAAGGCAGGTTTGTGGGCAAGATCATCGACTACAAGGGAGGGCACTATCCCGACGTGGAAATGGTGAAGCTTCTCTACGCCCACGATCTTCTTACAGAAGTGTAGGGACACAGGTACTTGCCTCGAGGATACGGAACTGCGAGCGTGGTCGCATGTTTCGCCCTAAGATCCTCCGTGTTTGCCAGTTTCTTTCTCTCGCGGCCCTAAGCGTGGCGCTGGCCGCTTGCCTCCCTTCCAAGAGGGAGACGGTTACCATCTACGACTCCGCATCGGGTCCAGTGAAAGGATGGAGCCATATCGTCACTACCCCTGATCGCTTCCCTTCGGTTGCCTTGGCCAACGAAAAGTATGCGGTAGACGAACGGAGCATGGGGATTGACGAAGAGGTCGCCGGCAAGGAGGTCTTCCGTACGGTATTGGTTCGCAAGATGAGCAATTGGGGGCAACAGCATGCGAATGGTTTGGAGCCGGTGTTTTTCGATCGCCCGATCGCGGTGGGCGATATCGATTCAGTGACGCTTCGCATCAAGCTAAACGCCGAGGATTCTAGCATTCCGACGTTGGAGGGACTGAAAGCTCACTATGAGAAGTACCTGACGAAACAGCAGGTTGAGGAGTTGGATCGGGGGATTCCTTGCCTGGGCCTCACGTTCATGGAATCTGGATACAACGAGCAAAGCGTGGAAACGCTCAATGCGGTGTATTCGCTCGTGTTCGATCCGAAGCGTGACTTCGACCGATGGATGGAGCTGAGCATTCCCTTCTCCGACTTTACCTTTGGATTCGAAAAGAACTACGCGCTGAGGGAGGTTGCGAAATCGGAGGTGCTGGATCGGAAAGTGATCGGATTTCGTATCAATCCGGAAACTACGAGCGGCGCAGTAGCCCGTACTTTCATTGGCGACGATTGGGACGATTCGGTACCCGAACTCTACAAGGAGCTATCCGTTTCGCTGGAGAGCGTGACCGCCTCCGTGAAGCTTGGCGAAGAGTAGCGACTCTCCGCCAAGAGAGTGTTGCCAGCCCTTTTAAACCTCGGAATCGTTTTTGATGTATTCGATAAGCTCGTCTACTTGGGCGAAGGCGACCGCGCAGTAAGTGTCTGCGGCGCCGTAGTAAATTGCGATCCTGCCGCTCGGAGCGTCGTACATAGTGGCGCACGGGAAGGCGACGTTCGGAAC
>JBNKSG010000194.1:0-7306 GCA_050297195.1 Opitutaceae bacterium | reverse complement strand
CCACGCATCGACGCCCGAATCTCCGAACGTCAACGAGCCATAACTCGCTCTCCCTAAATTATTACTATTCTTCATCTTATATATTTATAAATAATTCTCCGCGTGCACAAAAAAGCCCGTTCTCGCTTTTGAGATACGGGCGGCTGCAAACGTCGTCTTTCTTTCAGACTATCGCTTAACGGCCTCCCGTTTTCTCTGGCTGCGCTCTGCAACAAACGTCATCCCGCTCTCGCAGATCGCTGAAGCGAAGCGCGTATCGAGTCGTGAATACTTGTTGTTTGCGTGCGTTTTCATAAGAGAGCGAAAACTGATAGGAGCAAACAAACATCCGTCAATATCATTTTCTAAATTTCTCTATATAATTATTAGATACGAAAACCTTCATAACTAGACCGTCGTATAAAAGTTTAGACCTCCAACGGTGGGAGCGTGCTTGTCACGCGATTAGGACGACTCGAAGTTCGGACCGTATCCGCGTGACAAGCACGCTTCCACAAACCTCGGTCCTAGCATTCCCCCAAAAAAGAGGCACGACCCAGGCGGTGAAGACTGCTGTTTGGCGGTTTAGTGTCGTAATGTAGGGCTGCCGCTTGCGGCATGCCGCGTTGAAGGATGATGAGCCAAAAAAAGAGGCTCCGCTCAAACGATGCCTCCTTCTTCCAAGTGACGAAGTCCTGGTTGCCTAGAGGCTAGCCAAAGATGCGGCTTGCATACCTTCGATCTCGAAGCTTACGGGGACCGTTACAGTTTGTGGAATCGGAACTCCATCCACCGTGCCCGGTTGAAAGTACCAGTTCTTGACAGACTCCACGGCCGCTTCGCTGAACAATTCGTTGGAACTGGCGAGCACTTTCACGGAGCTCACCTCCCCCGCTTCATTGACGCGCAGCATGAGCAGGGCCTTTCCCTGCTTTCCGCGCCGCATCATCTCGCGCGGATACCTGGGCGACACCGTTTCAAGCACGTACGCGTCCGTCTTGATCGGGGTTGCGAATTCCGCCTCTGCCTCGCTTGCGGTACCTGCGAAAACCGCCCCGCAAGCCACTGCCAGCGCCAAAGCGATCGATGTAATTTCCTTCAGTTTCATGAGCTTGGGGTCCTTTCCTAGAAAGTTTCGTAACGCATCCGTAACCTATCGTCACCTTCCCCTAGCATACAAGCCGCGAGGGTCGATTCTGGCAAAACGTAACATTTGTAAGAAATAGCTGAAGCGCAGCGCCACCGTTTCTGGATACAAAAATGCCCCCGCGCCGAGAAGCGCGAGGGCTTTGGAAAGATGGCTGAGCCCTACGACTAGAACTTGAGATTCGCCTCAAGCGTCAGCACTTGCTTGTCCGCAGTGCCGTAAGAAACGGTAGCGGCACCGTTGGTGCTGTAGTCGGCAAGTTTTCCGATCAACGTGACGTATTCGTTTACCTTATACGAAGTAACAAGGTCAATTTCCGAACCGAGGAACTCACCCGAGTTCGCAGTATCGAAGCTGTGGTAAGTAAGCTTTACAGGAAGGTCGCCAGCCTTGAACCCGAAGGTCAGGTAGTAATCTTCAAGTCCTTCCGGCAAACCGCCGCCTAGTCCGAGGGAAGTACCGGCGAATACGTCGGCAAAACCATTGAACTTGTGCACTGTGGCGAGCGGGGTGGAGAATCCGGTCATACCGTCGCCATCGAGGATCTCAGCACCAGCGGTCAGGCTAACGCCACTGAAGGCCGCGCCGAACTCGCCGGCGAGGTAGTCGACATCGAAGTCACGAACGCTACCGCTGTTGTCCATTTGCTTGGCGTAGCTGAAGCTGTAGTTGTAGCTCACCTGGTCGCCAGGGATCTTACCCGTTCCGCGGATTCCGTAGGTATCGCTGGAAGCGAGAACCATGCGGTCAAAATCGAGAAGGTAAGCGTAGCCGGTCAGGGTGAAATTTTCGGAGAGCTTGCTGCTGCCGTTAAGAACGATACCGGAGAGGTCCTGCGAAGTCGCGTTGACGCGGTGTACGGCATCGAGGTAAGCGAAGTTGAGCTTCGACTTTTCGTTGATCGCGTAGCTGTAGCTAGCAGCGTCAAAGGTCTGGATGTTCTGCCTCCAGCCGACGTGGCCGATGAAGCGCTGGTCATCCAACACGAAGATCTGGCGGCCAACCTTGGCACCTTCGTAGCTGAACCAAACTTGGTTGAGCTCCGTGGTAGGCACGTCGAGACCGGGACGGTCGTCGTCATTATTGAAACTGAGATCTTCCATCTCCACGAAGAGCTTCAAGCCCTCGTACTCGCCCGTTTCGAAACCTAGGCGGGTGCGAACGCTGTAGCCGTTGACTTCGCTGGCTGGAGTTTCGTTGTACTCGTAGCGGGCACGGACATTCAAAGAGGCCTTGCTACCTTCCTTCAACCCATCGAGGACGTCCGAAAAGGATTGTCCGTAGGCTGCTCCCGCAGAGGCGACGAGCGAACCGATTGCTAGTACTTTGATCGAGCTCTGGGCGAGCTTCGCGAGTGATGTGTTTTTCATCTGTTTGTTTTCTATTTTTGTAGTCGTTGATTTTCGGGGCACAAAGCACCCAGCCCCTCACCGTTTGATGAGAAATTTTAATAACAATTGCTACTACTCAGCAGCAGTTCTAATTAACTAGTAGACGTCGCGCAGGTACCG
Source organism: Opitutaceae bacterium (assembly GCA_050297195.1). Lineage (GTDB taxonomy): Bacteria > Verrucomicrobiota > Verrucomicrobiia > Opitutales > Opitutaceae > Pelagicoccus. The sequence continues at coordinate 4,669 of JBNKSG010000194.1, read as the reverse complement.
TTTAGATTTTTTCATGGCCTCTACGTAGGCGGCTGCCTCTTCCTCGGTCTTGTTTCCATGCGTTGCGATCACTTGATGCAGCGCGGCGTCGACGTCTTTCGCCATCCGGGACGCATCTCCACAAACGTAGAAATGCCCGCCCGCTTCGAGCCATTCGTATAGCTCGGCGCCCTTCTCTCGCATGCGGTCCTGCACATAGACCTTTTGCTCCTGGTCACGCGAGAAGGCTGTATCCAGCTGAGTGAGCACTCCGCTGGCTTGGTATTCATCGAGTTGTTCTCGGTAAAGGAAATCGCTGGCCTCGTGCTGGTCTCCAAAGAAAAGCCAGTTCTTGCCGGCAGCCTTGGTCGCTGCTCGTTCTTCGAGGAATGCCCGGAAGGGAGCAATCCCCGTCCCAGGTCCCACCATAATGACGGGAGCATTCGTATCGGTCGGCAGCTTGAAGGTTTTCGTATGATGAAAATAGATACGGACGGGCTCCTCCCCTGTGTGCTCCGCAAGGAAGTTCGAGCAAACGCCTTTGCGCTCCCGACCGTGCGTCTCGTAACGCACGACTCCGACTGTGAGGTGCACCTCGTCCTTGTGAGCTTTGGGGCTCGAGGAAATTGAATACAACCGCGGCTGCAACTGCTTGAGAGGAGCGACCAAATACTCCGTCGTTGGAAAGATAACTCCAAACTCGACGATAGGATCGATCAGCTGACGCCCGACCATGTAGTCGGCGAGCTTCGCCTCATCCTTGACGATCTCCTTCAACTCGGGAGATTTCGTCAAACGGGAGCAGGCCAAAACGAAGGCTGGGCTCAAGGTCGAGATGTCGTAGCATTCCCGCAAGGCCTCGAAAAGCGGCCGATCCTCGCCATGCGGCATGGGGGCTAGCTCGTCCGGTTCGAAGCCCGCTGCCTCGATCAGCTCGCCCACCAAGCTTGCGCTATTCATCGGCATGACCGCCAACGCATCCCCGGGCTCGTAGCTAAGGCCCGACCCCTCGAGGGAGATTTCGACGTGACGCGTTTCCTTCGACGACGCGTCCGTATTCAAATTTTGGTTGTTGAGCAACTTCGCGGGAAACGGATTCTTCTTGCCAAAAGTAGGCTCCGCAGGAGCTGCTTCCTCCTCGACGCTACCAACGCTCGCAACGGCCCCGGCCGCTTCCTCAACCGATGTCAGCCAAGCCGCAAACGCGTCGTCGTAATCCGCATCGCAATCCACGCGATCCACGATCGGAGTCGCGCCAAGAGCCTTGAAGCGAAGATCGATATCGATGCCGCACTTGCAGAAATCGGGATAGCTCGAGTCGCCGAGGGCCAGCACCGAATACTTCAGGGAGTCGAGCTGCGGAGCCTCGTCGCTAAGCAGCCAGTTATAGAACGTGGCCGCATTGTCGGGTGGCTCGCCTTCGCCAAAGGTTGAGGTCACCAGCAGCAGCAGCGATTCGTCCGCGAGCTTCGCGACATCGTAGTCGGCCATGTCATACACCGTTGGGGCAAAGCCCTTGGATCCCAGGGCTTTCGAGATTCTTCGGGCAAGCCCTTCGCTGTTTCCGGTCTGCGATCCCCACAGGATGCTGACCGGTTTGGCGTCGACGACGACCGTGCCTTGGCCGCCGTCCTCAGAGGAAAACATGCCGGCGATGAAACCGTTGAGCCAAGATCGTTGCTCAATACTGAAAGGTGCTGTATCTGGAATAAAAGGAGTGCTCACTTAGAAATTAGTTTGTAATTGTATGTTGACTACGAGTTGACGACCGCGGCGAGTTCCTGAAGCTCTTCGACGCTGCGACTGCTTGTAAACTGGACGAAAGTCTCGCCCTCTTTCCGGTCTGCCAAGTACCGCTTCATGATCGCGGCGACGAGCGGCTTCACCTCCGTGAACGGCACGCTCTTAAAGACTTCCTTAGCGATTGCTTGCTCGTTCTCGACGCCGCCGCCTAGGACTATGCTGTAGCCCTCTACGCTTTCATCGCCCACCTTCACCTTAACGGACTGCATCCCAATATCGCCGATGTAGTGCTGGGCGCAGGAGTGCTGGCAACCGGTCATGTGAATGTTGATCGGTAGATCCATCTCGACTTCCTTCTTGAGGTAGTCCCCGAGCTCAACCGCATTGGACTTCGTATCGGCTGACGCGTACTTGCAGCCGAAGTTGCCAGTGCAAGCGATCAAGCCGCCAAGGATCGGATCAGCATCGCAGTCGAAGCCGACCTGCTTGATTTCCGCGAGCGCCGTATCGATATCTTCATGACGCACGTGAGGGATCAGCAGGTTTTGCCAAACCGTCAGGCGAATCTCGCCCGTGCCATAGCGACGCGCCACCTTGGCGATGCCCCTCATCTGGTCGGGCAACATCTTGCCGACAGGGATACGTACGCCGATGTAATTGAGCCCTTCCTGAGATTGCGGATGCACTCCCAAGTGGCTGTGGCGACGGACCGGACGCTTATAGTCGCAGTCTTTCAGGTCCATGTGAACAAAGTCAAAATCGAGCTTCTTCTCCGTTTCTTCGACGAACTTCTGGTCGCCCCAGTCGTCGATCAAGTACTTCAGGCGAGCCTTTTTGCGATTGGTGCGATCTCCATTTTCGATAAACACGCGAAGCATCGCCGCCGCCACCGGCAGGCATTGCTCCGCCTTGATGAGGATTCCGCAATCCTTGGCGAATTGCTTGTGTCCAGTGATACCGGCGAGCTGCACCCGGAAGTATACGCCAGGCTCTACCGCTTGCCCTTCACCCACACGTACCGCGTAGAAGGCGATGTCGTTGGTATCGGCGCAAGCACTCATGCGACCGCCCCCATCGAAAGAAATATTGAATTTACGCGGCAGACCGTAGAACTCGCGTGTATTCAAAATCAGGTGATGCATCGCCTTTGCCAACGGCTGCACGTTAAAGATCTCGTCTGGATCGATGCCCGAAATGGCGGAGGCCGTGATGTTGCGCAGGTTGTCCGCGCCTGCCCCGCGAGAGGTCAGCCCCATGTCTACGAGCTTGTCGAGTACCTTGACCGCGTTGCGCGGCTGGATCTCGCGCAACTGGAAATTCGCCCGAGTCGTTATGTGAGCATACCCGCCTGCCCAATCTTCCGCCATCTCGGCCATCCCATCCATTTGGTGAGCCTGCATGATCCCGCCAGCGATGCGGCAGCGTAGCATGAAAGCCTCCTGGGCTGGAGATACATTGAAAAGTCCGTAGTACTTGATGCGGAACATGTCCGCGCCTTCAGGCAACTTGTCTTCCGCAGCGTAGCGGCAAAGATCTTCGTAAGAGTCGAGCCCGTCCCTCTCGTGCTTGAAACGCTCCTCCTTGCAGAGGTCTTCAAGCGGAGTTCCGTAGACAGCCTCAACTCCATGCCCGGACGAACCTGTATCGCCTGTATAACTACCATTTGAGAGCTTACCAAGAAAGGGAGTGAATCCACGTTGGCCCGCACCCGCGAAAAATCCCGCGAGGTACTCCTTTTGCTCCAAACTGAATGTCTGATTGTTGTTCATCGATTGAAGGCGAATCTCCGAGCTTCAAGGGGGTTTTCCACCGGTTCGTATTCGCCGAATTAATGTTGTCACCGAGTTTTAGCATCCGCGATGCCAACCCTCACTTTCGCTACGGGCTTTCAAAAAGCGGATCCCAGCCGCAACCCTTAGCAGAACAACCATCAACACGCTTCATGCTGATAAACATACACTTATAAAACGCATGAAAATAATAACACGGCTTCAGAAGCGAAATTACGCTTCTTTTTAAGCGTACAACTCAACAAAAGCAGAGATTCACGCGCTTATTTTTCCATTCACCCAATTACACTTCTTTCTGTTTTCCATTAATTCTGTTCATATTATAAAAATAGCGGGACTATTCGCAAAAAGAGGCTGCTTTTCGGAAAAAAAAGACACTGTGGCCCCCATACTGCTAATTGCCACAGCACGACCTAAAACGAGGCCAAAACCCGCACGACTCCCTTCACTTACACATGTCATTCAACGCACAACCTAGAGCGCTCGCAGTCGGCAGCGGCGCGTCCCTCGCGACCATCGCCGGAATCTACTTCGGCTCCGGACAGCTGGAACACTTCGACCCTGCACTCTTTTGGTATGCGATCGCCTCTATCCTGGCAGCTTTCGCCGTCGGCTATCGCTTTACCCTCTGGGCCAGTCGCCCGCCCTCGCGCATGTACTTCAAGCGCGGCCTGCAGATGCTGCTTCGCTCCGGCCCTAAGTACGCGGCAGCCCAGGCCCCCTCCGCCGAAGCGGAGATCGCCAAATCCGCAGCGGTAAACTTCGCCGCACAAAACTTCATTCGCAAGCGCAGCTACTTCCGCTGGATCATGCACCTCTGCCTTTCCGGCGGGTGCACCCTCGCCTTCGCCGTCACCTTTCCTCTCGTATTCGGCTGGATCCACTTCGGCAGCCCCCTCGACGACGCGGAGGCCTACCACGTCATCGCTTTCGGGATAACTGTAGACACATTTTCAATACACAGCGCCAAAGCCTTCCTAGCCTTCAACGCGCTAAACATCGCCGCGATCCTCGTTCTCATCGGATTGGCCATGGCCGGCTACCGCCGCCTGACCGACGCCGGCGAACGGGCCGTGCAAACCTTCTACGAAGACATCCTCCCGCTCATCCTCATCGCAGCGGTTACCGTAACCGGCATCGCCCTCACCATCAGCTAC
>JBNKSG010000193.1:0-7306 GCA_050297195.1 Opitutaceae bacterium | reverse complement strand
TGAGGATGCGTTCGTCGGGGATGGCGTGACTCGCGTTCTCCGGGTGCTCGTCGCTCTCGCTTGTCCCATTTTCGGTTTGCGGGTCGGATCGGGGAGTCGCCACGGTTTGCGGGGTAGGGTGGGGAGTCGTCGACTTTCCACGTTCGCTGGGCAGACTGTCTCCGTTGCGCAGCCAGAGGCTAACGCTCAGTGCGATGATTAAAAGGCTGAGGGCGGTTGCGATGGCTGGTGGAATAGGCCGACGGTTCATGGAAGTGATTGTGGCCGGGATCTTGGCAGGTTGCTTCCGTTGACACTAGCTTGTAGTGTCGGAGCGACGGAATTGGTAGGGGAGATCGGCATGTTCGATCCCCAGATTGGGATGGGGATACCCGCACAAAAAGGCCCCGTCTTCATCAGGGTTTTTGTGAGTATGACACGCCCTAGAGCAATTTTCGTTTGATTAGACGCGTGAAATCGCGTGACAAGCACGCTCCCACTGAGGGTTGTGATTTTGGTGTAAGCGACTGACTAAACGAAAAATGCTCTAGCGGATAGAGCGCTTCCTTTGGATAGGAAGCGCTGCGGAAGTATCGCCCCGCGTAAGCGCGTTGTCGCTGCTTCGATAGCCTCGAACCTAATGTCTCTCACGCAGGAGATTTTGGATACATTAGCAAGCTTGCTATGGAGGGCGCGGCCATCGTTCTGAAGCTTGGAGAGGAATCCCTTGTCCAGTCGCTTCTAAAAGTGATCGTTCTAACGGGAGGCTATGCATCCCTGGGCTGGGCATCGACGAGGTGCGCCGGGAAGGCGGCTTTGGAGAAATGCACCAAATGGTCGTAGAAGCTCTGACGACCAATGAGACAATGTTTTTCCGTGACCTGCAGCCGCCTTTCTCGCGGGGCGCTACCAGATTATTTCTGTACTGAAGTCGATGTTGTGGTTCACCAATCGAGTGAAGTCCAAGATCTGAAGCTGCTCGCGTTCCGCTGGGCTCCAGATGGGGAGGTTGATGAGCTTCTCGGAACTGCTCTCGCTTGAACGGTGGTTGCTGGCCATCAGGACCGCTTTGGCGGTAAGGAATCGTTCGCTAGTCGGGAGTGATTGGATTGTGGATACGATTACGGAGGATCCTTTTTGGCTAAGTTCCTGCCCCGTCTTTATTCGGTTCAAGGCCTGGGATATTTGGGGGTCTTCGGTTTCGATTCCGGAGAACTGGGCGTTGTTTGCGATCGTGAGGTAGATGTCATCTCGATGCGGGTTCTCCTCGATGGTCTTTTTTAATTCGTTGTCGCTGAGATAGGTATCGAGCGGGATGCCGCTGGCGACGATCAGGACTTCGTTTTGAGTTTTCGCTATTTTTAGGTAATCGCTTTTGTTTTGGGCGAAGAGGGATTTCCGGAGGGCAGCGCTGCGTGCAGATTCGATGATGCTTCTTGATTTTTCTTCGGGAAGGTCGCGAAGAAGATTGGGGAGCTGTGGAAGGTTTTCGATGCTCGTGTTTGAGATGAATTCGTAACTGTTGAGCGTGTTGTACAACCAAGTTGGATCGGCGTTTGAAAGCAGGTTTTGGATACGCTGCGGGGTTATTTCCTGAGCTGACAGTATCATGCTGGGACTCAAGCTCCAGAGGAGCTCGTCGTCGCTTAGGGAGTTGAGCGTATCCCTCGCTGCGGCGAAGTAGGCGTCCGGCCAGGTATTGAGGTTTCCCATCTCGAGAACGCGCATCAGGCGCTCTGGAGTTGGGGACTGGCGGGTGGTCCGAGCCACGAGCGCATCGCTGAAGTCTTGCCCGGATTGCAGCATGTATCGTTCGAGGACGCTTAGGATGGGATGGTCGTTTTCGACCGAGAGGTAGAGTTGCTTGATGGCGTCGTGGTCGTTGACGGTGGATAGGTAGTCGAAGAAATCGTTCTTGATGCGGGTGAGGTGGCAACTTTCGGGGCAGGCCTGCACCGCCGAGAAAATTGCTGAGCGATTGTCTCCAGAACCGTCGGCGCTGACGCCTTCGCATATCCAAGTGGGCGCGTGTTCCCAGCTCGAGAATCCTTCGGTGGCGAAGAGGGATGCGAAGAAGCGGGCGTGCTCCTCACCGAATGTGTACGCGATCTCGCTGAAGGCGCCTTGCTCCCGTACCCATTGAGCAGCAGCGGCTGAGTGCTGTGTGGCGTATTCGATTGCGAAGCGAGTCTTTGGGTATCCAGCGAGCCTGGACGCTTGGTCTAGGAGTTGGTTCTCGGCCATGTAGGTGTACAGGGCTTGACTGAAAGGCATTTGCTTCCATTCGGACAATTCCCAGAATTGCAGAGCTAGGTCGTAGAGGGATTTTCGGGTCGCTTCGTCTATGATTTGCTCGATGCTTGCGATTTGGTCGCGGTTTTTCCAGAGGAGACTGGGGGCAAGTTCGACAAGTGTACCCAACAAATCGTTACAAATTGTTGATTTAAGTTGTGGGTTTTGGATGCGGGGAAGGAGTTCGAGAAGCGCGATGGGCTCCATGTAGGAAAGGTGGTAGGACGGGAAGAGCAGCAATTGGCCGGAGGCCTGCAGCTCCTGGTATTTAGCTTCCGCGTAGGGAAGAAAGGTTTCCGGGTTCGAGCGCATCCATTCTGAGTGGAAGGCACCTCGTAGGTCGTAGTTGGCGTATTCCCAAATCTCGGGCGACAGCAGGGCGAGGTTTTCTTCAGGGTTTTGTTGTGCGGCGAGGCAGCCGATGGCGATCATTCGTCCGTAACGCTCGGTAGCATCTTCGATCGATAGGGCGAAGTCTAAGGCCTCTCGGGCGTTGAAAGGCTCCGAAAATTGGTAGGAAGGTAGGGTGTAGTTGTCGATTGGCTCGATTTCGTTTTGGAGGCGTTGTGGAGACGCTTCTAGAAAATGGGTATCGTCCTGAGTGGCCTCATGGCTGGCGAACCGGTATCCGATTAAAAATGTGGATACGGTTCCGCCGAGCAGGATTATGCGCTTGAACCATTTCATCTGTGGTATCCTCCGTAGAGGGCGTCGTGCACTTTCAGCTTTTCGTCCGTGGTGAGCGCTGGCGACGCGAGTAGGTTCTGGGCTTGGCTTCGAAGTGACTCGACTGGAGCGCGGTCGATCATGGCCGTGAGCACGTTGATGAAGACTTCAGGGTTTTCCTGCTTCAGCGCGATGAGGGCGCTGGGGTTGTCGGTCTCTTGCCTAAAGGCGTTGGCTGTTCGGTAGAGGTATTCGTGCTGGGGAGAGAGCTGGGCGATCTGTTGGGACGTTGAGTTGGGGGCTCCGAGAGGGGCTTCGTGCACGTAGTAGCTAAGCGCGGCGATTTGGCTGCTCGGCTGGTCGATATCGCTCGATTTAAAGTAGGACAGGCTGGTTTCCGCAGACGCTTGGTTGGCGAGGGAGGAACCGATGGTTGAGGCTTGTTGCTGGCTGACGAGGCTAGGGTCTTCGTGCTTGAGGATTTCGGTGCTGAGGAATGGCTTGGTCTGTATCAATCCTATCAATACGTCAGTCTGCTGGTCGAAGGTTCCGCTTTCTAGGATCATCCCGAGCTCTTCGTCGTCGGCCTCAGAGGCTATCATCTGCAGCTGGCGTTCCTTGGCGCTGCCGTGGACGGACTCGATGTTTCTCAGGTAGAGTTCCGGATTTTGGCGCCAAAGGGCAGCGGATGTGATCGGGTTATCAGGCAGGAAGCGTTGGTGTTCGGGGAACAGGGAGCAGAGTTCTTGGAACGTTTTTGGGCTGCCTTCTTTTAGTGCCTTTTCGAGGGCTTGGTTTATCAGGTCTTGGCTTTGCCATTCTTTTGGAAGGTCGGCTAGAAGCGACAAGCCGTCTGTGGCGGATCCTGAATTCAAGAGTCCGAAAAGTCCGCTTTGAACAAGATCTCCGTCGAGGGGGGCGAGGACTTTGAGGAACTCCGATTTTGTGTAGAGCTTGCCTGCGGTTGTGACGACTTGGTTGCGTATCCATTTATCGAGATACGTCAGGGAAAGCAACCGTTCTGCGATATCCCGATCGATTCCATCTCTGATGGTTCGTTGGCCGATGCCGGACTGGTTCTCTTTCCAGTAGCTTTCCTGTTGGCTGAGGTATGAAAGGAGAGCGTGTTTCTCCTCGTTGTTGAGGTAAGATTCGATCTCGTGCCAGTTGAACCATGTTGAGTTCAGAAGCTCGATCGCGTTTTCAGGAAGGCTGCCGGTAGATACGATAGAGCCTGTCAGGACGGCGGCTTGTTTGTTACTTTCGGCGAAGCGTTGGATTGCTTGGTTTTGGTAGCGGCGTCCCAATTCGATGGCGAGCTGGGTGCTGGGCTGGATGCTTTGCTCGATGTAGCGGCGCGCGTTCGTCCAGTAGTCGGCTACGGCTTGTGGCAGTTCTTGTGGGGATAGGTTCGAGAAGGTCGCTTGGGGGCCGAGGAGGCGAAGTCGAATGGGGAAGACGGCCTCGGGGTGTTGGCGGCTTATTCCGTCGATGAACTGGGTTGCCAGAAAGGCGCGCAGTTCGGTGTCGCTGATGGCGTCGATGCTTTCGACTGCGCCTGGACTGTTTTGCAAGCCAAGGTTGAAGTACACGCCATCCAAGTTGTCATGGAGGTCTGGATACTTCTTGATTAGGTTTTGGGTGAAGAGGGCGAGGCCGGCGCTATCCCGTTTGGCCCACTGCATGTAGATCGCGAGCGGCAGGTCTCCGCGAAACCGAGTCCAACCCTCTGGGTACATTCCCTCCAGGAAGTAGGGCATGTCCGCGACGGAGAGGTCTTTGGCGACGGCGTAGTAGGTGGCGCTTTGCAGGGAGAAGGACGGCTCCTCTAGGATTTTGAGGAAGCGGGATCGCCAGAGGGCCTGCTTTTGTGAGGCGGTGGGGGTGGTTTGCTGGGGCTGGGTTTCGACGGAATGGGGAAGCTCTGCGTTGGGCGGGGGTTCCCCATGCCGCAGGTAGCCGGCGCCGTATCCGATGGCGAGGCCGAGGGGCAATAGGAGAAGGAGCGAGGGGGTTTTCACGAAAGCAAAGAGTTGGCGAGTCGCGTGGGACCCGAGCCTTCCGTGGGGAGAGGAAGGGCGCAGGCGCTTCGCGCGCGAAATCGATGTTACCGACTTCCTTAAGTAAGCCTACAACTGTAGGAGTTCCAAGAAAAATCGTATACTCCCTTATTCGTTAACCCCGACGAATTGGATTCGGAGCATAAGTGGCTGTGAGATACGGAAGTGGTCAGACCATTGTGCCAACTGGTCAGACCACTGGCCGAAAGGCGTCTGAGCTTGCTGTTTTGGAAAAAGTGAAAGGAAGGCCTGGATCTAGCGGAAAAGGTCGCCGGTCTTGAAGCGCCAGCTCGAGATGAGGTTGAGGCCGATGGCGATGCCGGCGAGCACGGCCAGCTCGGGGATGAGGGCTATGAGGCCGGCTTCTTCCCAAAGCGCGCCGAGGTAGGATTCGACTCCCCAGTAGACGAGGGTGAATTTTCCGATGACCTGCATGGCTGAGGGCATCATGCTGAGCGGGAACCAGGCGCCGCCGAGGGCGGACATACTGATGATCAGCAGGGTGCCGAAGCCTTGGGCTTGTTGTGGCGTTTTGGATACGGAGGCGAGGAACATCCCGAAGGCGGTACAAGCTGCGGAGGCGAAAAGGCTGACTACGAAAAGGTTTAGGAAGTTGGGAAAGACCTCGACCTTGAAGAGGAAGGAGGAAGCGACGAAGAGGGTGAGGGCTTGGACGACTCCGAGGATGGTGTTGAAGATGAACTTCGACCAGAGGATGTGGGTTCGCTTGACGGGCATGGAGAGGAGGCGAAGGAAGATGCCTTCGTTTCGCTCTTCGAAGAGGGAGGCGGCGGATCCGGTGGTGGCGAAGAGGAGGAACATGATGGCGTAGCCGCCGATCATGCGAGTGAGGTACGGATTTTTGACTTCTTTGCCGAAGACTTGGTCTTCGTCGATATCGATCATCCCTTCGAGGAAGGCGGCGCTGTTGTCGCCGCCTTCGCCCTGGGTGTCCTCGCCAGTCAAGAGTTTGCTGAGGCCTTCGAATCCCATGTTTTGGCGGACGTCTTCGTATTCAGCTCCTTCGTACGAAAGGCTGATCAAGGCGGCGAACCCGTCCAGGAACTCGGTGTATTTTTCGTCTCCCATGAGCTCGCGTTGGTATTGGTCCAGTTGTCCGGACATGAGCTGGGGGAGTTTGGTGAATATCGATTTTTGGATGAGCCCGTTGATGATTTGGGCCTCGATTTGGTTTTTGGGATTGGAGAGGAACTCGAGGCGTAGGCCGATTCCTTCCTCCTTGAGGTAGTCTTGGGGGATGATGAGGGCGAAGTTGTAGTGGTGGTCGACGATGCCTTGGCGGATGGATTCGCGGTCGAAGGGGATTCGCGAGTCGTCCGGGCCAGGGCTGTCTTCGACCAGCTCGATGCTGTCTTCGGCTTCGAGGGCCTTGATGAGGGCGTTGGCATTGCTGTCGCCCGATTCGTTGTAGACGGCGAGCTTGATATTGGAGGAGAGGCCTCCGTTGTCGCCGGCTCCCGAGAATATGTTTCCGACGATGTAGATGACGAAGAAGGGGACGAGGAAGGTGAGGACGATGGCGGTTTTGTCCTTGAGGAAGAGCGTGAAGTCCTTGCGGACGAGGGTGAGGATGGTGTGCATGTGGATTGAAAATTGGGGATTGGGAATTACGGGGCTTATTCGCGGAGGTCTTTGCCGGTGAGATGGAGGAAGAGGTTTTCGAGGGAGGGGCGGGCGATCTGGAAGTTGCTAGCGTCGAGGCCTTGCTCCTCGGTCCATTGGAAGAAGCGGGAGAGCTTGAAGCCCGGCTGGGTTTCGAGTTGGAGGGAGCTGCCGTCGGCTTTGACGTCGCCGAATTGGTGGAAGGCGTCGAGGTGGGGTGGGGCGAGGGATGCGGCGCGGGCTCGGATGAGGTTGGCGCGTGGGAGTTCTTGGAGGAGCGTATCGAGGGTTCCGATACGGAGGATTCGGCCGGCGTCGATGATGCCGATCTGGTCGCAGAGCCGTTCCGCTTCTTCCATGTAGTGGGTGGAGTAGACGATGGTCATGCCTTGCTTCTTGAGGGCGAGCAGGGTGTCGAAGATAGCGTTGCGGGATTGGGGGTCGACTCCGACGGTGGGTTCGTCGCAGAGGAGGATCTTAGGCTTGTGCATGAGTGCGGTGGCGATGTTGAGACGTCGCTTCATGCCTCCTGAGAATTCCTTGACGACGGATTTGCGTCGGTCCTTGAGCTGGGCGACTTCGAGGGCGTAGTCGGTTTGCTGGGAGAGAGACTTGCCGGAGAGTCCGTAGAGCTTGCCGAAGAGCTTGAGGTTTTGCTCGGCGGAGAGTTCCTTGTAGAGGGCGAT
>JBNKSG010000192.1:0-7349 GCA_050297195.1 Opitutaceae bacterium | reverse complement strand
GGGGTTTCAACCCAGCCTCTCCCGCGAACCGGCGTCAAAACCGCTTCCGCACTGGGCTCGCGGACTCTCGCTACGAACTTCATGAATAATGCAGGCTAGATCGAAACCTGTTGGTTTTGGGATGTGTGAAACAATAGATATTGTTCCTGCAAAAGATGAATTCTCCGAAGCGAGGCTGGTGATGCGGCCTCGCTTCTTTATGTTTTGGGGAAGGACGGTGTGGGTTTCGCGACCGACAGTCTTCGTTCGCGAGCGAACTACGCCCCGTCAAGCGGTAGCTCCTACCGATCAGCTACTGGCTGAGGAAGACCCAGCTGTTGTAGCCGGCGAAGGCGAGGACGAGCAGGGCTCCTTCGAGTCGGGTGACGCGGCCTTTTCCGCCTTTGCGGTAGCAGATGAGGAAGAGGGCGATGGTGAGGCCTCCGACGCTTGGCAAATCGCGTGTAAGCACTTCGGATACGGTTTGGAAGGGGCTGATGACGGCGGCAATGCCCACTACGGCGAGGGTATTGAACATGTTGGAGCCGATGATGTTGCCGATCACGATATCGTGCTCTCCCTTGCGGGCGGCGGTAATCGAGGAGGCGAGTTCGGGCAGCGAGGTGCCGACGGCTACAATGGTGAGTCCGATGACCAGATCGCTGACGCCGAGTTGGGTGGCGATTTCGACGGCGCCCCAAACCATGGAACGGGAGCTGGCGAGGAGGATTGCGAGGCCGAGGATGAGCCAGAAGAAGGATTTTCCGAGCGAGGATTTTTTGCTCTCGAGTTCTTCGGTGAACTCGGCCGCGAGGACGTCGCTGTCGCCCTTCATGCCTTCGCGAGTGGTCCAGGCCATGATTCCTAGGAAAACCACGAGCATGACGATGGCGTCGGTTCTTGAGATATCGAGATCCCAGATGAGGTAGGCGACCAGGACAGTGGCGGCAGAGAGAATGGGGAGTTCCTTTTTGAGGATGCTCGAGCGCACGGTGATGGGCACCACGAGGGTGGTGATTCCGAGGATGAGAGCGATGTTGGCGATGTTGGAGCCGAAGGCGTTTCCGAGCGCGAGGCCGGGATTGTCTTGGGCGGCGGCGAAGGCGGATACGACGAGTTCGGGGGCGGAGGTGCCGAAGCCGACGATGAGGATGCCGATGAGGAGGGGCGGCATGCCGAAGTGTCCTGCGACGCCGGATGCTCCGTCGATGAAGCGATCGGCGCTCCAGATAAGGGCGACGAGACCAATAGCGAGTGCGAGGATGGGAAGTAGCATCAGAACGAGTGAGTGTGGAAAGCAGGGCGGAGGTTCAAGGCTTCTTTGGGAAGGTGAATGCCCAAACCGTAAAGTGCCCGAGAGGTTCTTGAGTTGGAACCGTTTATTTTTCCAACAGATAAGTTGGGTGTTTTGCCCTCAGGATCTGAACACGGTCGCTTGGGGGAAGCGTCCTTCGATTTCTTTGGCCTCGTCGCGAGCGCAGGTGGCGAGGGTGGTGGAGAGGGCGTCGGCGAGAGTGGCGGTCTTGGCGACTACGTGGACGGAGGCGTGGTGGTTGACGGAGAGTCCGGTGCGTGGATCGATGAGGTGGTGATGCTTGCCGGTTTTGTCGAAGGGAGTTCCGTATCCGCCGGAGGATGACAGGGCGTTGTTGTCGAGCTCTGCTACGTCGTGGACGCCAAATCCGTTGGCGAGTCCGAGCTGCCAGTTGCGGCCAGTCGGGTGAGTGTCGAGGGCGCGTTTTTCCCCGAGGTCGATAAGGGTGTGGCCGAAGCCTTCCTCGCGAAGGAGGGCGGCAATTTTGTCGGTGATGTAGCCTTGGGCGACGCCGTTGAGGGTGATCGCTGCGGAGCTGTGTCCGAGCTTGATGGTTTGGCGGCCAATTTCGATTTGCCGGTAGTCGACGGCTTGCAGGGCAGTATCGAGGTTTGCGGGGAGGCCGGATTCGCGCGTCGCGAAGTGTTCGCGGTAGGCGGTGATGACGGGTTGGATTGTGACGTCGAAAACCCCGTGGGTGGTTTCGCCGAAGGATTTGGCGAATTGGAGGAGCTCGACGAGCTCTGTTGGCGCGGAGGCGAGCCTTTTTTTCTGGTTGAGCTGCGAGAGGCTGGAGCGTTCGTCGTAGAGGCTGAAGATTCTCTCTAGTCGTTGGATTTCGGATACGCAGGTTTCTAGGATGCGGTTCGCCTTTTTTGCGTCTTCGCAATTGAGTTGGATGCTGGCCTCGGCACCGAGGACGATGCCCTTCCATTGGCGCAGGGTGGCGCTGCGAGGATTGGCGAGAAGGCGCGATGGGCTTACGAGCGCGAAGGCAGCGGATTGGGCAGCGGCGATTTTGATGAAGCGGCGTCGGGAGGGATTCATGACGTTATCGTGGATGGGAGCGCTCGCGGGCTTTTTTCAGGTATCTCATGGTGTAGTACACGCCAGTGAAGGTGAGAAGGATGAGGGCGATGGCGCTGAGGTCGGCGATCCACTTTCCGGCTCTGCCGAAAAAGCGGCCAGTATGGATGTCGAGGATGACGCGGCCCCAGGTGATGCCCTCGCCGCGAAAGGAACGGAGGAGGGCCTTCTCGAGTTCCGCTGGGGCGGGGCTGGGCTGGATGGCGGCTAGCTCAAATTTGGTTGGGGTCGGGCTCCATTCCAGTATGGAGTCGTCCGAGCGGTATTGCCCTAGGTCTGTATTGATAGTAAGGGTACGCTGGTCGGTGGTCGCGATTTGGGTAATTTCGTCTCCGGGGATACTGGCTTCGGACAGCGTTTCGATGATGTCGCCCTCGCTCGTGATCAGCAGGATGCTGCGGGGGAAGGCGATGACGTAGAGTTGTTCGAGAGGTACGATTCCTCGTGGGGTGGGAAAGTGCCCGAGGCTTCGTCGGTCGAGGAACAGTTGTCCGTCGAGGGAGGAGAGGCTGGCATTTGGGAGCGAGTAGTGAAGGAGCTCCCCGGCGGGTTTCAGCCCGTACCAATTGTATACCCAATCCGATTCGATCGTACGGCTTTGGAAGTCGAGGTCGTCGCTGTGGTTGAGCAGGATTCCGGTGAGGCAGATGAGGATGAAGATGGCCGAGAGGGCGACGCCCACGCGGCGGTGCAGGCGAAGCAGGGAGCGTCCCGGTCCGCGCCGCTTTTTAGTCTTACGCGGGGGCTTGCTCATTTGCTGGCCTGTTGGTGAAGGAAGAGGGCGAGGCGTCCGAGGCGTTTGAGGGCATTGACTGAGAGAGTGGCGCCGGAGATGCCGTCGATGTTTTTGCTCAGGCGCAGTTTTTCGGTGAGTTCCGCGTCGTTGAATTGGTCGGTGAAGAAGCTGTGCTTCACTTCCCAGCCGTGGCTCTCGCGGTAGATGAGCACTTTGAGGCGGGTGATCTTGTCGTCTTCTACGACGATTCCCACGGTGATGGGCTTTACCTTTCCGATCTCCTCGAGGATCCAAGCGGATCGGCTACCTTGTGCCCAGTAGCGCACGCGCAGGGCGGGATAGTCGTGTCCGAGAATCTTCTGGATCTCCGGCTTGAGCTCGTTGGTGACCCAAAGGACGGACGGCTTGGGAGAGGCGCCGTCGAACGATTCGGCTACGAAGACGTCGGGCGCGAGGTAGACGTCTTCTTCTGGCGTGTCGCCAAAAGACGAATACGCGAAAGCCATCGCGGAGACGGTGGCGAGGCTTATCTTTTGTAGCGTAGTCATCGATGGGTATAGAGCGGAGAAGCCGAAGGGGCGCAATCCCCTTCAGCTTCCATTGCTGGTGTTTCAGAAAATGTTCTAGAACTGGTAGCCGACGCCGAGGTTGATGATTTCCTCGTCCTTGGAGGAATTGGCGTAGTCGGTGAATTGTATGTCCCACTTGAAGACGACGTTTTCGATGGGCCAGTAATTCATGCCGATGTCGAAGTAGGCGTCTTCCGTGTTGGAGGAGCTGCCGGCGTGGTTGTCGTAGACGCTGTAGCGGGCGAAGAATCCAAGATCGCCGGCTTCGGTTTCGAAGCGGTAGGAGGGTTCGATGTAGTAGCCGAACTGCTCGTCTGCTCCGGTCAGGCCTGGAGCGGCGCCTCCGAGGTCCCAGCGAGCGTAGAGGGCGCGGAGCCCGAAGCCACCGCGTTGGTAGTCGGCGTGGGCGGAGAGCAGGGTGGCGTCGATGGTTTCCGAGAAGGTGCTCTGGGCAATGTCGGTTTGGTACTGGGCGGAGACGCCGACTTGGAGGCCGGGGGTGCCGGTGTAGGTGACGCGAGTGGTGAGCGCTCCATTGGAAGCTTCCGCGTTGCCGACCTTTTGGCGACCGCTGCGAATGTTGAAGGCCTTGCTGCCGGAAGTGGGGGAGAAGAGGCCGGTGTGAGCGGCTGCATCGAAGGCCCAACCGGCTTCGTTGGTGTGGCGGTAGGCGACGCCGCCTTCCCACCAAGTGGAGGGGATAATGTTCTTTTCCACGCTGTTGCGTTCGACGCCGTAGAAGGTGGCGGGTTCGTGGGTTTCGTTCAGGATGCCGACGGGGATGAGGAAGAGGCCGGCCTTGGCGCTGTCGTTTTCGTTGAGGTCGAATTCGACGTAGGCTTGCTCGAGTTCGATTTCGCCGGTCTTGCCGTCGCCCGCGATAGAGTGTTCGAGTTCGACTTCGGATACGAGACGTACTTGGTCGTTGAAGGCGTGGTCGAGGAGAAGGACCCAGCGGTGGAAGTCCGCCTTGTCGACCTTGCCGAAATTGTAGTGGAGCTCGCCGTAGCCACCGAGGTGGGTGCGACCGGCTCCCTTAGTTTGGCCGTTGGCGGAAGTTCCGGATAAGACGTAACCTTCTACGAAAGAGGCGGTTGTCTCGACCTGTTCCGTCGCGACCTCGATCGCTTGCGTGGTCTCGACCAGCTTGCCCTCGGTGCCTTCTACACGTTCGAGCAAGGTGTTGATCTGCTCTTGCTGCTTCTGGATGATGGCCCACATCTCCTCGCGGGAAGGGAGGTCGTCCTGGGCGTTGAGCGTGCTTGCGAACGCGGCGATGCTGGCGATGCCTGCGAGGGCGACGCGTTTCCAATTATGGTTCTTGTTCATGATGTTCGTTGGTGAAAGCCCGCCGTGGGCGGTCCTATTTAGAATTGTTCTTGATACTCAGTATCAATAAGGCAAGTGGGAGGGCGAATGAAACTGCGTCTCATTAGCGAGTCAAGGCTTTGTCGTGGGAAGGTCTCGTTTGGGCCGGTTTCCGTCGCGGACCGATAGATGCGGGGCTTGGGGCGGGGAATCCGGTGCGATAGTTCCAGCGGAGAGGCGCGGGTGGCTGGGGGGCTCGGCGGGGATTCCCGGTGAGGTTGCGGAGGGGGTGGACTGGCCGGTGTTACGCATTTGAAAAAGTATGCGGGGACTGCCTGAGGGCCTAGTTTTCCGCTCGCTTGTTTGCAGAAAATCTGATGCGTGTTTAGCTTCGTTTTAGTTAGACCATCTCTTGATGGTTCAGGGTATTTTCCGGTTGTAGCGTCGCTGTTTGAAACTGCCTATTCTCAATACGACGCTCAAAATATCAGATAAATGGAAATATACGTAGGAAACATCTCCTTCGGGCTATCAGAAGGAGACCTGCAAGACGCGTTCGAACAATTCGGCGCGGTCTCACAGCTCAAGATCATCACTGACCGTGAAACGGGGCGCTCCCGTGGTTTTGGGTTCATCACGATGGATAACGCCGATGAAGGCGCAGCAGCTATCGCTGGATTGAACGGGCAGGAGCTCGATGGACGTGAACTTTCGGTTCGCGAAGCAACCCCACGCGCAACGCGCGCGCCACGTGGTGGCGGCGGCGGATTCCGCGGTGGCGACCGTCCACGCGGCGGTGGCGGCGGTGGATATCGCGGCGGCAGCGGCGGCGGAGATCGTCGCGGCGGCGGTGGCGGCTACCGTGGCAACGACCGTCGAGGCGGCGGAGATCGCCGTGGCGGTGGCTACCAAGACGGTTACTAAGCCGGCTGCTGTAGTTGACTTTTGGAGACCTGCTCTTTTTGGGCAGGTCTCTTTTTTTTGGGGGTGGTGGTGGGCGATTCTTCGCTACTTCCGCTTTTCGAAGCGGGCGGTCTTGCGGTAGCTGGAGGGAGTGGACTCGAGCTGCTTCTTGAAGCTGCGGCTGAAGGCGGCGAGGGACTCGTAGCCGCAGTCGAGGGCGATTTGCGTGAGGGAGTCGTCGGAGTGGACGAGCAGCTTGACGGCCCGGTTTAGCTTATAGTGCACGAGGTAGCTGCCGAGGCTGATGCCGGTGAGCTGCTTGAAGCGCTTGCGGAGGTGGCTTTCGGAGAGGGCGAGCGCTTTCGCGATTTGGAGGATGCTGATGTGTTCTTCGAGTCGTTGCTCGAGGAGGGCGTTTATTTGGTCGACGATCTTGTATCCGACTGTTGGGTACGTTGGGGAATCGATCAGCTCGCGGGCTCGGTTGAGGGAATAGGCTCGCAGTTTGTTGAGCAGGCTCGAGGCGGAAAAGGTGGTCATGTCGAGCGTCGCCTCGTCGAGCGATTCCCGCTGGGTGTATTGCTGGGCGATCGCGATGGCCTCCTCGCATAGCTCGCGGCTGATGGGTATGGGCGTGTTGGCGAAGACGTCGAAGGGCTTGGGATTGCGTGTTTCGAAGGTCAGGAAGAGCCAGCTCATTTCCTCGCTTTGCATTTCCATGTAGAAGTGGAATTGGTAGGGCTTGACGAGGAAGGCGTTGCCGGGGCGAAGGTGGAAGACGCGCCCGTCCACGTTGATCGATCCCTCTGTCTTGAAGGGGATGATCAACACGAAGCGATGGTGGGGGCGGCTTTCGAAGTTCCGGCGTTGCAGCTCGCGTTTCTTCTCGCGGAGGAAGATGACTAGGTTGTCCACGAAGCAGAGGTTGCGGGCCTTCAGTCCGTGGAAATAGTCCTCGGGCGGGGCCATTCCCATCTGAGCTAGGGTGCGGGCTGCGTTTTCGTAGTGGCTCTGCATTTGATCGGAAATATCAAGCGATAGATCAAATTTGCAAATATTTGCCATCAATTGTCGTGATATGCTGGTATCTGAAATAACATTTGCTGCGTAATCGGCAAATGCCGTAGCGCGGAGCTTTAGCCCGCGACGTCATTGCAGGATCTGTCCTCTGCGGACGCGGGCTAAAGCTCCGCGCTACGGGTGAAGTCTGTCTCAGCAACCCCCAAGGTTCCCTTCCTATATTTACCCCCGATTTCTATGAGTGAACGCAGTGGTCAAGAATTGTACGAACGCATTCCGACGAAGATCTTCAACGATGCGAGCGAGGCGGTGCGTCAGGTGGCAAGGGAAATTGCGGCTGCGATCCGCCGCCGCCAGTCGGAGGGGCGAAGCTTGGTGCTCGGTTTGGCGACGGGGTCGACTCCGGTTCCGCTCTATCGCGAGTTGATTCGGA
>JBNKSG010000191.1:0-7397 GCA_050297195.1 Opitutaceae bacterium | reverse complement strand
CGGGGTAGGCGTTCTTGATGCTCATTGTTGGGGAGGGATTATTTCCACTCGCGGAGGAAGGTCTCGATATTGTCGAGGTTAGGGCTGACAGCGGTGCGCACGTAGTATCCGGAGAAGCAAACGCCGACGGTGAGGCAGGCTTCGGGGCTGAGGCCGAGCTGTTGGCCGGTCATGAATCCCGCGTTGAAGTGGTCGCCGGCGCCGGTGGTGATTTTGGGATCCTGCACGTATGGGCCTTCCACGCACCACTCGCCGTCCTTGGTGGCGCAAGCGGCTCGTTCCTTGGGGTGCACGACGACCATCTTGAGGTCGAGCTCGCGGCGGATCTTGGAAGCCATGCGCTTGAGGGAGTCCGCGTCTTCGCCGGTTTCCTCGATTCCGAAGGCTTCGCTTACTTGCTGGCCTTCGGCGAGGTTGAGGCCGATGACGGCGTTGCCGTGGTTTTGGAACTTGGAAATGACCTTGAGGGCGGAAAGGAGGTCCGAGGTGGAGCGCTTTTCGGGGTCGGCCAGGTCGAAGAAGAAGGAGCGTCCGCCGTCGAGCGGGGGAAGGCTAGGCAGGGCCTTGGAGAGCAGGTCCTCGAAGATCTGGGTCATGTTGGGGATCATGGTCCAGTTGACGAGGGAGACGAGGGAGGCGCGGGACAGTTCGTCGAGCAGGGAGCCTTCGCCCATGGCCTCGATAATGGCATCGTAAGTGATGTCTTCGAGGTACTTGGTGATGCCCATCATGATCTTGCCGTCGGTGAATTCGATGGCGTTGGTCAAGCCCGGCTCGGAGATGGAGACGGCGCTGGTCTTGTCAGCGAAGTCTTGGAAGACGGGGTGGATGTTTGGCTTGCCGAGGGAACCGATGTAGCGGAGCGGGAAGCCGGCTGCGACGAGGGCGTTAGCCATGATAGGCCCATTGCCGCCGAGCTTTTCCATGCGGGGGAACATTTCGATGTTGGCGCTCTTGCCGGCGGCGGCGGATACGCGCGATCCGAATTCGGAGATGGTCTCCAGTCGCTTGAAGTTTTCGCCTGTGCCGCTGCGCTTGTCGACGAGGTGGAGGATTGTATCCACAAATCCATCCAGTCCGACCACGACGCGCTTGCCCGCCTGGTTGTTGCGATTTTCCGATAGTTCCTGAAGAGCTCTTTGACGGTAGTCCATAAAGTAGAGGGGAAAAAGGCCTGAAGTAAGCGGTCGGGTGGTCGCAGCGCAATAGAATTTGTGATCCTCAGCGAGATGAAAAAGAAACGTCGCTGGCAGGTATTTTTTGGAGGAGTCGAAAATTTGTTGAACGTATTGCTCCGCTCGCGTTCAAAGAGGTGTCGGAATGCCTCCGGCTGTCCCTTTTTGACTCAACCAAATTCTCTAACGCCGTGCTTCTAGCCCAATCCGCGAGCCTCTTCACTTACTTCAGCCAGAGCAACCTGGCGGGAAAATTCATCATCGTAGCCCTGGCCTTCTTCAGTGTCTGCGCTTGGGCGGTGATGATCGGCAAGTATTGGGAGCTGAAAAAGTTTCGGCTGCTTAACCTTGGTTTCGAGCATAACTTGCACCGGCAGAGTTCGGTGCTCAACCCGCCTGCCAGCTTCAAGGCACCGCGTCAAGTGCCCTATGCGGCCCTCTATCTCGATGCGTTGGACGCCTTCCACCGCATCCAAGCCAAGTCCGGCGAGTCGGACGAGCAGCTCCGCTCCGCCCGCGTGGAGCATGTGGAGAACGCGTTGCAGCGCGCCTTGGCGAACAAGACACTTAACTACGAGTCCAGCATGGTCTTCCTCGCCACCATCGTTTCGGGGGCCCCGTTCTTCGGTCTGCTGGGAACGGTATGGGGGGTGATGGACGCCTTCGGCTCCATGGGCTTGCAGGCCAATGCTACCTTGCAAAACCTCGCTCCCGGCGTATCCGGCGCCTTGCTCACCACGGTGGCGGGCCTTTGCGTGGCAATCCCGTCGGTGTTCGGCTACAATTACCTTTTGTCGCGTACCAAGGTTTTGGTGACGGAATTGGAAAACTTCGCCAGCGCCTTGGCGGACGTGATCGAGCTGGAGAGCCGCTAGGGGAGAGTGAACTGGAAATCTGATGGCACGTTCCTTCCATAGAAAACGCTCTCTCGAGCCCAACTCCGAGCTGAACGTCACGGCTTTGATCGACTTGGGCTTTGCCCTGCTGATCATCTTCATGATCAGCACGCCGCTCATCGAGAAGGAGCAGGTGATGGAGGTCGACTTGCCGGTGGCAGCTGCGAGCAAGAACACGGCTCCTCCCAAGTCCATCGATATCACTGTATTGGCTGAT
Organism: Opitutaceae bacterium; assembly: GCA_050297195.1. GTDB lineage: Bacteria > Verrucomicrobiota > Verrucomicrobiia > Opitutales > Opitutaceae > Pelagicoccus. The sequence continues at coordinate 5,109 of JBNKSG010000191.1, read as the reverse complement.
GGATACAGCGTGGACGGCAATCGCATGGGCGAGCCGGAGCTCGAGCGGGAGCTTGCGGAGTACGCCCTCATGACGAAGGCTCCGGTTCTGAGCATCCGAGCGGACGCGGAAACGCGCTACCAGAACGTGGTACGACTGCTCGACTTGCTCAAGGAGTACAAGCTCAGCAAGATCAACCTCGTGACCAAACCCGAGGAATAAGCGTTCGGGGAAATGGAAGAGGTACGCCTAGCAAACATGTTCTACGAGCAAAGAGGCCCTTTGGTTTTCTCGGCGAGTTTGCATTTGGCGCTGCTGGTGATCGCTTCCATCTGGATGCTCTTTTTCTCGGAGCAGGAGCAGGAACCTTTTCAGTTCGAGCTGGTGCCGCCACCGTCGGGTGGGGCCCAGCAAGCCCAAAGCCAGCCCACGCTCGACGACATCAAATACGATCCGGTGGAAGACAGCATGCCGACCTTGGACGACATCCAGTTGCCGGAGCGGCGAACGTTCGAGGTGGAGATGCCGCCGGAACAGGTGGTGGAGAAGGAGCAACCCGTAGTGGAGATCGAAACTCCGAAGCCGCAGCCCAAGCAGATGAGCTTGGAGGACTTTTTGAATCAGAATCCGGATGCGGACAAGATCAAGAACGTGCGTACCACACCGGCTCCTACGACTCGTACGCCCAAGATCAAGGTACCGCAATTCGAGGGGGTCCAGATCGGCAGTTTGCCCGCAGCGGAAATCGCCAGCTTGACTCAAACCGACCAAGATGCCCTGGGTAGCTACATTGCTGGGTTCAAGGCATCCCTCAAAAACGCCGTGGAAAGCCATACGGCTCGCGGCTCTAAGCTCTCCGCCTTGGTGATCTGCGATATTTTGGCGAACGGTTCGGTTCGCAACGTTCGCATCGTGCGCAGCAGCGGCGACGGGGAGTTTGACCGCAAGGTACTGGCCGGCTACGCGCGCCTGTCCTCCTATGTACGCCCGCCCAAGGGGCAGGCCTTGATGGGATTGCAGATCGAGTTCGTGCAGCAGTACTAGCGGGGCGACGGGCTGCTATACCTTTTGGTAGACGCAGAGATCTCCTTCGCCGTAGTAGCAGAGCATGTAGGCGCCCTCGGCGGCGACCGCCTTGAAGAGCTCGAGGTTTGACTCCTGCTCTTCGGGCCAAGGGTAAACGTAGAAAAGGTCGACCTCTTCGATTTCCCACTCGAGGTCTTCGTAGCTGAAGCCGCCATGGTCGGCGTTTTTGGGCTTGAGCAGTTGGCGAGCTCCTTGGGTGTGAAGGAAGTCGAAGCCTTCGGGTAGAAAGCTGGTTTCCAGAAACTGGGCTGGCAGGTCGTGCGCGGCAGCCAGGGCTCGGGCCCGCTTGACCAGTTCCGCTTCGATCTCGATTCCGTAGGCTTCGAAGCCGAGGAGGGAAGCCAGGCAGGTAGCGGTGCCGAGGCCGCTGCCCCATTCGCAGAAGCGGTTTCCGAGCAGTTCGTGGTTTTGCTGGAGTTCCGCTATTCCCCGGTAGACCAGTTCGTAGTCGGCAGGGATGAAGCGGGGCAGCTTCTTGTTGGCCCCTGTATTGAAAAACTCATCACAACGCTCGTCCGCCGCGGCGAGGAAGCTGCGGATGTCTTCGGGAAGCGGGGCTTTGGGAAAGTCGAGGTAGAGCTCGCGGACGGACATACGGGGCTACGGGCGCTCCTTGAGCACGGCGAGTACGGCGGCGGTGTCTTCGCGGGCGTCGACTTCCTCGTTCTTGTAGATGACCTTGCCGTCCTTGCCGATGATGAAGGTCCAGCGGGAGGTGGTCAGGTTGCGGAAGAAGGTGTGCATGTCGCCCTTGACCTCGCGCTCGATGGAGCCGCCGTCGCGGGTGGGAACGCCGAAGAGTTGGGCGAGAGAGCCGTTCGGGTCGGAGAGCAGCGGGAAGTTGAGGTTGTGGGCTTCCTTGAAGAGGGAAAGGTTGTTGACGGAGTCGCCGCTGATTCCGACCACGATGGCGTCGGCTTCGTCGAGCTTGGTGGAGTAGTCGCGGTAGGAGCAGGCTTGGGCGGTACAGCCGCCGGTCATGGCCGCCGGGTAGAAGTAGACGACGATGTTCTTTTTGCCAATGTAGTTGGCGGCGGTCCAAATTTCGCCGGTGTCGTCGTTGGCGGCGAAGTTCTTGAGTTCGCTGCCGACGTCGAGAGCGGCGGTGGAGAGGGATGCGGATGCGGTCATAGAGACGAGGGCGAGAAGTTGAAGAAGCTTATTCATGCGGGAGCAGACGAACGGGGATGGCATTTGCTTGTGGGGAAGTTAGGGGAGGCGGGCAACTTCGTTTTTTTCGGGCGGGCGGTTGTGACTTTTGCGGGATTTTTCCTTCGATCTTAGCGAAACCCGTTCTACCCCGAATTTCCATAATGATTGGGAAGCGTTGTTTTATCGACAACGTAGTGCCGTCGATGATGCCGTTGATTCTCCTAGTTCGCGTGAACGCCGTGCAACCGGCCGAGCCGTTGCAGGAGTCGATTGACCGCTCCAGAAAAGCGAGTGAAGCCGGGGACGGCAATGCTCGGAGGATCTACCCAGCGCCCTCTGGGAGGAGTCTCGAAGGTGCGGCGAATCATCGCTAAAAGGAAACTGTGAAAAAATGGAAATGATGGGTTCCGAGAACTCGCGGGGGCTTTTGCAGGCTTCAGTCCGTTGACAAGGTTGCGATTCGCGAACTGGCCCTAGGCATGCCAGCCATTGCCTTAACGGCTCACGCGTTCAACGAAGATGTCGATCGCTTGCTCGACGCCGGCTTCCAAAAGTGCCTGACCAAGCCGATCGAGTAGAGCAGGTTTCTGGGCGAAATCGCTTGTCTGCGAGATCCCATGCGTTCGTAGCTTGGGCTGGGCTTGTCTGCCTTGACTCGCAACTTTCGCTATTTGAAATAGCCCGATGTCTTCTGATGAGAGTATCCCAGCGAGCCGCGAGCAGGAGGAATTTGACTGTACCGATTGCGGTGCCTGCTGTCGCTGCTACCCGATTTTCGCCAGCGCCCAAGACGCGGAGCGCGAGCCCCAACTGAAGGAACGATGCGTACGGGTGGACAATTTCCTTGGCAAGGGAGAGGTTGCGTACCGCATGTATCCACTAGCCAATACAGAGGGCTGCGCTTTCTTGGGAGCGAACCAGCTTTGCGGCATCTACGAAAGTCGGCCCGCGGTGTGCCGCAGTTTCGAAAGCGGAAGCGAGCAATGCGTGCGGGCCCGCGAACGGGTCGGCATCGGGAGCAATCGCTTTTCCTAGCCTGCATTATTCATGAAATTCGTAGCGAGAGTCCGCGAGCCTAGCGCTGAAGCGGTTTTGACGCCGGTTCGCGGGAGAGGCTGGGTTGAAACCCCGCTTCGGTCGCGAACCAAGGCAAGGCCACTTCCGTGCGGGATTCGGGGGCGCGTAGTAGAAGTCTCATGAATAAGGCAGGCTAGAGCATTGTTGGGGTAGTGGGACGCTTTCGTGCACGTGGGCGCGAAGGGCGTGTTCTGATACCCCGCGCCACCTTTTTGCGGCTTTCTAAACGAGTTCGACTTTCGGGATCCCTCGTCGAGGGCACGGTGAATTTTAGTTCGCTCGTTTTGCAGTTGGGCAAAGTTGCTTCTCGTAGACTGGTGAAAGCAAAAACGAATTCCTCGATACGCTATGAGCAAATTACACGACCCGATCAAAGTGGGAGCTTGGGAGCTTCCGAACAGAATTATCATGGCCCCTCTGACTCGCTGCCGCGCGAGCGAGGGACGTGTGCCCAACGCTTTGATGGCGGAGTACTACGCCCAGAGAGCGAGCGCGGGCTTGATCCTTTCGGAGGCGACTTCGGTGGATCCCATGGGAGTGGGCTATCGCAACACTCCGGGCATTTGGTCCGATGAGCAAGTGGAAGGCTGGAAACTGGTTACCAAGGCGGTGCATGATGCGGGCGGGCGGATTTTGCTCCAGCTCTGGCATGTGGGCCGCATATCGGATCCGATCTATTTGAACGGGCAGCTGCCGGTGGCGCCATCGGCCGTCAAGCCGGATGGACACGTCAGCCACGTGCGTCCGGAGAAGACGTTCGTGACGCCTCGTGCCTTGGAAACGGATGAGATTCCTGCCGTCGTGGAAGCTTACCGGAAAGGCGCGGAAAACGCCAAGCGAGCCGGTTTCGACGGGGTAGAGATCCATGGAGCGAACGGCTATCTGCTCGACCAGTTCTTGCAGGACTCGACGAACAAGCGTGACGACCAGTATGGCGGCTCTGTGGAGAACAGAGCGCGTCTGATGCTTGAGGTGACCGATGCAGTGATCTCGGTCTGGGGACCGGATCGAGTCGGCATGCACTTGGCTCCAGCTTGCGATGCTCACGACATGGGAGATTCGAATCCGTCGCAAACCTTTGGATACGTGGTTGAGGAACTGGGTAAGCGCGGTATCGCGTTTATCTTTACGCGAGAAGCGGTGAGCGAAAAAAGCGTTAGCCTCGAGTTGAAGCAAAAGTTCGGCGGGGTCTACATCGCAAACCAAGGCCTCACTGCCGAGTCGGGCGCGAAGCTCGTAGAGGAAGGAGTTGCGAACGCGGTTTCCTACGGGCAGCTTTACATCGCGAATCCAGATCTCGTGGAACGGCTCAAGGCAGGAGCTCCGCTCAACGAGCCTGATCCTGACACTTATTACAGTCCTACACCGGAAGATCCGCGCGGATACACGGACTATCCGACGCTTGAGGAAGCGAAGGCTTAGGCCTAGGGCGTGTCTTCAAATAAGCTCAAAGCTGGCAGGACCCCATTTTTCGAGGAACAAGGCGGCCGAATGGCAACTGGGCCGAGGCCCTGTCCCATTTGGCGAACGCAGTTCCTCGAAAAATGGGACCTGTCGCGTAGCGATTTGGGCGCTAACCAGCAAAGAGTTGATTTGAAGACACGCCCGAGGTTCCAACACCTCAACCATGACCTTCGGCCTATCCTCCGGCAGGCCACATGGCACTACCGCTATTACCGTAACCTGCAGTAAGGTTCCCGGGTAAACTCAATAGCACGCGCCTCCCTCTCCCGACCATGACCGTCCTCCACGCCCAACACCTCAGCAAGAGCTTCGAAAGCACCCAAGCCCTGCAAGACCTCAACCTCGAAATCG
>JBNKSG010000190.1:0-7401 GCA_050297195.1 Opitutaceae bacterium | reverse complement strand
CCCGCAGGTGCTGAGAGCGCTCAAGCGTCTGATGAAAAGGAAGTTAAGCCTGATTTGAGGGCTGAGTTCGATGAGGCTGACCGGGAGTTGGATGTTTTTGAAATCGATGATCTTCCAAGCTCGGACGAGCCGTTGGTTGAGAGCCAAGCTCCGTTCGAATCGGAGATAGGGGACGCTCAAACGACCAGCGAAACGGTAGATGCGAGTCCTGCGGAAGAAGCCGTCGAGCCGCAACCGGTGAGCAGGATTGAGGAAAAACCAGAGCCCAAGTCTTCGAGGGTATTAGGGGAGGACGATCTTGGGGCGGATGTTTTCGCTGAAATCGAGTCGGAACTCGGTTCCATGGGGCTCGATGACGTGATCGATGACTTGATGGATGAGGTCGATGAGTTCGAGGCAGGCGGTTTCGTGGATCTTGACGATGAGGAGCAAGCTGAAATCTCCGCTAAGTCGGACGACTTGTTCAAGATGGATGATCCGGATGACTCTTTGAAAAACTCGGTCGACCCGGACGCTGAAGAGGAGGAACCGTTGGGCGAGGCTCCCGCTTTCCCAAGTCCTCCAGCGGATTTCGAGATCCCGGCAGATCCCGAGCCACCGCGGGCCAAAGCTCCCGAAGCTCCGGCTCCAGTCCGCGAGGAGGAAGAGGCTCCTGCCCCTGAAGAGGTAGCGGAACCAGAACCGGAAGTCTTGGAAGACGCCCCTGTTGCGGAAGTCGAAGACGCTGGCGTCGAAGAGCCAGTTGCTCCGGTCGAGGGTCATGAGCACGTTTTCTTTTCTGCGGAAGAGGAAGAGGCCGCTGCGGAGCTGCCCGAGGAGCGAGATGAAGAGGAGGATTTGGCCGACATGCTTGCTTCGAGCGTTGATGAGGAGTCGGAAGGGGAGGTTGAGACGATTTCCGAGGAGTTCCCTGCCGATGACGCTTCCGTCGAGGCGGAACCCGAAGCTCAGCACGAGTCGGGGGACGAGGAAATCTCAGACGAGGAGGAAGATATTTCGGCTTTGCTGGAAGCGATCGAAGAGGACGAATCCGAAGAAATCGTTTCCGACCAAGCGTCTCAGGAAGACGAGAGCGAAGAGCCGGTCGCCATGGACGCTCCAGTTGAGGAGGCTACTCCGGAAGACGTCGAAGAGGAAAGCGTTGCCGCGGATGAAACGGAGCTTTTCGAGCCTGCGGCAGAGGATGCGGAAGCGGATGAAGAAGATGTTTCCGAGCTTCTGGCGTCGGTTCTAGAAGATGAGCTGGAGGAAGAGGAAGTTCCCGCGTTTGAAGAAGGTTCAGGGGAAACTGACGCAGAAGCTCTCGAATTCGAGGAAGTCGAGCTGGACAATCCTGATGATGACGAAGAGGTCTTAGCGGATCTGCCGTCACCGGAAGATTTGACCATCGATGATTTTGAGGAAACGGAGGAAGAGGCTGCGTTGTCGGAGATTCCGGGATTGGTCGAAGTCGAAGAAGACCTAGACGAAGAAGCTATTTCCGGTTTGATCGAGAGCGAGTCGATTCCCGAGTCGGAAGAGGTCTCTGGGGCGCCGCCTGTTGGTGGCTTGGACGTCCTCGAAGACGAGGAGGATGACGAAGAAGTTATCGCGATGCCGGTGCCTGAGGTTCCAGGTCTGGTAGAGGTCGAGGAAGAGGTGTTTGAGGCGGCTTCCGAAGAGGAGCCTGTCGCTGAAAGCAAGGTTCAGGAGACTTTGTCAGCGGAGGACTTGCTGATGCAGGCCGGCAACTTGTTGAATGGGAATTCCGAAAAGCCTGCCGATGGGGCCAGCGCCTTGCTCGACGTTATCGACGATGACGACGACGAGGAAATCATTTCAATGCCGTCTCCCGATGCCTTGATAGCGGAGGCTGCTGACGATGATGACGACGAGGTCCTGGTCTTGCCGGATCCGACTTCGCTCATGACAGAGGACGGGGAAGCGATCGCAGTAATCGATGATGACGATGAGGAAGGTGTTCCTGCTCCCGCTAACGTGGCGGATCGAGCGGGGGACTTGCCTCCACCGCCCCCCGCTCCAGTCGAAATTTTGGACGAAGAGCCTCTCGAAGAAGACATCCAGGCTGAGGAGCCCGAAAACGGTTCGGAAGCGTCCGAGCCGGAGGAGGCAGCGAGTCAGGGCGAGGAGGAGATTCAAGATCCGTTCGCCAGCGAAATTTCTCTCGATGACTTCAACGAAGGCTTTGCCGAGCTCGATGTGGAAGACGAGGAAGGGCTTTCCGAAGAGGAGATCAGTGGTGAAGCGACCGGAGATGAAGAGGGTGCGCCGGTCGTTGGGGAAGTGGTCCAGAAGGTCGTGGCCATGCCGAAGCCAAGCTTGCTATGGCGCATTACTCATTCGATGGCGGTCGCCGCCGGTCTGGTGCTGGTCGGATTGGCGAGCGTGTTGGCCGTTTGGAAGCAGCAGATTATCGAGTACTACGAAGGTCGCGATATCGATGGGTCGGCCCTTCTGCAGGAGATCGAGGAAATCGGAACGCATGCCTTGGGCAAGTTCGACGAGCACGGGCTTTATCGGATGCAGTGGGTGGACAGCGAGGTGAGGCGCGTTTCGGAAAACGAAATCCGTTTGCACGCGGTTGTGGGCGCTCAACTGCGGGAAAATCTTTATCGCCCGGTCCTCGATTCCCAGCTGAGGGAAGAAAAGGGCTACGACGAGACGGCTCTGCTCGATACGCTCGGTTATGCTCGTGATCACTATCCTGAGGAAATTGGAAACTTCCCCGAGCGGCCCTGGGAGCGGCTTTACGAGATCTCGGCCAAGAAGGAGGATGTGCTTCCGCTTCGGATAACCTACGGCTTGAAGCGCGAAAACGAAGAGGCGGATTGGGAATTGTCCCGGATCAAGGTCAGCGGCTACAAGGGCGACCTCGAGTGGCCGGAGGGCGAGCCCAGGTACGCGTTTGGCGAGAACGCCTATGACATCCACTCGCTGGAGTTTGCTAAGGTTTACGAAGACTACACGGCGTCTGCCGAGAACTACGTGGCGCGTATCGATCGCATGAAGTCTCGCGACGAGGGCGGCATTCTCGCTCTCAAGCGTGAGAACGAGCGCCAGCGCGAGCGGGTCCGGATGGCCTTGGCTGAGGGCGCGTTTTTTAATGGCTTGGCGATCATGGGCGAGGACGCGGCGGATTCGCGCGATGTCCAGCTAGTGATCACGGAAGTTCGCAATGAAGGCGGATTCGTGAAGGGGGTCGTGAAGCTCGCCGGCGACAAGGAAATGACATCCAAGCACTTCGTGGGATCTCTCGAGTTCGAGAAGAGCATGAGCGGCCGCGAGCAAGGGTACTTGAGCCTTCGCACGGTATCGATCGACGTGCCGACGACGGCGACCGTAGATACTCCCTTCTTCGATGCTCACAACGTTTCCCGCATGCGGCTGAGGGCGGATGGTTTCCGCTTGGAAGGCGACTCGCGGGACTTGTCGTTTCGTTTGACCAGGAGCCTGTAGCGCTCCGAGCAACGGAGCCTTTGGCTAAACGAAGCCAGCGTCGAGGCTCCTCTTTTTCGGGCTCGCCAACGGTGGGACGAATGCCCGAACCTGCCTCCGTTATGAGCCAGTCCGCCTTACCCGAATCTTTGCGAGACGCCGTAGCCGCCAAGTGCGGATCGGTCCTGTCCCAATCCATGCTCTGGGAGCGTTCGATTTCTCAAGCGCTCGCGGCCGGCGCTTCCGAATCGGCGATTCTTGCTCTGATGGGAGGCTTCAAGAGCGCTCGCACGCTTGACGTCCTGCTGCGGAGCGAGGCCGGCGAGCTCGACGGTTTTCTGAAGCGGCTTCGCAACTTGGTCGATGACTCGGCCTTCGGTTTCGCGGCTTGGCTGGCGGCCTTCGAATGCGTGCAAACGCACCTTTCTTCGAACGGGCGTTCCGCCAGCGCCGACTCTGTCTTGGGCTACGTGCAGTGCAGTGCGGAGTTTGGAGGCAGCGCCGAGAGCCGCTCGACTTTGCCTGAAATCATCGAGGGGATGCTGGAGCAATACGGTTTCGAGGGGCAGGAAGGCTGCGGCACCAGCACCTCTGGGTAGAGGCGGATAAGGGCGATTCGGTGATGGCCTAGCGTTTGGCTAGGGGCTGTAAGCCACGGATTTTCTGGAAAAGCGCGAAAGGCGCTGCATCGGCGGTGAAGGGTTGAAGGCCCGTTTAGGGCGCCGATGGGAAAAGGGTAACTCGTTTGATGCGTGAGCTCCGCCGCTCGAATAACATGCGCATAGTAACCTCTGACCCGTCTCCCAGATGAAAATAGTCTCCCGATCACGCGCCGCCCTTTCAATCGCAGCCCTATCCGCCATCGCGTCTCTCCCCAGTATCGCGTTTGCCGGCGGGAGTTCGGAACCGTCTCCAGCGGTGGCGCTTAGCGAAGGCGACTGCGACAGCAGCAGTTGCGTGATGGTTTTTGCCCGCGTGGGAGAACGCTTCCGCTACGACCTGCCTCTTGTTCAGAACCAGTCGGATGCGGAGTGCTCGGTCGGGAAGGATGTGAACGGGGAGCGGAGTTCCTTGCCCGAAGGGCTCGTTTTCAACGCCGAAAAGGGAAGCTTGGAAGGCGTGCCGCTGCGCTCCGGATTTCATGAATTTGTGGTGCTCAGGACCGAAGCGGACGAAACACGCGAGCAAGTGGTGCTCATCGACATCCAAGGGCATGCCTTCGCGGGCGGGGGCGTGGACTACGCAGCCTACGTCGCTGGCGGAATTCGCTAGCGCGGCGCGTTAATCAATTTTCGAGCAGAGTCAGCTCCTTCGATCTCTTGGGCATGCGAATTGCTTAAGGATCCTAAAAAAGTTTCGCTATTGCTCCTTGTAGGCTTCGTTTGCCTGCAGGGAGTTCGCGCGTCCGCGTGACGCATTCGTTTTGAATGAAAATTGAATGTAACGAATTTATAAGTGGACAATTCGATGATATGTATTAGGTTTGTTGTTACATGGGATCACCTGCCGGTTCTTCCAAATTGAAGTCACGCAAGTCAGCCGTGAATCGCGTAAAAACGTATGTTTTGGATACAAACGTTTTGATTCATGATCCGCACTGCATCTTCAAATTCGACGACAACAATCTCGTTATTCCGATCGAAGTATTGGAAGAATTGGATTCTATCAAGATGGAGCAAAGCTCCGAGCGAGGCAGGAATGCCCGCCGGGTCCATCGGATGCTGAGGGAGCTGCTGCCGGATTCGCGGTCGATGGCTGAAGGCGTCACTCTTGATACGGGAGGCACCTTGTCGGTTGTAATTAATAAATACATACACGACTCGGCCCAGCAGGTTCCAGAGCGGTTCAAGCAGTTCAAGTCCTTGCTGGACTTCGAGAAGAAGGACAACCGGATCATCGCGGCAGCCCTTTTCGTCCAGGAGAACCTGCCGCCGCCGACGATCTTGGTATCGAAGGACATCAACGTTCAGCTCAAGGCTCGAGCGGTCGGCTTGGAATCCCAGGACTATTTGAACGATAAGGCTCCGGAGGAACCGGAATTTCGTTCTTACCGAAAGTTGGAAGTATCGAAATATGAACTACAACGATTCGCTTCCGAAGGTCATTTCGAGCTGGAGAACTTCGACGAGAACAAACTCTTCGTGAACGAATACGTCCTGCTCGTTTCCGAGGAAGGTAAGACGATTCCAGCCCGTCACTATGGGGACGGCGTTTTGCGCAAGCTAATCATCCCCGAGTACGTCAAGGCACCGGGAGGCGTGCCCATTCGTCCGCGAAATTTGGAACAGCGTTTTTTCATGGACGCGCTTTTGGACGATACGATTTCGCTCATCACCTGCTATGGCAAGGCGGGTACAGGCAAGACCTTGCTCTCCACTGTCTGCGCGATCCACCAGACGGTTTCGTCCTCAGATTGCAAATACGACGGGGTCTCGATTTCGCGTCCGGTGATCGGGGTGGGGAAGGAGATCGGCTTTCTTCCGGGCACGCTCGAGGAGAAGATGAACCCGTGGCTGCAGCCATACTACGACGCGCTTGAGGTTCTGATTCCGAGCAAGGAGCCAAAAGACCCGCAGTTCGAAAACAAGCGCCAGCGCAACAAGATGAAGGACAAGGAACCATCGGTTCCGGGCAAAGGTTCGCAAAAGCCTTACGAAAAGCTTTTGGATAGCGGGCTGGTAGAGATCGAAGCCCTGTGCTTTATCCGCGGGCGTTCGATTTCGAATCGCTTCTTCATCTTGGACGAGGCCCAGCAGCTGACGCCGCATGAGGTCAAGACGGTGATCACGCGTATCTCGGAAGGATCCAAGATCGTTTTGATCGGCGATCCGGCCCAGATCGACAATCCTTACGTCGACTCGCGCAGCAACGGTTTGGTCTATTGCTCGAATCGGATGAAAGGGCAGGGCATCGCGGCCCATGTGCAGCTCACCAAGGGCGAGCGCTCTTTGCTCGCTGAGTTGGCCGCCGACCTTCTCTAGAGAAGGGGTGCAGTCGAATTTTCTAAGGCAGGACTGATTTGGTCGGTCCTGCCTTTTTTGTGCCGCAGAGTCCAAATATCCTCACTATTGCGTGTGAGTTCGAAGGCGGGTCGACTTGTTCCCGAGAGGATCGCGCTAGCAGGCTCGACGGTTTGGGGGCGTCTTCGGAGAAGCCGCGCCACCTTGGGGGAAACACCTTCTGACATCGGCGGATACTCCTAGGCTCCGCGACGCTTTAGCCGCTGCAGCGTTTTGGCTTTGAGGGCGTTGACGGGAAGCTGGATTTTTTTGAGGACCTTTTTCTTCATGCGGTCGGTGAAGAGGATCCCGTTGAGATGGTCGACTTCGTGCTGGATGCAGCGACCTAGAAGTCCGTCGGCTTCGATCACGTGGGGATTGCCTTCGATATCCTGGTACTCGCAACGGATCTTTTCGATACGTTCGACGTCGCCTCGGATATTGGGAAAGGAAAGGCAGCCTTCCTCGTAGACGAGGGGCTCGGCTTGGAGGACCTCCACTTTCGGGTTGCACATCCCGATCGGCATGAAGAGGTCGAGTGGCGGCTTGGCTCCGTCCAGCGTGTATTCGAAATCCGGATCGCAGCCAGATAGGTCGACGACGCAAAATAGTTTGGCGAGACCGATTTGCTGGGCGGCGAGTCCGATGCCTTCTGCTTCGTGCATGGTGTCCACCATATTCTCGAAGAGGGTGCGCAGCTCTTCGTCGAACTCCGTGATTGGTTCGCCGGCTTGGTGCAGCACTTTTTCTCCGTATTGAACTATTTGTAGTAGCATAGGTCTTCGTTTTTGACCTAACCAACACTTAGCCCAAATCTAGATCAATTTCTTTCTTCGCGCCCTTTTGCTGATGCCAAGTCCCTCCATGCCCTTTCGTTCGCACGCCATCGTCGGCAGCTTGTTGCTGCTTTTGGGCGCGTTGGTTATTGGTGCCGGCTGGGTCGTCCCTTCTCGTTTCAAGTCGGTTC
>JBNKSG010000189.1:0-7422 GCA_050297195.1 Opitutaceae bacterium | reverse complement strand
TCGTATCCGAGGTTTGGGCACAGGCTATTTACTTGTACTCGCGCCGGCGCGTTCTGTTTTTCGCTCATCCGATTTGGTCGATGATTTCTTGGGGGCCTTTTCTCCGCTTTTCTGCCCGGGGTACGCGATGCGTGTGTGAAGTGAATTGAGCAGGGTGAAGATGAATGATTCGCGGACCTTTGCGACTTCCGCAATGGTAATCGGGCAGTCGTTGAGTTGCCCGTCGTCGATGTTGGCGGCGAAGATGCGATCGACCAGTTCTTCGACGTTTTGGGGGGTGACCTTGGCGAGGGAGCGGGAGGCGGCTTCGACGGAGTCGGCGAGGAGGATGACGGCGCTTTCCTTGAACTGCGGCTTGGGCCCGTCGTAGCGGTAGGTCGATTCCTGGACGTGGGCGGGATCTTCGGCTTGCTGCTTCGCTTTGTGGAAGAAGAAGCGGATCAGGTTGGTGCCGTGGTGCTGACGGATGACGTCGATGATGGGACGCGGCAGCTTATAGGTGAGGCCGAGGTCGACGCCTTCCTTGACGTGGGACTTGATTACGAGAGCGGAGAAGGACGGGGTCTTTTCGTCGTGCGGGTTGTAGCCGTCGAGCTGGTTTTCGGTGAAGTACTCTGGCTTCACGAGCTTGCCGATGTCGTGGAACATGCAGGCTACGCGAGCGAGCAGTCCGTTGGCCTCGATGGCGTTGGAGGCGTTTTCGGCGAGGTTGGCGACCATGAGGGAGTGGTGCCAGGTGCCGGGCGCTTCGAGCTGCATGCGACGCAGCAGCGGGTGGTTGTAGTCCGAAAGTTCGAGCAGGGTGATGTCGGTGGTGCGGCGGAAGAGGCCTTCGAGGATGGGGAGCACGCCCACGACGACCACGCCTTCGATGAGTCCGGTGGCGAGGCCGCCTGTCATTTGGTAGATCAGGGTAGACCATGGGAGTCCGTCTACCCAGTTGAAGAGGAAGGTAAAGATGGCGACGCTTACTCCTGCGAAGAATCCGGCTGTGACGACGCGTCCGCGCTTGCGGAGGTTTCGCGAAACGTAGATGGCGACGGTGGAGGCCAGGAAGGACATGACCAGCAGGTCGAGGCGGTTGCCGAACATGACCGCGGTGAAGAGGCTGATCATGAGGGCCATGAGGAGGCCGGGGCCGGTTCCGATGAGGATGGCGACGAGCATCGGGGCCAGCACGGTGGGCGTGATGTAGGGGAGGATTGCCGAAAGCTGGTTGTCGTAGAGGAAGGTTTCCACGTTTCCGAGTTCGAAGCAGGTGCGGACGAGCAGCAGGTTGGCGAAAACGACGAGGGAGAGCAGGGCGAGGCGTCCGTTTGACTGGAAGGTGCGGCGGTGCTCGAGGCGGATGTAGAAGGTCGCGGCGATGACCATCGCGAGCACGAGGAGGATGCGACCGATCAGTTGGTTGTCGACGGTGCCGGCGTTTTTCTCGGCGATGTGCCGCTGGTATTCGCGGAGCTGCTCGTGCTGCTCTTGAGTGACCGGTTGTCCGGGTTCGATGATGGAGGCGCCTTCTTGGACGTTGACGATGACGGGCTTGAGGGAGGCGAGCAGTTCCTGGCGCCGGATTTCCATCTCGGCCTTGCTCTTGCGGAGGTTGGGTTTGAGGGCGTCGCGGAAGATGCGGATGACGGCGTCGGCGGTTTGCGGCTGGACGTTGGCGGCGCGGAGGTTGATGCGCACGGAGCGGAGGGCGTCCTCGATGGATTCGACGCGCTTTTGCCCGATCTTGTTGTCCTGGTTGGCGATGTGGAAGATCGCCACGGCGCCTTCGCTGAACTTGAAGGTTGGGTCGTTCTCGTCGTAGATGCCGAGCTTGAAGCTTTCCTCGATGCTGACGAGGCCGGTATCGATCAGGTTTTTGAAGGTTTTTTGATCGGTATTGTCGATGATGAGGGAGAGGTTTTCAGGGGTGAGGCGGTAGTTCCCCTTGGCATTGAATTCGTTGGTGAGGGCGACGATGCGGTTTTGGGCCTGTCCCACGATGAGGTCGTCCTTGATTTCGCGGAATTGGGCGACGGCCTTGACGAGCTCCCGGACGTGCTTCTCGAAGGTTTTGTAGGGCTCCATGTCTATGCGATAGACGTGGGGAGCTTCCTTGAGCAGCTGCTGGCGGCGGCGTTCGGTGAGGATGGGGGAGCTGTAGGAAAAGGCGTCGGCGGCGACGATACGGATGGAGGCGACCTGGTTGGGGAGGATTTGGAAGCCGCTTGGCTTGATGCCGACGAAGCTGGTGACGACGATGAGGGCCACGGTCGTGAGGAAGACCAATCCGCCCACGAGGGAGCTTTCCTCGAGGAAGCGAGGGAGGGTGGAAGGTGTCTCGGTCTTGCGTTTCCTCTTCTTGGGGAACGTCTTCTGGAACCATGCCTTTAGTTGCTCGGAAACGGGCATATGAGGAGAGACTCTCTAGTGGTCAAATGATTCAAATTGGGGGCTGCTTTGCCTTTATTGGTTGGTGTCGCGGTAGCGATCGTAAGCTTGGATGATCTTTTGCACGAGGTGGTGGCGTACGACGTCACTCGCCTCAAAAAAGTGGAAGCTAATACCTTTCAGGCCTTTCAGTATGTTTTTGACTTCAAGTAAGCCGGAGGAGCGATGTTTAGGAATATCGACCTGAGTGAGGTCACCTGTAATCACCATGCGGCTGCCTTCGCCCAGTCGCGTGAGAAACATCATCATTTGCTCGGAGGTGGTGTTTTGGGCTTCGTCCAGGACGACGAAGGAATTGCTCAAGGTTCGGCCGCGCATGTAGGCGAGCGGGGCGATTTCGATGATGCCGCGTTCGGTGAGCTTTTCGATGTCCGAGGGACTGAGCATGTCGTTGAGGGCGTCGTAGAGCGGTCGCAGGTAGGGAAGGATCTTCTCCTGGAGGTCTCCCGGAAGGAACCCGAGCGTTTCGCCAGCTTCGACTGCGGGTCGGCTGAGAATGATGCGCTCGACTTTTCCTTCGATGAGCATGGACACGGCGGCAGCCATGGCAAGATAGGTCTTGCCGGTGCCTGCAGGTCCTATGCCGAAGACGACGTCGTTTTCGAAAACGGAGCGAAGGTACTGCTTTTGCCCTAAGGTCTTGGGGACAATGCTCTTACGTTTTGTCTTGATGACGGTTCCGCGCTCGAAGAGGGAGCGGAGCTCGTCTTGCTTGCCTTCGGATACGCCGGCGACGGTCTTTTCGAAGTCGGCGTTTTTTACGGTGAGGCCTTGCTCGCGGCCTTCGAGCAGCAGTTCGAAGACGTCGGCGACCGCGGTGATGGCGTCTTCGTCATTTGCGTCGATTTGGATCCAGTTGTCCCGGGAAACGACGGTTGCTTCGAAGGTGGTCTCCAGCAATTCGAGGTTGCTCTCGTTGCTGCAGTAGAGCTCGCTCAATTGGCGCGGGCTTTGGAAATGAATCTTGCGGGTCGGCATTGGGAAGTGGTGAGTCGTGAGTGGTGAATGGTGAATGTGAGGGGCGGCGGGCGCTTCGCTCAGATTCTAGAACTCATTCTTCAGAACTTCTTTCAGATGGTCCCACATGGCTTCCAGCGACTGGGGGAGGACGCGAGTGGACCCGAGGACTGGCATGAAGTTGGTGTCGCCGCTCCAGCGAGGGACGACGTGTTGGTGCAGGTGCTTGGGGACTCCGGCTCCGGCCGCTTCGCCGAGGTTGATTCCGATGTTGAAACCATTGGGCTTCAACGCTTTAGTTAGCAGTTGCTTTGCCCTAAGGGTGGTTTTGGTAAAGCAAAGGAGTTCTTCGTCGCTGAGGTCCTCGAGGTCGGGCACTTCTCGGTAGGGCAGGATGAGGAGGTGTCCGGCGTTGTAGGGGTAGCGGTTCATGAGGATGAAGCTGTGCTTCTCCCGGGAGAGGACGAGGGTTTCCTTGTCGTTGTCCAATTGGGGCAGGTCGACAAAGGGGTGGCGTTGAGCAGGCGTTTTCTCCTGCTTCACGTATTCCATTCTCCAGTATGCGTGAAGGTGATCCATCATGAATTGAAAGGCGGAGAATAGGTTTGAGGGGTGGCTTGTCAATGAGGGCTTCGAGGGGCGGTCGGGCGTGGATTTGCGGCATTTGCCGGAGCATTGCGGGGCGAGGATGTCGGACTGGGCGGTGCAGGTGAGGGCGGGAAAGGCGGGGCGGTAGGGGACGCTGTGGTGGGTGGCGTTTTGTTTTTTTTACCGCAGATGCACGCGGATTTTTTGAGTGATTAGTGGCGGCGTGATCGCCTTTTTTGTGAGGCCGCTCTGATGAGCGGGGTTAGCTGGTAAGTTTCAATATCTGTGTTTATCTGCGTCCATCTGCGGTGGACTTGTCGCTTTGTTTTAAGCATAGCGGTTAATTCAGAAAAACATTTGAGGCTCATGAGGTCGGGGGTGGATTCTCGGCATTTGCCGGAGCTTTGCGGGGTGAGGAGGAAGCTTGCTTTGGCTGGAAAGTCTTGGTTTTGAAGGCGGGTGTTTATTTGGATCTATCGAGTCCTTTTTCTTCCGCTCTGGTTGCTGACCTTGCCAAGCTACCTGCTGCATATCCGCAAGAGAGGCGGCTACCGGAAGCATTTCGGCACGCGTTTTGGTCGTGGCATGGAGGTGCCCGAGAAGCGGGCGGGCAGGAAGCGCATTTGGATCCAGGCGGTAAGCTTGGGGGAGATGTTGGCGATCGAACCGTTGCTCAAGGCGCTTGCGGCGGACGAGCGTGTTGAGATTTACCTCACGGTAACCACGAGCACTGGCTATGCTTTGGCCCTGGAAAAATATGGCGAGCTGGCAGTGGGGATTTCCTATTTCCCGATCGATTTTTACCCGTTCAGCTCCCGCGTTTGGAACCTGATCGATCCGGATATCGCTATCTGCGCGGAGACGGAATTGTGGCCTGAACACACGCATCAGGCGGTCAAACGGGGAATTCCGTTTCTGTTGGTTAACGGGCGTCTGTCCGACCGGTCTTTTAGGCGGGCGATGAAACTGCGCGGCTTTTTCCGTACTGTACTTTCGAATACGACTCAGGTTTACGCTTGCTCGGATCTGGACCGGGAACGTTACATGGCGCTGGGCGCTGAAGAGGAGCGGGTAACGACGACTGGCAACATCAAGGTAGATGTAACCATCGAACCAATACTAGACGAAGCCACCCGTTCTTCCATGAGGGCGGAAATGGGGCTGAGCGATGGATTCCTGCTGCTCGGTTCATCCACTTGGCCGGGCGAGGAGGAGATGTTGGTTGCAGCCTTGCGGGCGATTCGCGAGAAGGATCCGCAGGCTCGCTTGCTCATCGTGCCGCGCCATGCGGAGCGCCGCCACGAGATCGAGGCCATGCTTCGGGAGGAAGCGAGCGACTTGGCGTTTCATTTCAAGAGTCGGGGAGTTCCCGAGCAGGAGCTCGATATCCTGGTCGCCGATACGCATGGCGAGTTGCGGGCCCTTACGCAGCTGGCGGATCTCGCCTTCGTGGGGAAGTCGCTGCCGCCGCATGTGGAGGGGCAGACTCCGGTGGAGTGCGGGGTCTTGGGAATCGCGATGGTCTTTGGCTGCGGCATGTCGAATTTTCGCGCTATTCGAGAGGGCTTGTTGCAGTACGGCGCGGCTCGAGAGGTCAAGGATGAGCCGGAGGCGATCGCCACGATTTTGGAGTTGAGTCAAGATCCGGCGGCTCGGGCGAAAATGAGCGCTGGGGGACTGGCTTGGCACGCGGGAAGCCGCGGGGCTGTGGAGCGTACGGCCAAGGGAGTGCTCAGCTGGTTGGATCGCTAGCGATCGTATCTTGACAGGGAAGGGGAATATTAGATTTAAACGCTGATATGGCAGACAAATCCGATAAGTGGTCAGACAACGCAGCCGGTAAGTTTTACGTAGATGAGCAGTGCATCGACTGCGATCTCTGCCGTGAAACCGCACCAGACTTCTTCACTCGCAACGACGACGAAGCATACTCTTTCGTTTACAAGCAGCCGGAAGATCAAGATGGGATCGACCTCTGTATGGAAGCTCTCGAAGGTTGCCCGGTCGAGGCTATCGGTGACGACGGCGACGAATAGGTCGCTTTCGAAATACGCCAAGATTTTCAAAACGCGTTCCCGAAATCGGGGACGCGTTTTTTTGTAGGTTTTCGGTAAGCTCGACTAATCGAGGCGCCGAACTCAGCGAATCCGCTCGAGGTAGAGCTTAGTTTGGTGGTCGAAGCGTACGCCGCTGTCGCTTTGGTAGGCGTCGACTCGGTCCGAAACGCGTGATCTGGGATCGCGCATTTAGGAGAATCGCTTCCACAGGGATGGCGCGAAAAGGGCGAGGATTGCGTAGAGCTCCAAGCGTCCCATGATCATGAGCAGGGAAAGGAGGTACTGCGTATGCGGGTGGAAGAATGCGAAGTTTTCGGTGGGACCCACTTCCGCGATGCCGGGACCGATATTGAAGAAGCAGGCGAAAACGGCGCTGAGGTTGGTATCTACCTCCAAGGTTGGCTCTAAGATGGAAACCATGATGATGGAGCCGAGCACTACGCCGCCGGCGAGTATCAGGTATGTCGATACATCGTTAAGGGCTTGCGGGCTGAGGGGGTTGCCGTTCATGCGGATTTGTCGCACCACACGAGTGCGAAAGGAACGCTCGATGCTGAGGAGGGAGAAGCGGATGGCGATGACGAGCCGGTAGACTTTGACGCCGCCCGCTGTGGAGCCAGAGCATCCGCCGATGATCATAAGCATCAAGAGCATGATTTGCGGCAAGCCAGACCACTGGGCGTAGTCTTCGGTCGCGAAGCCGGTCGTGGTCATTATGGATACGACTTGGAAGGCGGCTGCCCGGATAGAGTGGTGGATTTCAACGATGGTGCCATCCAAGATCAAGGTGGAGGCGATAAGGAGGGTGGAGACTACGATGATCAGCAGGTAGGCTAGGAATTCCGTATTGCGTCGGGCGAAGCGGACGCGGCCGAGGGTGAGTCGGATGATGAGGAGGAAGCTGACTCCGCCGAGTATCATGAAGAGGATAGCGATCCATTCGATCTTGGCGCTCTTGAAGGCGGCTAAGCTGGCGCTGCGGGTGCTGAATCCTCCAGTGGATAGGGTGGTGAAGGCGTGGTTGATCGATTCGAAGAGGTTCATGCCAGCGGCCCAGAAGCTGAGGGTGCAGGCCACGGAAAGTCCGATGTATACCCAGACCAGTCGAGCCACCGTAGATTGGATACGGCTTTCTTCGAATTCGCTCACGGTGCCGGAGGCTTCGTTGGCGTAGAGCATCTTGGCTCCGACTCCGATGAATCCGAGCACGGCCACGAAGAAGACGACGACCCCTATGCCGCCGATCCATTGGCTGAGAGAGCGCCAGAAGAGCAGGCTGGAGGGAAGTCTCTCGAGGTTCGAGAGCACGGAGGCTCCGGTCGTGGTCAGTCCTGAGGCGCTTTCGAAAATGGCTCCTGCGAACCCGACGTCGGGTACCACGAGG
>JBNKSG010000188.1:0-7455 GCA_050297195.1 Opitutaceae bacterium | reverse complement strand
TCGGTTGTTCTTCTACTTAAAAGAAAAGCTGCGCTTGATAACTCTTGGCCTATCACCCGTCAAGTTATTGTTTCAAAATAAGCTTGGCGGCTCGCAACCTTGCTGGGAAAGCCGCTAAAGTGCTGCATCAGATGCTGTTTTGGCGAGCGTGTTTTGCATTGTTTTACATAAAGGAGCTGCCTACATCTTGCCTCCTATGGAATTGAACGAGCTTACCTCACTCGTAGAAGAGGGGAAAAACCTATCCTCAGCCCAAGCGTTCGCGTCAGCCGACCTCCTCGCCTCTGCCGATGTCGAATCGGCGGCCAAGGCTGAGTTCCTTACCGCCTTGGCGAAAAAGGGGGAAGTCGTGGACGAAGTCGCAGGCATTGCGAAGCGCTTTCGCGAGCTTGCCCGGAACCCAGGGCTCGAGGAATGGCAGAGCTCGGGAATCGATGTATGCGGGACTGGTGGCGACAAGATCGGCAGTTTCAATATCAGCACGACTGTGGTTTTCGGTCTGGCCGCAGCGGGAGTCCCCGTTCTGAAGCACGGAAACAAGTCGATCACGTCCAAGTGCGGAAGCGCCAATCTGCTGGAAGCGTTGGGGGTCAATCTCATGGCGGACGACGCAACCCTCTCGAAATCGATGGAAGAACTCGGATTCTGCTTCATGTTTGCCCCGGCTTTTCATCCCGCCTTCAAGGAAATCATGCCGGTTCGCCAGGAGCTGGCCGCCAAGGGGCAAAGAACCGTATTCAATATTTTAGGACCGCTTATCAATCCAGCGAAGCCAGCTCACCAACTTTTGGGCGTTTATTCCCCCGCAGTGGTCGAAATGCTCGCGGGAACCCTTCATTCGCTGGGTCTCAAGTCCGGTCTCGTTGCGCATACGCTTCTTGCCGATGGCCGTGGAATGGACGAGCTGAGCGTCGTCGGGAAAAATCGGGTACGCGGATTCGGCTCCTTGTCGTCGATCGACGATACCTGGACTGCGGAACGCTTTTCGCTGAAATCGACTGATGTCTCGGAATTGCTAGGCGGCGAATTGGAGGATAATCTGCGAATCCTCGATGATTTGCTCGCGGGCAAGTCTCCGAAGGGACTCGAAGATACGATATCTTTTAATATAGCTGCAGCGCTGATGATCGTCGGCAAATGTGGATCGATCGAGGACGGGCTGGAAGTAGCCCGTGACGTATTGTTGGGAGGCGCTCTCAAGCAGAAGCTAGCCGACACGAAAGACTTTTACGCGTCTCTATGAGTTTAAAGCACTTTGGAACAGATGGGATCCGTGGCCAATACGGCAGCGCGGTCCTCAACGATGAAATCGCATTTCGGGCCGGCAGGGCTGCAGTGCGCGTAGCTCGCGAGAAGCTTTCGGTTGAGGTTCCGCAAATCGTTGCGGGACGCGATACGCGAGCTTCAGGTGTAGCCTTGCTCCATGCGTTCGCCGCAGGCGTAGCCGCGGAAGGGGGAACGTTGGTCGATCTCGGAGTGGCTCCCACGCCATGCGTCGCCTTTGCGGCCCGCACCAGCGAGGCGGTGCTAGCCTGCTCGATCACGGCGTCGCACAATCCCGCTTGCGACAACGGAATCAAGTTCTTCGAAGGCAGTGGCGTGAAACCCTCCGAAGACTTGGAACAGTCGCTGGATGACAGGGTTGGCTGTATTTCCGCAGATGGATTCGACCCGGAAAAGACCGCTCCGATGGTCGATGGAAGCGCCCTGCGTTCTCGATACGAACAGGCGGTAGTCGAGGCGTTTCCTGCTGGCCTGCTCGCGGGAAAGAAAGTGGCTATGGACTGCGCGAACGGCGCGATGTCGGAAATCGCTCCTGCTGTTTTTCGGGCGCTTGGAGCTGAATTGACTGTGGTGGGGGACCAGCCGAATGGCGCCAATATCAACGATGGAGTTGGGAGCGAATGCCCGGAATCGCTAGGCACTTTGTATTCAACGGGTGAATATGACTACGGTTTCGCTTTCGATGGAGATGGCGACCGATTGGTCATGTTTGACGAAACGGGCAAAAAGATCGAGGGCGAGGCGCTGCTCGCCATATTAGCGATCGATGCCAAGTCTCGTGGGGAGTTGCCGGGTGATACGCTGGTCACGACGGTTCAGAGCAATCTCGGCCTCGATTCCGCATTGAAGGAAAACGGGATCAAGACTGAACGCACGGATGTTGGCGATAAGCATATTGCTAGATTGATGCTTCGTACGGGCTATTTGCTTGGCGGCGAGGAGTCGGGACATTTGGTCGTCGGAAAATTTGCGGTAACCGGTGACGGACTTGTTGCGGCGATCGCGATGGCTGAGGTCTTGGCCCGCAGCAATGCCAAGGTTTCATCGCTCGCGGGAGTGTATTCAGCCTTTCCCCAGATTTCCAAGGCTTTCAAGGTAGCCGAGAAATTGCCGTTCGCGGATTGCTCGACTATCTCGAGTTGTATCGAAAAACTGGATTCGGATCTCGGAGATAACGGACGTTTGCTGGTTCGCTACTCGGGGACGGAGCCGAAAATCCGCTTGCTCGTAGAGGCTCGGACGTCGGGCGCGGTCGAGAGCGCCTTCGAAGAACTGCGAGTTGCGGTGGCAGCGGACCTGGAGTTGGCATAGGGTAGGCAGATGTCGGACGTTTCCCTCAAGGATTTAGACGCGAGAGTTCGCAAGCGGTTCGCCAATGCGCGGACTGCGGTCGAGCGTGGAAACTTCGAATACTGTGTAGAGATTTGCTCGTCGTTGCTTTTAGAGAATCCCGGCTGCCTGGAGATTCGCGAATTACTGCGTCAGGCCCAGCAAAGCGTATACACAAAACGGGGACGAGGAGTCCTGCAGCGGTTCTGCTCGAAAGTCGAAGCCGGATTGATCGTATTGTACGGCAAGCCCTATCTCAAGAAGGACGCGGCCCTCGCGATGTCCTATGGCGAGCGGGCTTTGACGCGTGACCCCTTCCACGAGGGGGCATTGTCCTTGGTGGCCGCGGGCGCGGAGGTATTGGGCTTTCATGAGACGGCGGTTTTCTGTCTCAAGAAAATCTATGAAAACGAGACGAAGGACCTCGCGCTCATGCAGCGTTATTGCGAAGCTCTTATCCAGGTAGGGGAGACGAATCAAGCGGTAGCGATTGCGGAGCGATTGAAGAGCTTGAGGCCGGAAAGTTCGCTGATTCAAGAACTCGTCAAATCCGCTTCCGTTGCTCACTCGATCAACAAGGGGAAGTGGGCGGAAGAGGAGCAGGATTTTCGCTCGAAGCTTAAGAGCGAGGAGGATTCCGATTCCTTGGAAAAACAAAATCGCTTTGTCCAAGACGCGCAGGGCGCTCGGATGCGGGCTCGCGAGCTGATCGAGGATATTCACGAGGATCCGCAAAACTTGGACCTCTACAAGCAGATCGTGAAGGCCTACCTGTACGCCGACGATTATCGCGAAGCCCTAGTGTGGCTGGATAAGGCTGCCTTGCTGCCGCAGGCGGAGTCGGATGTGGCGCTTAAGCAACTGCGCAGCGAGATCATGATCAAGGCGACCGAATTGGAGCTTAGCAAGCTGCACGGCGAGTCAGCGCCTGCTTCTGCTGAGCGTATCCAAGAATTGGAGGCGGAACTTGAGTTGCTCAAGCTGGAGGAATCTCGGAAAATGGTTGAGCAGTTTCCGAACGATTACGCACAACGATTGAACTTTGGAGAGCTCTTGCTGGCGGCGGGAAAAGTCGACGAAGCGATTAAGGAGTTTCAGATCGCCCAGCGGGGGACCAGCCTAAAACAGCGTTCTAGCGTGATGTTGGGCCGCAGCTTTTCCAAGAAGCAGCTTTACGATCTGGCCCTTGAGCAATTCGATAAGGCGATTGCCGAAGCCCATGGAATGGACGATTTCAAGAAGGACGTCCTCTATTCGTCAGCCCAGTGCTGCGAATCATTGGGGAATCGGAAGGAAGCGATACGCCGGTACAAGCTGATTTATGCGAACGATATTTCCTTTCGGGATGTTGCGAGCAAGATCGACGGTTTCTATTCCGATCCTTCGTAGCGAGCGTCGATAACATCGAGGGCGGCTTGCAGGATTTTTTCGTCTTCGATCGTGTCCGCTAGGCTGAGTTCGATTTCTGGAACGAGGCCTACGCCTTCGAGTCGATTTCCTTCCGGGGTGAGCATCTCGGCTATGGGAAGGTAGAGGCGGAATCCGTAGGGGAGCGGATAGCTTTTTGCGAGCTGCAAGGCCCCGCTGGTGCGTTGTCCGATAACCGTGCCGAGTTTGTTTTCCGCGACGAAAGCGGGGACGATGTCAGCGGCGCTTGCGGAAAGGGAATCGACGAGAATCACGACCTTGCCCTTGAAGTTCTTCGAGAATGGCAAGGGATGGACGGCGCGTCTGCTCCGGCCTTTGTTTTCGCTTTTTTGGTTGGCTAGGTAAGCGAAGGTTTCCTTGGGTGATGAAAATTTAGATACGAGATGGCGAGAATAGAAGGAGAGTCCGCCGCGATTGTTTCGAAGGTCGATTACGATGCCTTTTGCGTTCTTCGCCTGACGGAAAAACATGTTGATGCGTCCCATCTTGTAGTATTTAGGCATGAAGCTCTGCACGCGGATGAGGGCAACGTCGTCGCGTAGCCAGCGCAGGGAACTGGGCTCGGAAAGCGAGAAATTCGCGTATTCGATTTCGCAGGACAGTTCCTCGCCTTCTCGCATCCAAGTAATTTTTCGCTTTTGCCCGATGGAGCCTGCGAGCTGCTTGATTTCGGTGATTGGCTCGTTGTCGATAGTTGTTAGGATGTCGCCTTTTCGCAGTCCGCAGCGCTCGGCAGGACTATCGGCCAGAACGTAGCTGATCAGTCCGCCCCCTTCGTCGAGAGGGTGGATGGTGATGCCCATTCCGGAGCGTTTTCCGGCTCGCCGGTTTCTAACGGTGCTAGGCGCGAAGATACTCAGGTGAGAAAGGTCGAAGGTGTCGAGCGCCTCGTCGAGGACTGTTGCGAGTTCCTCCTTCGTTGTTGCCGCGGCGATCTCTTGGCTTCGATTGGCGGCGATGGATTTCCACTGGGAAAAGTCTGTATCGAAGGCGTAGGCCTTGCGCTCGAGCTTTTTATCGATCGCCTCGATCAGTCGTTGCTTTTGGGGCGGGGACAGCTCGCTTTGAGCGAGGGCTGGGAGGGCCGCCCAGGTCAGCAGGAGTCCGATGATGGCAAGGGTTCTCTTGCCTGCTCGAGTCATTCGCTTGGCTC
Source organism: Opitutaceae bacterium (assembly GCA_050297195.1). GTDB lineage: Bacteria > Verrucomicrobiota > Verrucomicrobiia > Opitutales > Opitutaceae > Pelagicoccus. Next base: position 2,261 of record JBNKSG010000188.1, on the reverse strand, counting down.
CTCGGTTTTGGGAGTGTTGTCTATGGGGGGAAGATTGGAGGCGTCGATGGCGCTCATGTAATGTTTCAGCTCGGCGATGGATTCGCGGATATCGTCGATGGCTCGGTGCGTGTTTTCCTTCTTGAACTCCCGACCGAGCATTTCTCGGAATACGATCTTAAAGCTGGAGACGTCGAGCATGCGGTAATGCAACCGCTGCGAAAACTGAGGCAGATAGGCGTCGATAAACTTGCGATCTTGAGAAATCGAGTTGCCGGCGATCACGCAGGGATTCTTTTTCTTGAAATACTTGAGGGCGATTTCCGCTAGCTTATCGTCGAGCTCTTTCTCGGTAATTCCTTCCTGGATACGGTCTATCAGTCCACTGGCGGTGTGGTGGTGCTTGCACCAGTCGTTCATATTATCGAGGACCTCCTGAGGCTGGCGTACCGGGCTTTCCCACTCGAAGACGGGCTCGAGCTGCTTGTTAGTAATGATCACGGCGGCTTCGACGATGCGGTCGGTGGCCGGATCGAGTCCGGTCATTTCTAGGTCGATCCAGAAATAGCGGCGTTTTGACATGGTGTAATTGTGGAAGTTTACGGAAAGTTTTATGGGCAGCGGTGTTGATTTTGGTTGGCGAAGTCAATCAAACAGGGAAGAACGGGGCCATGTCCAAGGTGATTGAAATCGGAAAAATCAAGTGCAGCAACCAGCTGCCATTCACGCTGCTCGCCGGTATGAACGTGCTCGAATCCCGCGATCTCGCCCTTGAAATCGCGGCTGAATACAAGCGAGTTACCGATAAGCTCGGAATTCCCTATGTTTTTAAGGCGTCGTTCGACAAGGCGAACCGATCGTCGGTCTCCAGCTTCCGCGGTCCGGGCATGGACAAGGGCCTGGAGATCCTCGCGGAGATTAAGGAAACCTTCGATGTGCCGCTGATTACCGATGTCCATGAGCCTTGCCAAGCCGCTCCGGTAGCGGAGGTGTGCGACATTATCCAGCTCCCGGCCTTTCTCTGTCGCCAGACGGACCTAGTGGTGGCCATGGCCAAGACGGGCGCGATCATCAACGTCAAGAAGGCCCAGTTTCTCGCTCCTCGTGAGATGGGCCACATCATCAATAAGCTCAACGAAGCGGGCAACGACAAGGTGATGCTTTGCGAGCGCGGTTCTAGCTTTGGCTACAACAACCTCGTGGTGGATATGCTCGGTTTTGGCATCATGAAGGATTTTGGCTATCCGGTTATCTTCGACGTAACGCACTCGCTGCAAATTCCGGGCGGTACGTCCACTGCAGCAGGAGGGCGTCGCCGTCAGGTCTTCGATCTGGCGAAGGCCGGCATGTCGGTGGGGATCGCGGGCCTGTTCCTGGAAGCGCATCCGGATCCGGACAATGCGAAGTGCGACGGTCCCTGCGCTCTGCCTTTGAATCGTCTCGAAGGGTTCCTCGAGCAGATGAAGCAGATCGATGACCTGGTGAAGTGCCAGGCTGCGATCGAAGTCGACTAGCCATAAAGGCCCAAAAAAGCCCGCAGCGTTTTCGCTGTGGGCGCGATCCGGTTGGTGGTGGCGAAAGAGGCTTAGCCTTTTGTCGCTTCGGCGTCTACTGGATCCGAGTCGACCCAAACGACAGTCCAGCCGGTTTCTTCGTCTGGATAGATGTAGGTGCTGGCTCCGGGTAGGTCGGTCGCGACGAATTCGACTACGTTGGGTTCGTATCGAGCGTCAGTTTCCGTGTGCAGCCCCATCCAGGTAATGGTTCCCACCAGAGCGATCGCGGCTGCAGCGGCCATGGATCGGATGATCGCCGGGAAGGACAGAAGGACGTTCTTCCGTTGGCGTGGTTTGGCTGAGTCCTTCGCGATCGCTTCCCGTATCGATGAAATGGATGCGCTGTGGTCGATTTCGGCGGCGGGAGAAGCTTGGGCTTCGCGCAGCAGGTCGAGGTTTTCCATCCAATCCTGCGCTTCCGGGTTGATTTGGAGGTAGGCGTCCAGCAGGGCGGCATCGGACGCGCTCAACTCACCATCGAGCAGCTGGCTCATAAGGAGCTGCGCGTGGTCGTGGCTGATGTCCGTTGCTTTTTTCATGGGAAGGAATCTCGTTTATGTGTTGGAAAGGCGATAAAGGGAAGGATCGAATTGTTAGAGCTCTTGGGGAAGTGTGGCCCCTTTTGTAGGGGCCACCTGCAGTTGTGTCGGGTGTGTTAGAATCTTCTTACGATTTGGCCGCTGCGGCTGTGACGACGATTGTCGCGATGATCTCTGTGGTCGCTGT
>JBNKSG010000187.1:0-7489 GCA_050297195.1 Opitutaceae bacterium | reverse complement strand
CAGCGCCCATCCCTGCGCAAAATAATATCAACGTTGATAAAATCTTGCGCTCAGGGGAGACCGGCGCGCACGCCCTAGGCCGAAGCCAACTAGCAGGGCACGCCTTAGCGATTGTCCACGCCATTGGCGGCGATCATGCCGTGCACTTTGCCTAGGTAGGCCCAACGCACTTGGAGATAGCGGACCAAGCCGGGGACCAGATCGCGGCCCGAGGGTTATTCTCCGTTTTAGCTATGGGCGGACCGAATGTAGCGCAGGGCTTCGTAGGACGAGGAGCTGGCATTGAGATTGCGGAGGTAAGCTAGGAAGGATTCGCGCAGGCTGCGGTAGACCGTGACTTCATGAGTCTTGCAGTGCGAACAGCGCTTCGGGACCAACCCCGCGTCCAAGCGCATTCCTCCGCCAGCGCCCATCCCTGCGCAAAATAATATCAACGTTGATAAAATCTTGCGCTCAGGGGAGACCGGCGCGCACGCCCTAATTCCCCGCCTTCCAAGCTTTGCGGAGCAGCTCCTCCCCATCTCGCAGGATAATGCCCTCGTAGGTGGCCGCTTTCCGCACCGGCCCCACACCTTTGGGAGTCCCCGTCATCACCACGTCGAAATCCTCCAAATCGGTTACGCGTTCCACTTCCTCCCAAATGGCCCGAGGCCCGTGCATCATATCGCAAACCCCGCCTTCCTGAACGAGCTCGCCATCGATCCACAACTGGAGAGATAGCTTTTCCACACTGCCCGAGAGCGGCACAAAATCGCTGAAGAGCGCCGCTCCGCGAAACGATTTACTGCGCTCCCATGGCAGCCCCTTCTTCCTCAGCTCGTCCTGAAGCCCTCGCTTGGTCAGATCCAAGCCGAATCCGACGAAGCGAAACTCGCCTCCCTCCACGCCGAAACAAATTTCACCCTCGAAATGCAGCTCCTCGTCCCCATCGGTTGCCCTCAACTCCGACGAAATCGAAGCGTTCGGCTTGAAGAACAGTACCATCTGCTCGGGCACCGAATTTTTGAGTTCCTTGATGTGCTCGAGGTAGTTTCGGCCAACGCAAACAAGCTTGCTCGGGAATCGCTCCACTCCTGAAAAGACGACTGAGTTCATTGCCAGCCACTAAATTGCGGCCCGAAAGCCATTCCAACGCAATTCTGGAAAGTCCTCCAGAAAAGCGTCGGATTTCCTGACAACCGGAAATTACTCAGCGCAGATAAACGACATTACTCATCCTTATTTTAATACTTAATATACAAACACTTACGACATAGAAAACCGCACCCTATTTTTGTGGCGCAAGCCCTGCACACCCGGGGCATGGGACCGCTTATCCCATGCTGTTCAGGAGAAAAATCATGTGCCATTTCACACTTTCAAAAATCACGTCACTCACCGCCCTCGCCGCTGCGAGCGCCATTTCCCTATCGTCTTCTCTGGAAGCTCAAGTTCGCTACGAGCTGATCGTCCCCGAGGTGATGGGTAGCCCCGTGAATCGCGTCAGCTCCCAAAGCAACGAAATCAACGAAAACGGCGAAACCCTGCTCAACCGCGTCACCACCTTCGCCGTTTGGAAAAACGGAGCGATCACCCAAATCGCTAGCGGCCAATCCGACTACCCATCCTCATTCTCCAGCCTCAACGCTTCCTCCATCAATCGCTTCCAGCAGGTCGTCGGCACCAAGACCTACCTCCATCGCGACGAAGAAGGCACTCATTTCGATACCTTTCCATTCTACTGGGATGCGACAAATGGTCTTGTCGACTTGGATGAGCTCGGCTCGCGCTCGACAAATGGCAGCGGATCAACCGCGCTGTACGAGATCAACGATGAGGGCCTCACCCTCGGCACAACCCAGCTTTTCGAGGGAAACACGCCTGCAGGTAACCAAGCGTTCACATGGTCGTTCGAGACAGGTCGTACCGACATTTCCCCGCTACATTCTATCGGAGGCTACAGCATGACCCAGCCAGAGGCCCTGAACGCCTCGGGAACCGTCGTCGGAACGTACCAGAAATTCGGCGAATCCACCCAAAGCTACAACGAACACGCATTTATCTTCGACACTGCCCTCGGCTCTCGGGACCTAGCGGAGATCGATGCTGACTTCTTCCAAGCCGACCACTACACCGCACGCGGAATCAACGATGCAAACGTCATCGTCGGCGAGCGCGATCACACCGCTTATCTCTACGACCTGACCGAGAAAGCGGGATTCGAGATCGAATCCCCCGGCGCACCGACTTACGCAGCTCGAGCCTACGCCCTGAACGACCTCGAAGTGGTAGCAGGTACCGCCGGAAACAGCCAAAACGGTTACTCCCCAATCATCTGGACGCGTAACACAGGATCCATCGCCCTCTTGCCACACTTCGAAAAGGACCTTCAAGCGATCCTGCCAGAAGGGATCGAAGCGAACGCCTGCAAGATCACCCCGAAATCGATCAACAACAGCGGTCTCATATCAGCCAGTCTCGAAACCTCCGCCACCTTCAGCCGCGAGATTATTCTCAAGCCCATCCTCGACTTCCATTGGGATTCCAAGCAAGCAACGACCGAAAACGGCGTTCGCGGAGTGCTATACACCCACCACAAGTCGACGATAGACGGCTCCATTCCTGCCGCAGCCCTCGGCTACGAAATCGCCTTCGAATGCAGTTCGAACATGCAAAACTGGACTCCAATTAGCGAAGGGGCCGGCGAACCGCGCAAACTCGAGACTGAAGACACGATCGAACTTTTCGTCCCGTTCTCGGATTGCGTCTTCATCCGTCCCTTCTTGAAGCCAATCCTCGCTGACGCGAACGCTGCTCTGTAACCCTGCCCCGAAGCCCCTTTCGCCTAGTTCCCGGATAACAGCGCCTACCTGCTCGGGCAACAGCCACACCCCTTTCTAGTCTTCATCCGCAAAAAAACAGGAAATCCGGTCTCCAAGCCGATTTAGAGGCCAACAACGCTGAAATGGGGTTCTTGTACCGAAGCCGCCATGACAGGAGGCAACCCCAAGAATCCAACAAATGACGGCTAGTCAGACGAACAATCAGAGAAAGAAACGAGGCTTTACGCTCGTGGAACTGATGGTGGTGGTAACCATCATCGGACTTATCGCTTCCATCGCGATTCCCGCCTTAACCCAATCTCGCCAGCAATCCATCGCGGCCCGTACCGCAAACGACTTCCGCAAATTCGCCGAGCAGTTCAACTATTTCAACCTGAAGACCGGGACCTGGCCCAACGACGGCTACCCGACTACCGTGCCTACAGGCATGGAGGAATACCTCCTCGACGGGGTCTGGCCAAAGGAAACGCCTGTTGGCGGTTACTGGGATTACGATCGTAACGTCTTTGGCTTCACCTCTGGCATTTCGATAGACAGCGCTACCCACGATGACGAAGCGCTCAGAGCGATCGATGCTCTCATGGATGATGGTGACCTAACGACCGGATTGATAATCAAGACGGGTGGCAACCGGCTCTCCTACATCTTGGAAGAATAGCGAGCCTTGCCTTTCAGCTGAGTTGACGAAGCCCCTCTCGCTCTTCAGTGAAAAGGTGGCATCGCTGAACGGAGTGAAATTGATCGCGATGCCTAGCTATCGTGAAATTTCAAACTCAAGTTAGATTCGCCCCGTCCCCCCAGCTCTTTTCACACGCGAACAGCTACGTTTGCCTCGGCTCGTGCTTCGCCAGCGAAATTGGAGGCCAACTCGAGACCACCCTTTTCGACTGCCTCACGAACCCCTTGGGAAATCTGTTCAACCCGCTCGCGCTCTCCGAGGTCCTCATCCGAGCTTCCGAAAATCGAGGGTTTCGCCCCGAAGAGTTCTTCGAACACCAAGAACTCTGGCGTCACTTCCTGGTCCATAGCTCGCTCTGCGCCACGGAAAAAGAGCGAAGCATCGATACAGCAAACGCCGCCCTGCAGGCGCTGCGCAGCAAACTCAAAGAGTGCGACCTCCTAATCCTTACGCTCGGTTCTGCATGGATTTACCAAAAGCAAGGATACAGCGGCTACATCGGGCACAACCACAAGCTTCCCCTCAAACAGTTCAAGAAAAGCAGGCTTCCGCCCGACGAGATATCGCTCACCCTGGCTAAAGCATTGAGCCAAATCCGAGAGCTCAACCCAAACTTAAGAACCTGCATCACAGTCAGTCCCGTGCGTCACACGCGGGACGGCTTACACGAGAACAACTTGAGCAAAGCAAGCCTGCTCCTTGCGGCAGATCAATTGGTTAGCGCGCAAGGGCACGCCTTTTATTTTCCCGCCTACGAAATGCTGCTCGACGAGCTACGCGACTACCGCTTTTACGCGGAAGATCTCGTTCATCCAAGCCGGCAAGCCACCGAAATCATATGGAGCAAATTCTGCGACCACTATATCACCGAGGAAAGTCGCGCCATAATTTCAGAAACTCGAGCAATCCTCACTATGCTCGCACATCGTCACCAACATACGGATACGCTGAGTTATCGGGACTTTAAATCAACCCTGCTTGAGAAGATCCAATCGCTTTCGGCAAGATTCCCTAAAGCCAAGGCGCTGTTAAAACGCTACGAAGAGCTCCCGTGACCACAGGAAAACTTCCAAGTCAAATAGCGGAAAGAATCGATTCGAACTTAGCGAAGCCGACCCGTATCCACAGAATTCCCGCCCCCCAGCAGCTACAACTATGGATAAAGCGGGAGGACGAGCTCAGCTCCGGCATTTCCGGCAGCAAGCTTCGCAAGTACGCCAGCCTGATTCCCTACCTGAAAGCCAACAAGATTGAAACGGTCGGGATGATCGGAGGCCCGAACTCCAACAACCTCGTCGGACTCGCCCAACTGCTTCGCGAAAACGAAATCGCGCCAATCGCCTTTGTTCGCGAGGCAGCAGATCGACGCCGACGCGGCAACGCGTTGCTGCTGGAGATGCTCCTCTCTCCGGACGAACTACGATTTGTCCCTCGATCGAAATGGAACGACGTAGAGTCCATTGCGCTCCAAGAACTCGGAGCCCTCGACAAGCCAACGCATCTGCTTCTGGAGGGATGCTATGGATTCCCCGCCCTGCCCGGATCCTTGTCGTTGGCGGAAGACATCCTGAGAAACGAAATCGAAGCGAATACATACTTCGAACGCATTTATATCGACTGCGGAACAGGGCTGAGCGCGATCGGACTTATTCTTGGCCTGGAGAGCCTTGCGAGCCGTACCTCTACTCCGAGGGAAGTCGTTGTAACCCTCATTGCCGAGAACGAGGCAGGATTTCACTCCAAGCTCGAGCAGATGCGAACACACTTGCTGGAAACCTTCCCGCTCAAGAGAGAGAATCAAATCAGCATACGTTTCCTAAAGCCGGTCGTGTCTCCGAAATTTGGATCCATCAACCAATCGCTATTCAGAGAATGCGTCAAAATCGCCAGAACCACCGGCCTGATCATGGACCCCGTCTATTCCGTCAAACACTACGCCCGTGCTTTAGAGGACTATACCACAACGGAAAACCGACCGACAAACCCACTCTTTATCTTCAATGGTTCGGCCCTCGGAACCAGCGGATTTCAAGACAAGCTCGACCAGTCTATAAACAGCCTCTAGCCCACCAGTACTAGTCTTCAATCGGTTTTCCACATCAGAGAATGCATTAAGCAAGCAAGACATTCCCGAATCCATCGTACCGAAAAAACCGATACAATCCTGTAATACTTAACCTGACACCTCTCAACCTAAAGCGCTTGTACCTACGACGAACTGCAGTCCTCGCCAAAGGAATTAGGTAAAACACTATTCAAAATCTTTTTCACACTGTTAATTAAGGACTTACACGTTTACAATAAATGCAGCAAACGACAAGTGCATCCCAAACACATCATCTTTAAAAGAGCGATCGCGGCTCTCGCGATCAGCCTTCTCCCTTGCTCCATAGGCAATGCATTCGAACAAAACGAAGCAGACCGGTTGGCAATGGTGAAACAATGGTTACCCAATTCCCAGTGTCGCCTGCAATTGATTTTCGAATACAATTCCGAAAGCGAAAGCGACTCTACGCAGCTTCACAAAGCCATAGACAAGGCTGGTCCCACCGTCACGATCATCGAAGCCCAGACCGCCTACAATACAGGCGTCCGTGTAATAGGTGGATACAACCCGTATAAATGGAAAAACTGGCTAGGGAAATACGAGTCGGCCCCCGGGCGCTTCATATTCAACCTTGACCAAGGAAAGCGATGGGAACGCCTGGAAAAGCGCCAAGGCAGCTTTAGAACCAAGCCTTCAACCTACGGAATAGCGTTTGGCGACGGTGACCTCTCGATAAACCCGGACCTAAAAACCGGTACCGCCACCAACCGCACGTTCGCCGCAACGCCGAACCAATCAGTCCTGACAGGCCAAGCAGGAGACTTCCTCGTCCAGAGCCTCTGGGTCTACCAAGTCCTTCCAGAAGAAGCGCCAGAGAGCTATGCCCCAGCCATTCCTATATCATTCTTCGACGAGAGCACCCGGTCCCCTGCCAAAGTTCCCGACAATTCAAGCCTCACCTTCGAGTTACTTTCGGTCTTTATCGCATTCAGCATCCTCAAAGGAGTCATTCGCAGGTAGTCTAGTAGTCGATACTAGTCCCACTGTATAAACCCGCCGACAGACTAAACGCGAAAAGAATGCGGCATCCGCAAATGCAGTTGGAATCCGCGAGAAGTTGGGCTGGCGCTGGCGCCACGCCGCAGTTCCCGAATCGTCGCTTTATCCGGCACTGCGGCATGGCGCAAGCGCCAGCCCTACTGATGAATGCTTCATTCTACCCAAACAGCCATTTCCACTGAGTTGGGTGATGAACCAAAAAAAAAGCGGCCCCGATTAATCGGGACCGCTGAAAGCGAATAGGACAGTTTAGTTCGAGCGTATCGACGGATGAATTACATCATGCCGCCCATGCCACCCATTCCGCCCATGCCACCCATGTCGTGGCCACCACCAGCAGACTTTTCTTCTGGAAGGTCGGTGATCATACACTCGGTCGTGAGAAGCAGACCAGAGATGGAAGCTGCGTTCTGCAGAGCGGAGCGCGTAACCTTGGTTGGGTCCACGACACCAGCCTTGAGGAGATCTTCGTAGGTGTCTGTAGCCACGTTGTAGCCCATGTTTCCTTCCTGCGAGAGAACTTCCTTTACCACCACAGAACCTTCGATACCTGCGTTGGCGCAGAGCTGACGGATCGGTCCGGAAACAGCAGTCTTGATGATCTGAGCACCGATCGCTTCGTCGCCTTCGAGCTCGAGAGAATCGATTGCCTTAGCAGCACGGAGGAGAGCAACACCACCACCTGGGACGATGCCTTCTTCGACCGCAGCACGTGTTGCGTGGAGAGCGTCCTCAACACGAGCCTTCTTTTCCTTCATGTCTGGCTCAGTTGCAGCGCCAACGTTGATGACCGCCACACCACCAGCGAGCTTCGCGAGGCGCTCTTGGAGCTTTTCGCGATCGTAGTCGGAAGAAGTTTCTTCGATTTGACGACGGATGAGC
>JBNKSG010000186.1:0-7573 GCA_050297195.1 Opitutaceae bacterium | reverse complement strand
ATTGAGCCGGGCAAGCTCAGTCCCGAAAACGCGCGTTACCTAGACTTCGTGCGCAAGGGCTTCAGTCGGATTTCCAATCTGGCCCAGCTCGCGAGCTCCTACTTCGAAGAGGCCCGGCAGAAGCGGCTCAGCGAAACGCACGTGATGAGCCTGCGGGATTTGGAGTCGGGCTTGCAGGCTAAGCTGATTTCCAAGCTGGCGACCAAGGAGCTGACCCTCGTATTCGAAGGGGATTGGTCGGGCAATCTGATCGTGGACAAGGAAGGACTGCTTTTTGTCTTGGAGGTCTTGCTGGAAAACGCGATCAGCTTTTCCGTTTGGGAGCAGAGTATCTGCATCTCGCTGGAGAGAAGGGGGGGCAAGGTGGTCTTCAAGGTGACTGACCAAGGGGTCGGCATCGAGGCCGAGGACCTGCGGGCGATCTTCAAGCCCTGTCAAATGCCGGAGCACAAGCGCAGCGAAGGCGGCTACGGTTTCAGCCTTCCGCACGCAAAACTCATTTGCGATGCGAATGCGTGGCAGCTCTCGGTGGCAAGCGAAGGACAGGGGAAAGGGGCTTGCTTTTCGCTAAGCCTTTGAAGGGCAAGCTCTCGTGCCAGTTCCTGGAAAGGCGTGGTGGAAGGGCTGCAAATCCGTGCCGACTTCGCATTGACTTCGAGGGGAGCTGCACCTTTTTTTCCAATCTGCGACTGGCGAAGCAAAGGCGGGATTGACCGCTGGGAAGCGGTTCAGTTCTATCGCGCGCCTGGGTAGAACTTTTCAGAGATAAACCGCTTCCAATAAAAACATCATGAGTGACACCACCTCCGCCACGCCACTGCAGGACTACTTGTCCTCCCGTTCCGCCGATTCCGTCTCGCCTGCCATGGTTAGCTACCTTGCTAGCTTGCAGCAGGTCGCAGCCGTGAATCCTTCGATCGCCCGCTCGATCGTGAAGGAGCTCGAGGACCAACGCAGCAATCTGAAGCTCATCGCTTCGGAAAACTACACCTCGACCAACACGCAAGCCGCCATGGGCAACTTGTTGACCGACAAGTACGCCGAAGGTTTTCCGGGCTCTCGCTACTACGCGGGTTGCGACAATATCGACGACATCGAGTCGGAAGCCTGCCGCCTCGCTTGCGAACTTTTTAAGGCCGAGCACGCCTACGTGCAGCCGCACTCCGGCGCCGACGCGAACATGATCGCGTTTTGGGCGATCCTCCAAGCTAAGGTTGGCGTTCCGACCCTCGAAGCTCTCGGCGAGCCAAATCCAGCCAAGCTCTCCCGCGAGGACTGGAACAAGGTCCGCGCCGCCATGGGCAACCAGCGCATGCTCGGCCTCGACTACTACTCGGGCGGCCACCTCACGCACGGCTACCGTTTCAACGTTTCCGCCCAATTCTTCGATGCCTATAGCTACTCGGTGAGCGAAGAAACCGGCTTGCTCGACTACGACGCGCTCGAGAAGCAAGCCGAAGAAGTGAAGCCGCTTATCCTGCTCGCCGGCTACTCCGCTTACCCGCGCAAGGTCAACTTCCGCCGCATGAAGGAAATCGCCGACAAGGTAGGCGCGGTCCTGATGGTGGACATGGCCCACTTCGCTGGCCTCGTGGCGGGCAACGTTTTCGAAGGCGACTTCAACCCGATGCCCTTCGCGGATGTCGTCACTTCGACCACGCACAAGACGCTTCGCGGTCCACGCGGCGGTATCGTTCTTTGTAAGAAGGAGTTCGCGGAATTCGTAGACAAGGGTTGCCCGCTCGTCATTGGAGGCCCGCTCCCTCACGTGATGGCTGCCAAGGCGATCGCCTTCCAGGAAGCCCTCAAGCCAGAGTTCAAGGACTACGCCGCCAAGGTCGTCGAAAACACCAGCGCCATGGCGGATGCCATGATCGCGGAAGGCCTGCAGATCGCGACCGGCGGTTCGGACAACCACTTGCTTTTGATCAATGTCACCAGCTTCGGCCTCAATGGTCGCCAGGCGGAAGCGGCAGTACGCGAAGCGGGGGTAACGCTTAACCGCAACTCGCTGCCTTTCGACCCGAACGGTCCGCACTACACCAGCGGCCTGCGCGTCGGCGCCCCGGCGGTCACATCCCTCGGCATGGGCGTGGAGCAGATGAAGGAGATCGCGGCTATCTTTAAGCTCATACTCTCCAACACGACTCCCGCTACCATCGCCAGCGGCAAGAACGCCGGCCAGCAGAGCAAGGTCAAGTACGTGCTCGCGGACGAGGTGATCGCTGAAGCCCGTAGCCGGGTGAAGGCCTTGCTTGACGAGTTCGTCCTCTATCCCGAGATCGATCTCGATTTCCTCAAGGCCAGCTTTGGCGCCTAGGGATTTGGTTACGGCTGAAACTTTACTAGAGCAAAGGCGCGTTCCTCGAATGGGGGACGCGCCTTTTTCGTGCCAGGAATGTACGTTACGGAGCAGTGCCATCTACGGATCGCGGTAGCCTAGGTTTGTCTGCCCAAGAAGGGAGGCGTGGTTGCTCGCTTGCAACAGGGTGGTCGCAGGCCGGAATCGCGTGAAGCGATCGTTCATCCGGTCAAGGCGGCACGACGCTGTCTAGTGGTTTTTGCTGATTTATGGGGCGTTTTTTAAAACTGGTTTAAGCTTTTAGGGAATAGACCGATTTCACATGAGACCGGTCCGTCTACTCAGCCGGTATTTAAGTACATCCCGTAAGCAGCATGAATACCAAATTAACCCGCCTTGTAGCCCTCGCCGCTTTTGGATTCGTCCCACTTTTCTCGACGGTCGCGGATGTCTACACCAAGGCGGATGGCACGTCCTTCGACGGTCAGATCTACAAGGTCCTCGAGGGGGCCGTGTACCTTCGCGTTGGCGAAGAGAAGTTGAGCGTACCCGTTGCAGAATTCGACGCCAGCTCCCAAGCCGCGATCGATGCCTGGGCAGCCGAAAATCCGTTCAATGTAGATGTTTACACGAAGTGGGATGTTCAGCCGATTATCAAATCGAGCTCGCTGCCGTCGTTGCCCGAGCAGTTTCTCGCAGAAGAATTTAAAGGTCTCGTTTCCGTCGACCTCGTCCTGAACGAAGCCGGGCAAGTCATTCACGCATCGATCAAGAAATCGACCCATTTGGATCTTGAAGCTCCCTCGTTGGAAGCTGCGAAGTCCTGGATCTTCGAGCCTGCCAAGGTCGGAGGTAAGTCGGTTCGATCGAAACTCCGAATTCCATTCAAGTTTGTAAATACCCCCACGCCGCCTTCTGAAGAGGAGGCTCCTGTTAGTTAGTATCCGATAGGAGACTACACCTTAAATTCTCAAAAACTACGCAACACATCACATCCCACCTGTAAAATGAGCTCAATGTCACTTGCCAAAAAAATTGGCTTCACCATCGCGATAGCTCTCACCTTCTTCGTTGTGCTCGCAGCCGTGTCCTATGTCGCGGTTTCGAAGCTCAACGGCTCTTTCGGAGATTTCTCCGTGAGTGTCGAAGATGGAAACGCTGCCTCAGAAAAAGTAAACGTCGCCTGGGCGATGCGGTCCAACATCGCCGAATACCTTACGACTACCGAACCGAAACATGTCGCCAATCATAAGGAAATGTATTCGGAGCTTTCCTCGGAACTCAAGACGTTCGCAAGGGCGGCAAACAACGACAAGGCTCGCGCTGCTCTTACGGAAGCTACCGAATTGATGGAAGGTTACAATTCGGCCTTCAACTCTATCGTGAAACTCAAGGCCACTCAAACGAAGCTCCTCGACGAGGTCGTGAAGCCTGGAGGCAAGGAAATCAAGGACATGCTCAAGGAGTTGCTCGCAGCCGACCAGGCAAAGGGCGACATAGCCGGCGCCTTCGCAACGTCCTCCGCCTTGCAAAGCATGTTTGAAGCGGCCTCCGCTATCAACAGCGTTATCGTCAAGTACAACGACGAGGACATTGCTGAAGCCAAGACCAAGGTTGCTGAGCTCTCGACCAAGTTGGGCGTCTTAAAGGACGACTACCAAATGAACGTCGACTTCGACGAAAGCTTGAAGGACGAGCTCAAGGAGCGCGTGCTCGCTCAGAGCATCGAGGTCGCTGCCAATTACTCCCAAGGGGTTAACGAATTGGCGGAAACCTTGAAGAATATCGTCGAGATCGACGCCCAAAAGCTTCGCCCTGTTGGCCCTAAGTTCGTGGAGAAGATCAAGGTTTTCCAAAACACCATTGCCGAGCATCAGTCCGAGCTCAAGAAAGACGCCGAGAGCCTCCAAGCGACTGTTAACTTTTCTGTCATGATCATCAGCCTCGTCGGTCTCTCGATCGGTGCCATAGGCGGATGGTACGTGGTTCGCGGTATCACTCGTAGCATCGACGAAATCGTCGGTCGCCTTCAAGGCGCCGCTGCCGAGACGCTCGTCGCCTCCGAACAAGTGTCGACCAGCAGCGAAGCTCTCGCTCGAGACGCCTCCGAGCAAGCTGCCTCCATCGAGGAGACGAGCTCGTCTCTCGAAGAGGTCAACGCCATGACCGAGAAGAACGCTCAGAACGCCGAGAACGCGAAGAAGCTTGCCAGCGAAGCCCGTGTTGCTGCGGAGTCTGGCGCCGAGTCGATGAAGGACATGATCACCGCGATGGAGGACATCAAGGAGTCTTCCGACAACATCGCCAACATCATCAAGACCATCGACGAAATCGCTTTCCAGACCAACATTCTTGCCCTCAACGCTGCGGTCGAAGCGGCCCGAGCCGGAGAGTCCGGCGCCGGATTCGCAGTGGTTGCCGACGAAGTACGCAGCCTGGCCCATCGCTCTGCCGAAGCGGCCTCGATCACTGCCCAGAAGATCGAGAACTCTGTGCAGAAGTCCGAGCGCGGTGTGGAGATCAACCAGCGCGTTGCGGAGAACTTGCAGACCATCGTGAGCCACACTCAGAAGATGGACGAGATCGTCGGCCAGATTTCAGACGCCTCTGCCGAGCAGAATCGCGGCGTGAACCTGATCCAAACTTCGATCAACAACATGGACAGCGTGACCCAGAGAAACGCAGCTGGCGCCGAAGAAACAGCTTCCTCCAGCCGCGTATTGCTCGAGCAGTCCAACAGCATGCAGCAAACCATCCAAGACCTCGTTGCAGTGGTCAACGGTGGCGCTGGCAGCAATCCCGCCTCGTCAGTCGCACGTTCCTACTCGGCTCCGATCGAGCGTTCATTCGATTCTCCAGCTCCCCGTTCGTCAGGAGCTCGTCAGACCCAAGCGGTCAAGGACGATGCATTCGCCGATATGTGGGACAACTAGTCCACGCTAACGCGCCAAGAATTCCGAGACGCGCTTCCGCAAGGGAGCGCGTCTTTTTTGCGTCTCGCTGAAGATTTGGGCCAAAAAGCCGAAGACAGGGGGAGGAATCCACCTACTTTTTGAGATGAAAACCATAGCTCTGCTTTTCTCGCTGTTTTTGCCAGTTGTCGCGATCGCAGCGGATACCTACGAACGCTTGGAAGTCGGGAACCAGGTCTACTTAAATGTAGTGGTGCTCTCTTCCAACGAATCGACCTTGTCGATTCGACACGGTCGCTCCATCGCTCAAGTGCCGCTTGCGGAGCTCTCTCCTGAACTGCAATTGAAATACGGATACGACTCCGGCAGCGCGGCAGATCGTGAAGCGAAGCTGGCGATTCGCCGCCAGCAGCAAATCGACGAACAGCAAAAACGGCTCGCTGCTGTCAAAACCCTGCGTGAAAAGGTGGCTTCGACCTCGAACGGGGCATTCTCCCAATTCGGAAAAACGCCGCTTCTGAAAAGCGAGGTGGACTTGCGAAATCGCTATCGTAGCCATGGGATTCGGGTCCGCAGCCAACGCGGGCCGAGCTGTTCGGTTCATGCTATCGTGGCGGCGATGGAATACCAATTTGCGGAGGCTCACGGGCGTGTCATGAATTTGTCGGAGCCGTATTTGATCAACGCCACCTCACGCTCCCTTGGCCGGCCGGATGCGGTGGGGTATGATTCGCGGACGGGGAAAGCCAATGGGCTGGATCTAGGATTTGCCCTCGAACATGTGTTTCAAGCGATTCGCGGCCATGGGCTCGCTCTTGAGCAAAGCCGCGAGGAACGAGAAGCGGGCGAGCCGTATCAGATGTTGGATTCGGTTACCTTGAGCGCCTTTATCGTGCCGGGCGGAAGAACGAGAAAAGGCATCGAAAATATGATCCATGTCCTCAATTCCGATACGCCGCTCGTCGTGGGCGTCGCTTGGCCTGCCTATTCGCGGGTTGCTCGCACCAGTGTCTTGGGAAAGCAACCGGTGAAGGCCGATGGTGGACATGCCGTTACGATCGTTGGATACCGTTGTGAGGATGGGAAGATCGAGAATACGAAGTTTATCTTTCGCAATTCCTGGGGCGATGACTGGGGTGCGGGTGGCTACGGTTTCTTCACCTACGAGTACCTGATCAACAATCTGAATACGTGTTACGTGGTGGAGCTCAAGTAGCATTGGCGCCTCTTACTTGAGCAAGGCTGCATCGTATCTGGTGATGCATTCGCTCCAGTCGTAGCGAGCCATTTGCTCGGATAGGGGGCTTGGCTCTTTCCAACGGCCCGATTCGATCAAGGAAGCGAGCTGCTCGACGGCTTGGTCTTGGGTTTCGTAGTAGCTGTTGGAGAATCGAATTGTGTCCACATGATCTGGATACGCGAGGCGTTTGGGCAGGATCGGATGGCAACCGCAATAGATAGCCTCGACCACGCTGCCCCCGAAGAAGTCCTGGCGGGAGGTGACTGGGAGGATGTCCGCCTTCCAAAGCCAGTTTGCGTAGTCTTCGAATTTTTCAGCCCGGCCGTAGGAGATAATACGCCGCCCGAGTTTCTTGCGGGCGTGAGCGAAGTATTCGGGTTCCTCGTCGAAGCGGTCCCCGAGCAAGGCGACTTCGAAATCGAGGCCTTTGTCGGCTAGGGCGAAGAGGAGTTTGCAGAACCCTTTTGGGTTTTTGTCGTATTCCCAGCGGTGGTTCCAGAGCAGAAGGGGAACGGTATTTGAGGGGGCGGTTTCCGGCTTGTAAGCGTCGAAGGCCTTGAGGTCCATACCGAGAGGGAGGGCGTGACTCTTGGCGGCTATGCCGGCTATGGTGCTCTTGTTTCGGTGGTCGGGGTAGTGATCTAGGAATTTTGGAAGCGCTCCGACAAAGGCGTCACGATGGTATTGGGAATTGTAATACACCGTGTCGGCAGCGAGGGCGGTGGTGTAGTTGATAAAGGCGTAGTGCAAGTCGCGCTTTTTCTTTACGTCGGCATCGCGAGGGGACCAAGGGTAGCAGAGCTGGTTTTCGTGGAAGTAGACAGCGGTAGGCGTCTGGGCGTAGCGTGAGCGCACGAGGCCGAGAAAGACCGCGAAGTCGAGCATATCGGTCGCGAGCAGCAGATCGTATTGGGTTTCTCGCGACAGGAGTTCGTTGGCTAGGGTGACTGCTGCTCCATGCATGCGCCACTTCCAGCTGCGACCGGGCAGGGTGATGAGATCGATCTGGTGTCGGGAGTGACGCTGGAGCTCCTCCGCCCAGCGTTGGTGCGAGCCCGAGAAGAAGGGCTCGATGAGGGCGATTTTTGAGGATGGTGGCATGGGAAAACGTAGCGGGGG
>JBNKSG010000185.1:0-7604 GCA_050297195.1 Opitutaceae bacterium | reverse complement strand
CAATTTCGCCCAAGAGAACCCCTACGTTAACGGCATCATCCGTTTGGAAGACCGTCTCGTGCTCATCCTCGACCTCGAGTACATCCTCACATTGATCAACCCGCGTCTCGGCATGTCGATCGACCACGGCCAAATCGCCAAGATCGAGCAGGAGTACAAGCCGCGCGACCACATCAAGATCCTTTTCGCCGAAGACTCCGCCATGATCCGCAAGATGGTCCACAACCAGCTCACGGACGTAGGCTTCACCAACGTGGAACTCGCTACCAACGGCAAGGAAGCCCTCGACAAGATAGCTGCCGCCAAAGCCGATTCCCAAGAGACAGGGAAACCCTTCTCCGAATACTACGACCTCATCCTCACCGACATCGAGATGCCGGTCATGGACGGGCTCACCTTCTGCAAGAACGTGAAGCAGGAGTTCAAGCTCGAGACTCCGGTCATCGTCTTCTCCTCCCTCATCAACGATCAGATGATCGCCAAGTGCAAGGCAGTCGGCGCCAACGGCTGGGGCACCAAGCCCAAGGTCAACCTCATCGTCGACATCATCGACCGCCTCATCGTGCAAGGCGAGGAAAGCATCACCGATCTGCTCCAGTAAGCGATCGGTCGAGCAGTCACTACATTTCAACTACGGAAACGCCCGCCGCCTCCATTGAGAAGCGACGGGCGTATTTGTTTTCCGAACACGGGGGCCGTACTCCCCGCCCCGATCTAACGACTAAAAAAAGTTCCTATCAGTAGGGAGCGAAACCGCCCAAGCTGAGGCGAAGCTCGATCTCGTCCGCCACCTTGTCCTCCGTATCCCCTGGGTTCACGCCGAAGTCCGTACGCTTCACCGAAAACGTGGAGCGAATGACGAGGATGTCGCCCGGAGTCCGCTGCCGGTCGGCCAGCTTGCCCTTCAGGTAGGACAAGGAAACCGGAATCTCCATCTCCTTGCTGGTCCCCTTGATGGTCATCGTTCCATGTGCCATTCCAGTGACCTTGGCGCCATCCTGCGAGATGTCGCTCAGCCCCTTCATCTCGAAGGTGATGGTCGGATGATTTCCCTCGTCCAACCACTTCGCCCCCATCAAATGCTCGACCATCTTTGGGTTCGCCACGGAAAGGGAGTCGACCGCGACCACCACCTTGCCAGCCGTAGCTTCCGGCTTCGCTGGATCGAAAGCGACCTTGCCAGTAATCCCTGTCGCAGTGCCGTTGATCGACTCCAGCGGCGCGTCCAGCAGGAATACGATATTGTTGACCCCCTTCGGGTCCTCCAGGTCGAAGTCGATCGCGCTCGCGAGCGGAACGAAACCGAATGTTGCAGTAGCGATAAGGCTTAGAATGCTTTTCTTCATAGGTGTATTTATATCTTGGTGACTAAAAATGTTACAGCTCCACGGACGGACCCTTGCGCTCAATGAATGCGCTCAATCCCAAGAGAACCACAAACGCGACAAAGCCCAAGGCCAAGGTCTCGATTCCCGGAAGGAATGCCTCCACTTTCACCGGGTGCGAAAACTCCAAGATCGGATCGAATTCCATCACCTCGTAGTATTCCGCGTACCAACCAAGCCGGGCCCCGCCATACATCCAAAGAGCAAAGCCGAGTAACATCGCTCCGATTCCCCCAACTCTAAACGCAAGTGCTTTCATATCAAAGTCGCGCGGCACCCAGCCGCTTCTCCCCTCCTAACGGAGCCCTTTGCCCAACGCATGCATCTCCCCCAAAAAAATCTTCGTCCCAGTCTTGGTCATAGCCCCAACCCTAGTCTTCGTCATAGAGCTAGTCACCCTCGCCCCGAAACCTGGAACCCAACACCCAGCACAAAATACTGCTTGAAGCCGCCACTGGGAAGATTACCCATTTAGCCCTCAAAATTTCACAGCACTTATCTAATTAAAGAATCATGAGCGCACAAAACACCGAAAAACACGAATTCAAAGCCGAGATCAAGCAACTGTTGGATATCGTCATCCACAGCCTCTACACCGAAAAGGAGATCTTCGTCCGCGAACTCATTTCCAACGCGTCCGACGCCCTGGAAAAGCTGCGTCACCTCAAGATCACCGAGAAGGATGTGCATCAGGACGAGCTCGATCTCGAGATCAACATCAAGACCGACGAGGAAGCCAACACCCTCACCATCCAAGACTACGGCATCGGCCTCACCCGCGACGAGCTCGTGGAAAACCTCGGCACCATCGCCCACTCCGGCTCCAAGCAGTTCCTGCAAGCCCTCAAGGAAGGCGGCGAGAAAAACGCCGACCTCATCGGCCAGTTCGGCGTCGGCTTCTACTCCGCCTTCATGGTGGCCACCAAGGTCGAAGTCTTCACCCACTCCTGGAGGAAGGACGGGCCCGGCCACCTCTGGACATCCGACGGCGTTGGCGCCTACGAGATCGAAGAATCCGACGACACCCAGCGCGGCGCCCGCATCGTCATCCACCTCGGCGACGACTTCAAAGACTACGCCAAGGCCGACACCGTTAAGGAGATCATCAAGCGCTACTCCTCCTTCGTCCAATTCCCCATCAAGCTCAACGACGAGAAGGTCAACACCGTCGACGCCCTCTGGCTCCGCTCCAAGTCAGAGATCAAGGACGAAGAGTACACCGAATTCTACAAGTTCCAGGCCAACGCCTTCGACGAGCCACACTACCGCCTGCACTTCTCCGCAGACGCCCCCCTCGACATCAAGGCCCTCATCTTCACCCCGAAGACCAACCCCGAGCGCATGGGCTTCCCACGCATCGACCCCGGCGTCGCCCTGCACTGCCGCAAGGTCCTCATCGACTCCAAGCCCACCGAGCTGCTCCCCGAATGGCTCCGCTTCCTCAAGGGCGTCATCGACTCCGCCGACCTCCCGCTCAACATCTCTCGCGAGACCATGCAGGACAACGGCCTCACCCAGAAGCTCAGCCGCGTCATCACCAAGCGCTACCTCAAGTTCCTCAAGGAAGAAGCCAAGAAGCGTCCCGAGCAGTACGCCGAATTCTTCAAGAACTTCGGCATCTACATCAAGGAAGGCGTCGCCACCGACTTCACCTACCGCGACGACCTCGCCAAGCTCCTCTACTTCGAGTCCTCCGTCACCGAGAAGGGCAAGACCACCAGCCTCGCTGACTACGTCTCCCGCATGAAGGACGAGCAAAAGTCCATCTACTACATCCTCGGCCAAAACCGCGAGTCCATCGAGTCCGGCCCCTACCTCGAAGGCTTCAAGGCCCGCGGCATCGAAGTCCTCTTCCTCTACGAGCCCATCGACGAATACGTCATGTCCAACCTCGGCACCTTCGAGGAAAAGGAGCTCACCTCCGCCGACCAAGGCGACATCAAGCTCGACGACGCGCCCAAGCCCGAAGGCGAAGCCCTTTCCGACGACGACGCCAAGTCCCTCTGCGAATGGCTCAAATCCGCCATCGGCGACCGCGTCAAGGAAGTCAAAGTCTCGGACCGCCTCGTCAGCAGCCCGGTCATGGCCCTCTCCCCTGACGCCATGTCCACCCAGATGCGCCGCATGATGAAGCAGATGGGACAAGACATGCCCATGCCCGTGGAAGTGCTCTTCGAGATCAACCCACGCCACGAGCTGATCAAGAATCTGAATACGCAGCGTTCGTCCAACGAAGACCTCGCCAAGCTCATCGCCCAGCAGTCCTTCGACAACGCCCTCGTCGCGGCCGGCCTCATGGAAGACCCCAAGGACATGGTCGCCCGCATGTACAAGATCCTTGAGCAAGCCGCTACCAAGTAGCGGATAGAGAGACGAGTGAATGTGTCGCAGCGCGCGGCACCCCCTCGTCCGCCACCACCCAATTCAACCCAAGCCCGGACCGCCCCCGCGATCCGGGCTTTTTCGTCTCCATTTCCACATCGTAGGTGCAAAAGAATCATTTTTTGTACCTACGATGTGCGATCAGACGGGACTGCGGGTATTAAAGACTGTAGGACCGCTCCTAGTCCAACCCACCTCGTCCCTCATCCCGCCACCAAGTCCCTTCAAGATCTGCTTCCAAGATACATCATGAAATCAAAAGCGATCCTGTCCCCAAAATTATGACACTCAGAATCCTACTCGCACTCCTGCTAACGAACGCAACGATGTCAGCCTCTACGATTGATGTCGAATGGACCAAGGATACCACGAGCCTATTTGGGAACATGAAAAGCTATGTTACCGACGAAGACCTGATACTAGCAAACGGTCGCCTCTACACATTCGAATCAAGTACCCCAGTTTACATCGAAATCAAAAGAAAGCACCCGACGACAAAGGATATCAGCGTTTGGAGATCGCACACGGCAAGCAAGAGCTTTCAGGTCGGTTTAAGCTATCGGACCAAAGAAACGACAAACACACTTACCGGCGGGATATTTACATATATCAATGACCAGGTTGGTTTTAGTGACACGCACTCCACAAGAGTGTATGGCGGCGCGTTTCCGAGCGAAAAATCGAGCCCGCCATATTGGACTGAAAAATGGTTTACCGAAGATACCGTCGAAGTCGGAACGGAGTATTCCTTCTTCACAGCTGATGCAATAAACGAATGGTACGTGACTATTAAATTCTCAAATGATTTGATTGAAGATGAGAACCAGTAGGTTCTCACAAATCCCTCAAACGAGCATCCTACGTCGTCAGATCATTAACCATGTCTCTCCTCGATAAATCCGATTCCGAACTGCTCGGGCGCTTTTATTCCCACACTGACGAAGCCGCCTTCAATCTCCTCGTCAAGCGGCACCTAAAGATCGTTTTCGCGGTAGCTCGGAACTGCCTAGGCGGCGACGCCCAACTAGCGGAAGACGTCTGCCAAATCGTTTTTGCCGAACTCGCCCGCAAAGCCAAGAGCCTACGCCACCACGGGAACGTAAAAGCTTGGCTCTTCAAAACCAGCCGCTTCACCGCCGCAAAAATAGTCCGCTCGCGGACTCGCCAATCAGCCAAAGAACAACGCTACGGAGGCATGAGCGAAATGACTGTCCCCCAAGATCGCGAGAACCTGCAGGCGTTCATCGACGAATCGATCGAGCATCTCCCAAAGTCCGATCAAGAAGCCCTGCTCCTACGCTACTTCGAATCGATGGACTACAAGACCATCGGAGCACGCCTAGGCATCCAGCCAAACGCCGCTCGGATGAAAGTCACCAGAGCTTTGGACAAACTCCAAGCCCACTTCCAAAAGAAAGGCATCGCCACTTCGGCAACTGCATTGAGCGCGGCCCTAACCGGATACGCCAGTTGCCCCTTACCTGTACATCTAGCTACCAGCGTTGCAACGGTAAGTCTCGCGAGCACTGCAAGCCTAGCCTCCATAGGCCTCGTATCCGCTCTCAAACTACCACTCGTCGCAACTGCGATAACAATCATCGCCGGAGTCTCTCTGGAACAACAAATAGCGACAAGGGCGGCAGACCCAGTCCTAACCGCCGAGCAGGCGCCTCTTGCTAAAATCGAAGAGCGAGGTCCGACCCCCTCCGAAACGACCCCCTCCGAAACCACCCGCCCCGAAACCACCCGCCCCTTAGACGAAATCGATCTCGCCTATGCCGCGTTAGATCGAGATGCCACCGTACTGGCTCAACGTTTGCAGGAGGTCGAAAACCAGATTCAAAAGCTACACCACCGCAAACCGCTACTAGGAAAAACATACAGTCTCAGCGAATTGGATACAAAGCCACGAGCAATAGCGCTGAGAATGCCAGACTACCCAATTTCCCATGCAATCACCCAAGAGCCCGGAAACGCCGTCGTCGAGTTCATCCTCGGTGTAGACGGAAAGACAAGCGACCTTCGCATAATCAAAGCATCACACCCCGACTTCGGGGAAAGCGCCTTAAATGCAGTAGCCAAAAGTGAATTTACGCCCGGCCGTATCGGCTCTACCGCCGTTCCAGCCAAGGTTCGGATTCCCATAAAATTCCAACCGCCCGCCGGTGAGGAGAAACCGGAAACAAAAAACTGGTTCTAGATGATATCTGCCCGCGTCGCTTTAGCCTTCTGGCTCGTTCCTCTCATCGTCGCAATCGGATTCGCCGTACGAATCGCAGATTCTTCGAACCCAGGCTCGACCGAAGCAAGTTTCCAGCAGTCACAAGAGAGCCAGGAAGAGAGACCAAAAACTCCCGCAAAACTTCCCAGCGAGGAAGATGGGATCAAGTCATTGCAGGCTGAAATCCGAGAGCTCGAAGAGCGTGTCAAGAAGCGAGAGCAAGTCCTGGCCCAACGCAAAAAGGAACAACAAGCTTTCACCGACGCCTCCTCCCTCAACCATAAGGGACTGGATCCCGAGCAATGGAGCAACAAGGGTTACGGCACACCCTACGAAAGCGTAGAAACGCTCATCTTTTCCGCCGCCAACGGCGACCTCCAGACAATGAAGGACTCGCTCGTTTTTTCACCCGAAAGCGAAGCGCTCGCGAAGCGATTATTCGAAAAGCTCCCCGCCTCCATTCGCCAAGAACAAGGCAACCTCGAAACCGTGATCGCCATGATGACCATAGATCAGGTTCCTTTGGCTCATGCTCAAATAACCTCATTTAAGGAACTCACCGACGAAGCCAGAGAGGTATTCATGCTCTTCTCTCCGAATCTTGATTCCCCGCGTCACGTAAAACTCGATCTTATCCAATTACCCGATACAACCTGGAAAGTACTAGTCCCTCCCCAGGCAATTACCGAATACTCAAAGCAACTCAGCATTCCGCTCATTAGCAGCGAAGGGCAAGATCTCGAACAACCCGATGCCGAATAAAGGACAACGCCGTTTCCGAAAAAAGAGGGGCTGCTCTTCCAGCAGCCCCCAAAACCAATTCCAGCAAAGCCCGGATCGCCCCCCGATCCGGGCTTTTTCGTCTCCACTGCCCAACAAGCACCGAACTCGAATACTCATTAGATCCCGTCCCCAAATTCACCCGCACAAGAAAACCACCCCAAGGTGGTGCGGCTCGGGCCTGAGACGCAGCTCCCACCAACCGCTCTCACCAAATCGCGCCAGCTCCCCATCGGACAAGTTGCACCTTGCAATCTCGAAACCGCAACTGCAGCTTCTACCTAAGCCCCAGGTTATAAGTGCAAAACAAACGCCCCCGCAAATTTCCCCGTTAATAAACCCTCAAATTTAAGCACACATATAAACACTGTTAGTCTGAAAAATGACACAAAAAAAACCCAACACGACTTTCGAAGAACTGAAAAATGAAACGTTAGCCAACGCGAAATTCGTACAACGTTTCGCAGAGGATGACGATTGGGCTTTCGTGATTAAATCACACGCCCTCATTGAATCGGCCGTAACAACACTGATCGTCCGTGTACTAAAAGAAAACAGATTGCACACTTTTGTAAAAAGAATCCCGCTTTCAGATTCGGAACTAGGGAAGATTGTCATGCTGAAGGAATTAAATCTACTCGATAACGAAGATCGTAAATTTATTCGATGGTTTTCAAAGCTAAGAAACCAACTTGTTCACAATATAGAAAATGTCGATTTTGACTTTAACAAGCACTACCAAAGCCTAGACAAAAATCAAAAAAAGGCATGGAAAGAAAGTATAACAAGCTACATTCATCCACCTGAGTCCTTTCTAAAAGATAAGCCCTATAGAT
>JBNKSG010000184.1:0-7648 GCA_050297195.1 Opitutaceae bacterium | reverse complement strand
ACGGCGCCGTCTACGTCGAAAAATACATCCAGAACCCGCGCCACATCGAGTTCCAAGTTCTCGCCGACTCACACGGCAATGTCGTGCATCTTGGCGAACGCGATTGCTCCGTGCAGCGACGCCACCAAAAACTCATCGAAGAAGCCCCCTCTCCATTCCTTTCGGAGAAACTCCGCAAGGAGATGGGTGACGCCGCAGTACGCGCCACCAAAGCCGCCAATTATGAAGGAGCTGGCACCATCGAGTTCCTCGTAGACGACGACGGCGGCTATTACTTCCTCGAGATGAACACTCGAAGTCAAGTCGAGCATCCCGTAACGGAAGAAGTCATCGGCATCGACCTGATCAAGCAGCAACTACTCATCGCCCAAGGAGAGAAGCTTTCTTTTAAGCAGGAAGACATCGTCATCAACAAGCACGCGATCGAGTGCCGTATCAACGCCGAGGACCCAGCTCGCGGCTTCATGCCAAGCCCCGGGTGCATCGACCTCTACTACGCCCCCGGCGGCCACGGAGTGCGCGTGGATTCCCACGCCTACGGCGGCTACATCATCCCCCCTTACTACGATAGCATGATTGGTAAGCTCATCACTTACGGAGCCAACCGAGAGGTCGCGATCCAACGCATGTATCGCGCCCTCAACGAATACCTGATTCGCGGCATCAAGACCACGATCCCACTCCAAAAGGCAATCATCAGCGATCCGGATTTCCGAGCCGGCAAGGCCACGACCAAGTTCATGGAAGACTTCATGGCCCGTAATCCTAAGTTCGATTAAGCAATTAAGCGCCTCGCAAAACGCCCTAGGAATTTACAAGTCCCCGAAAAGGGCCTAGGAACAATTCCAGGCGAATCGCGATCCACAACCTAGCAAGCCGCTAAACAACCCTCACTCAAATCTTCATACCATGGACCAACAAGAACCTAGCATCGAGATCGGCGACGATCAGGATGGAACCCTCGGCCAAATCAAGGTCAACCACACCGTAGTCGCGACCATCGTCAAGATGGCTGCCACTAGCGTTAAAGGCGTCGTCGGCGTCGGCGGCAGCTTCATCGAAAACGTATCCGCCCTCTTCTCCAGCAAGGACTACGACAAGGGAGTCCGCGTTTCAGAGGACGAAGCCGGCAACTACCTGATCGAGCTTCGCGTCCATATGGAATACGGAGTCGAGCTGGCCAAAACCGCTGAAAACCTCCAGCTCATCGTCGGCAAGCAGGTAACCAACATGACCGGCAAGACCGTGGCCGCCGTCGACGTCATCATCGAAGGCGTCAAGATGCCAGAAGAGGTCGCCGCATCCCGCAAGGCCGCAGAGGAAGAGGCGAAAAGCTCGCTCTCCGACTAGCAGGCACAACCAACAATCCCCCAGCTAAACGTGGAATCCTTGAAGGAATTGATGACCCAGCTTACGGCCCTCCAAATAGGGGTGGCCACAGGGGCTTTCATCTTCCTGCTCATAGGGCTGCGTTTGGTGTTCAAAAAGCCGCCAAGCCACCTGACCGCCTTCAACGGCGAGGCGGGCAGCGTTCTCGTTTCGCGCAAGGCCCTGCAGGAGCTCATTCGCTCTGCCTGCCTTCTCGAGGAATGGGTCGAAGCAGCGCGCCCCACCATTCGCCTCCGCAACAACAAGGTGACTGCCCGCGTAGAGCTGCGCCTTTCCAAGCCGCAGGACCTAAAGGCGATTTGCGAGCGCGTCCAGGAGCACATCACCGCCTTGCTTCAGAAATCCCTGAGCTTCGACCAGATCGGAGCCATCGAAATCGTGGTTAAGAGCTTCGGCAAGGAAGCAGCCGAAGTCGCCAACCTCCCCTCCAAAAGCCTCCCCGCAAGCGACCTGAGCGCGATCGAGCCAGCCGACGACGAAGACCAGGAACCTTCCAAGGAAGAGAATTCCTCCTCTAAGAACTGACGCCCACCCGCAGCGGCGTGCACCGCTCACGAGCGGCACGCCCCCAAGCCGCTTGAAGCTGAAAAGCTGAGACCCTGTCCGAGCTTATTCGCTTGCCGGTCCTAATGCTTGCCCCTGAGTTCCTTCAGAAAATGAAGAACTCCCTGCGCGCTTCCACCTTCTATGGAATCCTCGATACCGGCTACGTCACTCCCGGGAACTGGATCGCGAAATACGATGCTCTCGTTGCTGGCGGAGCTAGCCTCATCCAGCTGCGAGCAAAGGGCTCCACCCCAGAGCAACGTCACCAATTGACCGAGCAAATAGTAAGTCGACGAGCCGAAAGCCGACTCCCGCAGCCACCCCTCATCATCAACAACGATATCGAGCTAGCCCTCCGCTTCCCTGATCTTGGCCTTCACCTCGGAGAGGACGCCCCGCCCCCAGAAGTGGCGAGAAAACGCCTCGGCCCCGATCGCATACTCGGCATGTCAATCCTCTCCCCCGAGCAAGCCCGCAGCGCCCTGCAGTATCTGACCGACATTCTCAGCTACTTCTCGATCGGCCCAGTGTTCGCCACAAAGACCAAACCGAACGCCTCCCCAACCGGACTTGAGTTCGTCCGCTTCGTAGCGGACCAGCAACCCACGATTCCATTCTTCTGCATTGGAGGCATCGATCGAGACAACATCAGAGAGGTCGTCGCCGCCGGAGCCACTCGAATCGTGGGCGTGTCCGATGTCCTTCAAGCAGCCGACACCGCCGCGGCAGTTCGAGAAAGCATACGCCTAATCCAGTAGTGACGAAACGCGTAAGCTCTTTTTTAGTTGCATTAAAGTGCATCTAAGCAAAATTTGAAACGCTCCCCTTCATAAGAAGGAACCCCCACCCCCTGGCAAGAGCCAAAAGAACGACCCGAATCTCTCATGGCGAAATTGAACCAAAAGTATATCGCGGACGAATTGAACCTATCTCGCACCACCGTCTCGCGCTGCTTCACCAACCACCCAAAGATCAATCCCGAGACGCGAGCAAAAGTCTTTCGCCTCGCAGCAGAAATGGGATACTCCTATTCGGCTCAGAGAGGCGGCAACAACGTGAGGCTGCAGGGCCGCAAGAAACTGGCGGTCATCGTTGGCATCAGCGAGGACCAACGCTATAAAAACGATACCAAGACCGCGGAAGAGCTCCTCACCGGGATCACCGAAAAAGCGGCGATCGCAAAACTCGAGGTCGAGGTGTTCTACGTCGACCCAAGGGAATTCCACCCTCAATCGCGAGCGAGACAAATCATAAAGGGCGTTAGCTGCCTCGACTGGAAGGGAGCCATCATCATTTACCCACTCAAGGAGGACGCCGTCTCCAACATCATGGCCAAGTTCCCCACCGTTTCCGTCCTCGAAGACTACGACGACTGCGACGTCGATTGCATCCACCCAGATCAGATTCGCGGTATCTCCAAAGTCATGCAGCACCTCGTAGAACTCGGACACAAGCGAATCGGATTTCTCAGCTGGAAGTACGCCGTCAACACCCCCTGGGTGGAACGCCGCCTCGGTGCCTACGTGGAAAGTCTCTACCGCTTCGGCCTCGAGCTCGATCCCGAGATCATCCTAAACCTCCGCCCCGAAGAACAGCTTCCCCCCGACGAGCTGGACAGCCTAGCCGCCGAATATACCCGAGCCAAGGGAGTCACCGCCTGGGTTTGCGCCGCCGACCACCAAGCTTACCACCTGCAGGATTCCTTCGAAAAACTCGGCGTCTCCGTCCCGCAAGACTGCTCCATCACCGGCTTCGACGGACTCACACCACCTGAAGGCAAGAAACAGCTCACCTCGGTACGCATCCCCTTTCGAGATATTGGAATCTCCGCAGTGAGCTCGCTCATTCGAAAAATCGACCATCCCAATACCAGTCGTCGAAATGTCCAAGTGTCCGGAGAATTCGTAAAAGGCGAAAGCTCAGGCCCAGCCCCTGCCTAAGAGTCGACCTGCCGGCAGACTTCGAAAAACGCCCGAGCAATCCCCCCCCCCTTACGCTACCATCCTCCACCGTCGACCTCAGCAGATCCCTTCAAACCACTCACAACCGTATCCAAATAACATTTACAATTGATACTCACCGCCAATTACGAAACCGAAAAACAAACCGACGGCAGCGCAACCATCCACCAATACAGAGCAAACCTAGTCGACTAGAGAACCGATGCATCCGCCGAGCTTCCCTTCTCTCGGTAAAAGCTCAGCGCCCCTGCCCCAATCCAAGATTAGTTCCACGCTGATCCAAGGCGGCATCGAGCACACGGTATTCCACACGCTGCCCAGGAATGCGTTCTCTGGAAATCTTCGTATCGATGTGTTCGATACAGTCTACTCCAAAAAGAAAAACAGGCCCGATTTGAGGTTCTAGAAACAAGAAGACGCCACGCCCATAAAAAAGGCGTAGCGTCTTTCGCTTTAGGCGCGCAATCGCGCCCCGGTCCTCGACTAGTCCAACACCGCAAACGGCAACATCTCAGGCTCTACCAGCCATTCGAAATCGTCGTAAGACATTCGGATCAGCTCCGTGTGGGTGCCCGCCGAGAAGAAGATATAGTCATCCTCCGCCAGCTCCGGAGCCACATAAACTCTCATTCCATAGAGATTCCCAAACGGCGGAATCGCTCCGAGGTCGCAACCGGGAAACTTGTCCACGAAATCTTCCTCGTGGGCCAGCTTTACCTTCTTCGAACCGACAATCTCAGCCAAGAATCCTAGATCGATATGTTCGGACGCCGGCAAAACCGCCATCACCAAATCATCGTCGAGCTTGACCACAACAGTCTTCGCCAATTCCCACCCAGAGACGTGGGCTCGCGCCGCCACCTCTTGGGCAGTATACGCAGGCGAATGACTGATTCTCTGGTACTTGATCCGATGCAGATCCAAGTACTCCGTTATTCGAGCGATAGACATAACGCTCACCTCCTATATTACTAGTTTTGGACTCCCTTCGCGCCCAAGGGAGGCGCTCGAGAGCCATGCCCCTAAGAACACGCGTGCGGGGGTATCTTTGTCCGATTGTTTTCTTTGAAAAACGTCGGCGTCGTGGCAATAGGCCAGGCCGTCGGCGGCGATGCTTAAAAACTTAGCAAATTCAGGGCAAAAGTCGAGCCTGTGGAGGGCCCCTCCCCCTGGGAAGTTCGTAATGCACCGAGCAATAGTAGCTTCGCTACTGCAATCCCCGCCAAATTCGAGCCCCCCACGCTCCGTGATGTTTCTTCCATCACCCAGAGCTACAAGGCCTTAAAAAACGGACGCGGCCAGCCCCCACTCCAGCCGCGTCACCTCCTATGCGCTACGACACAGTCTGAAACGCGGCCAGCCCCAATAAAAAATCTTAACCGTTCGAAAGCCCTTCCTCCCGCAGCCCTTCCCGAATCCTCTCCATCGCCTGCCGGCCGCGACCTCAATTGCTCCCGCTAGGTACGCCATGTCACCTCTCAAACACCTCAACTCCTCGGGCAGTTCATCGCCGCTCACGGTCCCCTCCTCGCGGTTCTCCCGCATCATCGACCACCCTCTCGATCAGGTCCACTCCGTCTTCCCTGAACTCCAACGGGCAACCACCACGAAGTCATCGCCTTCCTTCAAGGAGTCAACCCGCGCGACATTCCAGAAGATGATCCCAACGTAAACGCGGAAGGCGAAATAATAAACCGCTGGGGGAACTCCTTACTTCTTCCACACGCTCAGCCGCGACTACATAGAAGCGCGCTCCGCCGGCCCTGATCAACTCCCCAAACCTAGCTCCCTGCACCCAATACCCAATACCTCCCTCCCCTTCTCCTTCTTTCTGTAGCGGATATAATCGCGAGCGACACCGATCCGTCTCGCGGCTTTGGATACATTGCCGCCGTACAAGCCGCACCCTGACTCTCCAGATACGCCACCATCCGCTTCCTTAGCAAAACTTCACGTTCCCCCGTCCGCTTAACAACGCGCTCATGTATCCAACAAGTCCTGACTTAGCAAAAGGACCATGGCCAAGCTCATCCCTGTATTTCTCACTTCACTCCCGCGAAGATTCCATCCATTCTCCATCCTATGGATATGCACTTCCTCCTCGCCTCCTTCGCAAATCTGCTGCTGAGCGTCACCTACACCATCATCTCGCTCTTTTGCGGCGTTTACGCGATCAAGCTGATCGACCGCTACCTACTCAAGAAAATCGATATCGAAGAAGAACTGGGAAAGAATAACATCTCGGTCACCATCTTCGCAGCGAGTCTTCTCCTTTTTGTCGCCATCATCATCTCATTCGGTCTTCGCGCCTAGTGAAGAAAAAGCCTTCAAGCTTTATTTGGCTGTTCCTGCCTGCCCTTTGCTGGATCGTCGCAACCCTGATCCAGCTACACATCAGAGGACCAGCCGAGAAAAGACCCTTACCTCGAAACCGTATCTCATATTCGGATACAGTTACGGTAGACGAGCTCGAGAACGCCCTCTCCAAATTCGATGCGAGGCTTGCCGAAGACCGTCCCTACGTGCTCCCTGCCGACGCTCTTGCCGTCTCGCTTTCTACGAAAACACGGATTCGCGAGCGGGACATAAAGAATAGGCCCGCAGATTCGGAAGAGATAAAAAACGATAAGGGCTACTACTTTGTCGATTCGAACAAATAGCAGTTCGCCGCCTCGAAACTGGGCTTGGACTTCAAGCACCATTTCCAAAACAGCTTTCTGGTCGGGTACAAACCTTTCGACGTAAGCGAAATTTGGATGCCGCACGAAGTGCTCGCCATGCGACTCAAGTATCAGCTCGACAAGGATAACTTCTCAGGCTTCCAAGAAATCTGGCTCACCTCCTACGAAGCCTTCCAACGCGGACGCGGCGATTGCGAAGACCACGCGGTCGCCCTCGCCGATTGGCTAATCGAAATGGGCGAAGACGCGCGAGTCGTCACCGGAACCCACGACGACGGAGGACACGCATGGGTCGTCTTGATCCGCGAAAAAGGAACCTTCCTCCTGGAAGCCACCAGCAAAAAGCGAAAGAGACTATTCAGCTCCTACCCACTCGCCAAACTCGCAAAAGGCTATGCCCCAAACTCCATGTTCAACCGGGAGTTCTATTGGATAAATACCGGCCTCGAGGATACCACCGACTATACCGGCAGCCACTGGGTCAAAAACGGCAGGATAACCCGTTAGCCGGAAAAGCGAGTAAACTCGAAAACGTAGCGCGGAGAATCGATCCTGCATCGCAGGCGCGGGCTAAAGCTCCGCGCTACGCGATCAAGGTCACGCTCGACCACTCGCCGAGTTCGTGAATTTGGATTTCCTTCCAATCGCGAAGAGGAGCGAAAGCGGCTTTCACCTTTTCCGCTTCCTGAGTGAGAATCCCGCTCAAAATCAGCGTGCCTCCCTCCGCCACGACAGGAGCGATGGTTTCGCAAAATTCGATCAATACGACCGCGAGGATATTCGCCAAAACGAGATCGTAAGGCTGGTCCGCAAAACCGGTCAGCAAGTCGTCCACGCTAAATGGCACGTCTGGAGTCTCATTGAGCTCGCCATTCTCAATCGCGATGCGCACCGCGTCCGGATCGTTGTCGAAACCCGTTACCGTACCGAATCCAACCCGCTTGGCTGAAATCGCGAGAATCCCCGAACCGCAACCTGCGTCCACCACCTTG
Source organism: Opitutaceae bacterium (assembly GCA_050297195.1). Lineage (GTDB taxonomy): Bacteria > Verrucomicrobiota > Verrucomicrobiia > Opitutales > Opitutaceae > Pelagicoccus. The sequence goes on along the minus strand of JBNKSG010000184.1, from coordinate 79 downwards.
AGGGCGCCGATCTTGTCCGTACCGATTCGCTCGCGAGCCTCGATGAGACGCTCCACGCAAAGACGTGTGGTCCCGTGAT
>JBNKSG010000183.1:0-7653 GCA_050297195.1 Opitutaceae bacterium | reverse complement strand
GATCTCCGAGAGCGAAACGCGAATGCCCGACGAACGCAGGCCCACCTAAGGCAAGCGCCCGCTCCCACGATTCCCCCCCCCTTGCAACGACTTCGCTAGAGAAAAGCGAAGTCGTTTTTGTGTACTACGTCCGGACGGGTCCGATACCCTAGCACCGAGAAAATGTCGGGCGTGCGACGCTCCAGCAGAGCTTGGGCCTCGTGGTGGTTGAACGCCACGATTCCCCGGGCCACTTCGGTTTCGCCCACGCTGATGCTGACGATATCTCCACGGTCAAATTCGCCGGAAACCTTAACCAAGTCTTCGGGAAACAAGCTCCGGCCCTCCCGCAAGCCTGGAAGCGACTTGTCGCGAACTTCCAAAAAACCTCGAATGTCGAGGCTGGTTGCGATCCAAAGGTGACGCGCGCTTTCAGGCGTGATGTCTGACTCGATGACAGTGTGCACACGTGCCCCATCGATGGCGTCCACCACTGGATTCACGCAACTGCCGCTGCAAATATGCGTGCGGCAGCCAGAGGCCAGCGCGATCTCTGCCGCTTGAAGCTTGGTAATCATGCCTCCGGTCCCGGGCCCCGAAGCCCCTCCCGCGAGCGAGAAGACGCTTTCGTCCAAATGGTCGACGCGCTCCACAATTTTCCCTTCTCGGTCCAGCAAGCCGCCCACGTTCGTCAAAATAACCAAGTCGTCCGCTTCCACCAGGTGAGCCACCTTGGCGGCGAGACGATCGTTGTCGCCCACCCGTAGGTGCTTCGTGGCGACCGTATCGTTCTCGTTGACAATGGGCACAATACCCTGCTTGAGCAATTCCTCCAGCGTATCCTCCGCGTTCACGAAGCGCTTCCGGTCATCGAAATCCGAACGCGTGATAAGGATTTGAGCAATTCGCATGTCATGCTCGGAAGCGAAATTCTGGTAGGCAGCCATCAAGGCAGGCTGACCGAGGGCCGCTGCCGCTTGCTTCTGAGGCAAGGTCAGGCTCTCCTCCGGCGTCCTCGCACCGTAACGACGCCCCAGGGCGACCGATCCAGACGAGACCAACACCACTTGGAAGTTTCTTGCCCGCAAGCCCACCACGTCATTCATGAGGTGATAGAGGAAATCCATGCGCAGCTTACCTGTTTCCTCGCTGACGAGCAAACTCGAGCCGATTTTGACCACAATCGTACGCTCTCTTGGTTCCATATCTATGCGATTTGAAATGCGCTGCTTAGCGAGCGAGCTCCAAGTCGAAGCCCTGCCCAGTTGCGGGAGAGAGTTTGAAAGTCAAGTATGTCCAAAACTGAAATAATCGTTTGCGTTACTGCTTTGAGAGAGAAACGCAGGAAGTACGTCACAACTCAGCCATTTGTCAAAGGAAGGATTTTTTCTCCTAGCTCCAACGCCCGCCAAAACCGCGAATTCCGTAGTGCAAAACCTGCATGTATCTAGATTTCTACTACCTCCTACCTGTGCTCAGAGATTCACCTTCATGATATCCCCAAGAGCGCTGGAATACGCGAGACGCCTTCTCTCAAGCATCAACTTGGAATCAGACAAATTCGTTTCCGCGGAGGAAAGTCCTAACTGAGCCTCGATCAATTCCCGGTTGTCTCCCGCCCCGTTTTGAAACCGGTCAAGCGCGAAGCGAAACGTTTCCGAAGCCAGCTCAAGCATCTCGCCCGCAAGGTCCACGCTGGACCGCGCCTCCGAAAGCTGCTGCCACGCGACTTCGACCTCATTCAGCACCGCCTGCTCGGCCTCGCGCAATCGACTCTCCGTCTGAGAAAGATGAGACTCGGCCATCGCCTTGTCGGCTTCGTTCTTTCCGCCCTCAAACAAAGGTATCGAAAAAGAAACTCCAAGCGTCCAATTCTCCTCCTCGTCCCGGTCGAAAGCCTCTTCGCTCACGTACCCAAAATTACCATACGCACTCAAGGACGGCAACCGCTGCCACCCCGCCGCCTTAACAAGCAGCTTAGCTCGATCCTCCTCCTTCAGCCGCGCCAGATAGTCCTCACGCTGCAAAAGCAACTCGCGGCGATCAACAGATTCAGCCGAAGGAAGCGATTCCGAATCGATTCCTTCGACAGGCAACAGCTCCAATTTCGTCGATAGATCGATATCCAGGAAGAGCTTCAGCTGATGCTCGCTCATAAAAACCGCCGTCTCTCGCGAAACCACGATCTGACGCGCTTGACTCACTTCCAGTTTCGCCCGCATAAAATCGATTCGATTCGCCGCCCCTGCTTCCACTCGATCTTCCGTGATGTCCCGCAGCTCTTCCGCGCGACCCAGAGCTTCGATACCGAGCTCCAAACCTTCTCGAGCCCGCAACGCGCCTACGTAAGAATCAGCCACCGCCAGCTTGATTTCCTCGACCGCCGACGCGTATTCAAACTCTGAAATTTCAGATACGTACTTAGCATTACGATACGCCGCGATACTAACGAGGTTCACCAAAGGAACATCGACAGAAACGCCTGCATTGAAACGGCTAAACGGATCGCTCTGCCGCGAAACCCCGAACTTTTCCAAGCCGAGACCAACCGTAACGTTCTGATTCCGAGACTGGCCCGCCACCAACTTGACGGATGGCAACAGGCCAGCCCTTGTCCTCCTTATTCCCTCTACCGCCTGCTCAAGCCCTTCCCGAGCGGCGAGCAGGCTAAGATTCGTTTGCTCAATCTCCATCAAGGTCGACTGCAGCGAAAGGACCCGAACGTCCTCCGACGCTTCCGCAACGCTTCCCCAGATGGCCACAACGCCCAAAATCAAAAATCCAATTTTCTTAAAAGTTCTCATCTTCAATCGTTCCACCTTCAGATAGTTGCCGCCGTACTTGTTTCCGTATCCTTTATTCGAAAAAGCAGGGCGTAGATCGCTGGCACCGCCACCAAAGTCAGCAACGTGGCAAAGGCCAAACCAGCCATAATGGTAACCGCCATTCCCACGAAAAACGCATCGAAGACCAACGGAGCCATGCCGAGGATCGTGGTAAGCGAAGCCAACACAACCGGCCGCGCCCTGCTCACGCTAGCGTCAACCAAAGCCGTGTAGCGGGCTTCCCCTCCCGCGATTCGGGCGTCGATCTCGTCGACCAGAACGATACTGTTCTTCAACAACATCCCCGTCAGGCTAATCATCCCCAAGAGGGCCATAAACCCAAAGGCGACTCCCGTCCCAAGCAATCCGAGCGTCACTCCGATCACCGACATCGGCACCACGCTCCAGACAACCAACGGCTGTCGCACGCGGCCAAAAAGCAAAATAACAACCACCAGCATCCCAAGATACCCCAGCGGCAATCCCGCGAAGAGCGACCTTTGAGCATCCGTTGAATTCTCGTACTCTCCTCCCCACTCAAGCCTGTATCCATCCGGCAACTTCAACGCCTCCACCAGAGGACGAACGCGGGCCAAGGCAGCGCTCGCCAACTCTCCGGACACCGGTTCGGCTTCTACCGTCAAGGTACACTCTCGGTTTTTTCTGCGGATAAGAGATTCTTCGCTAACCAAATCGATCTTCGAAACAACGCTCTCGAGCGGGATCCATCCATTTCGCCCCGGGCTCCAGATCAAACGATGCGACAAGTCACTCGGGTTCTCCCTGTCCGCCTCGGGAAGACGAACGCGGATGGGAATCAATTCATCCGCCTCGCGAAAGACGCCAAATACCGCGCCTTCGCTCAACAGCTGCAGTTGAGCAGCGAAGTCTTCGCGCGACAAGCCTTGCAGCTGAGCTCGCTCGACATCGAACTCCGGACGCAATACCGGCGAAAGCTCACGCCAATTCGTGCGGATGCTATCGAGCTTGTCGTCACCGCGAAAAATAGCCTGCACCTGATCTCCGATCTCACGCAGCTTGGCCGAATCCTCCCCGACGATCCGGGCCTCGATCTTAGCGCCCGAGCCAGGGCCAAGACGAACCCGCTCCGTCTTGAAAAACAGTTCCGGATGAGCCGCCGCAATCTTGGGCTTAAGATCGGCAATCAAGCCATCGATCTCGCCGGCGCTTTCGGTGCGAACCATAAACTGGATATAGCTCGGGTCCGGCTGCTCAGGAGAGTAAACGAGCATAAAACGCGTTCCCCCAGCGCCCACCAAAGTAGTCACCGTTTCCACCCGTTCGTCCGCCATCAAAATCGTCTCAATGTCCTTTGCGGCCTCGTCCGTTGCCCGAATATCAGCCCCAAACGGTTTCCACATGTTGATGTAAAACAAGGGGGTATTCGAATCCGGAAAGAAGCTCTGCTTCACGAATTGAAATCCAAATACGCTCGCAAGAGTCATAAGCATAAGAGCAAGCACCGTCAGAACCTTGAAACGTAATGAAATTCTAAGCACACCCCGGTAGAGGGCGTACAGGACCCCGCGATACGGATCGACCTCGTCGCCATTCGACTCTGGCTTCTGCAAAACATAGTATCCCAGCAAAGGAGTCACCGTAACCGCAAAGACCCAGCTAAGCATCAGGGAAACACCAACCACCACGAAGAGCGAAAAGGTGAATTCACCGGTCGCGTCGTTCGAAAAACCAATTCCAGAAAAAGCCAGAACTCCCACCACGGTTGCCCCAATCAACGGTAACCAAGTCGAACGTACCGCCGCGCTCGCGGCCTCCAACTTGCTCATGCCGCCTTGCACTCGCACCAGCATTCCCTCCGCCACGACGATCGCGTTATCGACCAACATGCCCATAGCGATAATCAAGGCTCCCAGGGAAATACGTTCCATTTCGACGCCGAGTATCTTCATTCCGAATACCGTCGCCGCCACCGTCAGAAAAAGAACGCCGCCTACCACCACGCCAGAGCGCCACCCCATGAAAAGGCAAAGCACTCCAACCACGATCAAAACCGAAAGAGCCAAGTTCGCTACGAAGCCATTCACCGCTTCGTCGACCACCGCATGCTGTTCATAGATCGGAGTGATATCGATTCCCACCGGCCGCTCTGACTCCAATTCAGCGATACGCGCCTCGACTCGATAGCCAACCTCCACGATATTCACCTTTGGGCGTCCGGAAACGCCAAGCAGAATGCTCGTCTTACCATCTTGTCTTACGATTCGTTGCGGACGCTCTTCGTAGCCGCGACTTACCTTCGCCACGTCTCCAAGTTTCAAGTACGCTTCAGCGCCTTTACGCCCGATGGGAACTTCCGCCAACTGATCCGCATCACGGTACATCCCGTCCGGTTGCAACCGAGCGAAACGGTCGCCCATTTGAAATCCACCCGCTGGCGTCACCGCGTTTTGCGTGACGATGCCGCTGAGCAGTTCCTGCGGATTCAGACCGAAACTCGCCATCCGCTCCGGCGAGACCTCCACGTGAAGCTCCTCGCCGATATCGCCGAGAATCTGCACGTCAGCTACGTCCTTCACCTGCATGAGCTGCTTCTTCAAACCCTTCACGTAGGCATGCAACTCGCGGGGTTCCACCTCGGAACTATTCACCGAATAATACAGCCCATAGACATCTCCAAAATCGTCGTTCACGAACGAAGGGCCAGCGCCGGGCGGCAACATTGCCTGCGTATCGCCAATCTTGCGACGCAGCTCGTCCCAGATTTGAGGAATCACTTTCGGACCTGCTGTTCCCAGCAATTCAACCTCGATCACCGAACGGCCCGCGTACGAACGGGAACGAACTTCCTTCACCGAATCGAGACGCTGGATCGCTGCTTCCAGTTTGTCCGTGACCTCTCCTTCGACTTCCTCCGCACTCGCGCCAGGATAAGGGGTGAAAACGATCGCTTCCTTAATGGTGAAGGCCGGATCCTCCAAGCGCCCTACTTTGACAAATCCATAGTAGCCACCCAGCAAGGAGCCTAGAATCAGAAGCCAAGTAAGAACCGGCTTCTGTATCGAAATCTTCGCGAAATCCATCTTATCAGAAGTTGAGTTCCGTCGATACGACCGAGTTGCTCCGGATAAGCGACGAACCGGAAGTCACCACCCGGTCTCCAACACTCAGGCCGCTCACAACCTCCACGCTCCTTGCGCCGACTTGACCAAGCGACACGGTCCGCGCCTTGGGAGCTGTCGCCCCCTCTTCGAGCACCCAAACCTGGAAACCTCCGCCTGGCTGCGAAACCAAGGCATTCGCTGGAATATCCACCGGACTCTCACCCGCCACGGTCAAGGACTCGCTGACCAAAACCCGCACTGGAACTCCCGGCAGAAGAAAGTCTGCGGTCGAATCTTTGACCAACAAGGTCGTCCGATAGGAGCCGGTAAACGGATCTGGCGTCGTCGCATAGTCCTTCAACTGAAGTTCCGCGTCTTTCACGCCTTCCTCGCCCAGCTTCATCTCGATGGATCCATCCCGAAGCCCGTTCAACAGCTTGGAAAGCTGACTTTCCGTCTGATAGATATCCACCTCCGTAGCGCCCGTTTCCTGATAGACTAAAACAGGCTGTCCCGGGCCCACGAAACTACCGACCTCCACGTTCTTGGCGGCCAGCTTCCCGTCAAACGGAGCGTACAATACGCAGTCCTCGAGATCTTGCTTCGCGCTTTCCCACGCGATTTGAGCCAGCCGCGCCGCGTTTTGAACCCGTTCAAATTCCGATACCGTAGAACTCCCACCTTTCAACAACTTCTCCATCCGCTGCAGCTCCTTATTAGCGAAAGCGAGTCGCTGTTCCGCAGCGTCAAATGCCAGCTGGTAACGCTTGGCGTCCAGAGTGCCTAGCTTTTCGCCGGCTTGAAAACGTTGCCCGGTGGTCGTCGCGATCCACTCGACCTTGCCCGCCAGCTCGAACGCCAGATTCAGCTCCTTCGGAGCCCGAACGCGACCGAGGAACACGCCTTCTCGGACGTCAGCGTACTTCTCGATCGTGAAAGCCTCTACGAACTGAGTTTTTGAAGCGTCCTGGATCTTCGCTTCGCTTTCAGAGCAGCCAACCATGACAAGCCCGCAAGCAATCGCGGAGGCGATTCCCAGTAGGCGCATGATCGAGAGCGCGCTCCCGTTTGCGTTCACCGCATTTAGATTCGTTTTCATAAGAGGATTCTTGCCTTCCCTAGTTTTCGAACACCTACCGCATCGCCTCGCGCTTTAAGGTCTCGACAGGGCGATTGGCGATGCGGGATTTAAATTAGTACGAACGTTCTATCTAAATATACGAACGACCCGTCAAGCTTTTATTCGAACGTACGTTCTACTTATAAATTCATCCGGTTATGAGGTGTATTTACGGTCCCAACTTTGACCTTGCATAGGGTATTCGTAGAATACACGTTCCACTTTCAATGAGATCCGTTGACCCATCTCTCGTCACCGAACGTCGGCGCCAAATCCTTGAGGCCGCTCTCATTTGCTTCCGGGAAAAAGGGTTTCACGGAGCTTCCATGTCTTCGATCTGCAAGAAGGCGAAGATGAGCCCGGGTCACCTCTACCACTATTTCAAGAGCAAGACCGACCTCATCGCATCCATCATCGAAGCCGACTCCTCGTACAACGAAGAAAAGCTGGCGTCCCTCGTGGAAGGGGGAAACACCCTCGACGTCATGCTCCGCAGGATCGACGAAATTTGGCATCTGGACAAGGATCTCGACGCGGCCCTCTACTCCGAGATCATGGCAGAAGCCAGCCGCAGCCCCGAAGCGGCAGCGCTCATTCGCCAACACGAAATCCGCCTGCGCGAGCGCTTCGCAAAGGTAGTCACCTT
>JBNKSG010000182.1:0-7710 GCA_050297195.1 Opitutaceae bacterium | reverse complement strand
CCGACGGCGCCTACAACGGAGTCCTCGTAGACGCCCCCTGTAGCGGCTCCGGTACCTGGCGCCGCCACCCCTACCTCATGCGGCAAACGCGCGAGGAAGACATCTTCGACTACGCCAAGACCCAACTCGCTATCCTCAAAAGCTACGCCCCGCTCGTGGCCGAAGGCGGCATCCTCGTCTACAGCACCTGCTCCCTCTCCCGCCACGAGAACGAAGCCATCCAGGAAAAATTCCTCGCCACCTACCAAGACTTCCGCCACGAGCCGCTCTCCCCCCGCTTCGGCTACGAGGACAGAGGCCAAGGCATCACCGTTTATCCCGAAGACCACGACGGCGACGGCCTCTACGTCGCCACCTTCCGCAAGCGATAGCCCAAGGTCCACAACCGGCGCACCAAACTTCGCTCTTGCCAGCCGCCGTCCGCCACACGTGAATTCCCGCCGTGTCAGAGGAGAACGATCCCAGAATCAAGCTATCCGTATTTGAAGGCCCCATGGACCTTCTGCTCTTTCTCATCCGCAAGCATGAGATCGACATCTACGATATCCCCATCGAGCTCGTCCTCGACCAGTACCTCGGCGTCATCAACGCCATGAAAGAGGTGAGCCTCGAGATCGCAGGCGACTTCTTCGTCATGGCCGCTACCCTCATGGAAATCAAGAGCCGCCTCCTCCTACCCAAGCAAAGGCGCAGCGTATCCGACGACGAAGACGATGAAGACGCCGACATCGACCCACGCTGGGAACTCGTCCACCAGCTCCTCGAATACAAGAAATTCAAGGAAGCCGCCGATTCCCTCGACAAACTCTCCGACCGGGCCGCCCTGCTCAAGGAACGCGACTACAACTCCGTCAACAAAGCCGAAACGCCCCAGCGCCCCCTCAAGCCCGAGGACAAGATCTCCATCTGGAATTCCTACAACATCGTCCTGCGCCGCCTCACCGAAAAGCTCGTCGTCGGCGAAATCCAGGACGACTCCGTCACCGTCGTCGACCAGATGGAAATGCTCATCGCCAAGATCCGCACCGAGCCCGTCTTCAACTTTTCCTCCCTCTTCGACGGACACATCGGACTGCGCACCCTCGTCACCACCTTCATCGCCATCCTCGAACTCACCCGACTCCGGCGCCTCAAGGTCGAGCAAAACGAAGCCTTCTGCGACTTCATCGTCACCGGCCTGGAAGGCGGCGAAAGCCTCTCCTTCGAGGAAGAAAACGAGCTTGAACAGCCGGCCCCTTAGCCCACCCTTGAAAGAGTGCGAGACGAAAGCCTAGCAAACAAGCAGTCACACCTCCTCGGTATCGGCCTGGACAACGACGACGGACACAAGCGCGTCACCCAAGCCGAACAATTCTCCATTGTCGGCGGATCCCAGGAAACGCACGAACGGATGACTGAAACGGTGGTGAAAACCTTCGAAGACATGAAAAAAGCCGGGAAGCAGCTCGAAACCATCGAGAAGAAGCACCTAGCCGAACTCATCGAAAAAAACCGTCCCTCGGATTAGCCCGCCAACCTAAGCCGCACTCCACCATTCACATTTCGAAAACCAACGCATCCGGCCAAAAGGCAGACACCTCCCTCTCCATCGAAGACGGGCGCGGCGACGAAGTGCCCGCCCCCGGCTCTGCGGACGAGGACCAAGTGGTGCTTGCAACCGACTCGCAGGGGAATTCGTTGACCCTCCTCGAAGAGTACGCCCGGCGCAAAAACACACGCGTACGCCCATTAGAATTCGCGCTCAGCCTCATCTGCGCGACGGCTTCTCTTGCATTCGCCGCTCTTATATACTTAAACACGCAGTAATCATGGCAGACATCATTAATCTGAACGAACAAAGCTTCGACGAAGCAATATCCACCGCAAGCGGACCAGTCCTCGTGGATTTCTGGGCACCTTGGTGCGGACCTTGCAAGGCAATCGCCCCGCTTCTCGAGGAAATCGCCGGCGAGCTCGAAGGAAAAGCCGCCATCACCAAAGTCAACGTAGACGAAAACAGCGCCATCGCTGCCAAGTTCAACGTTCGCGCCATCCCGACCCTGATCCTCTTCAAGGGCGGCGCGCAGGTCGAAACCATCGTCGGCATGATCGGCAAGGACGACCTCAAGGCCAAGGTCGAAGCTCACGTGTAAGCCATCGAGCTCCCAACCATTTCCAAGCCTCCCTTCCCTGCGGATCGGAGGCTTTTTCATGCCCGCACCTCTCAAATCGCCGCTGGCATTCACAGATTTCTCCCACTCCCTTCCCTCCGGCCCAAAAACAGCGCCGTCCAGCGCCCTTTCGCGTTTGACTCGCTAGATCGAAGTTGGCGGTATCCCACTACCTAAGAACGCTGACGAACCCCCACATAAATATGCCTCAGGCCCCCAATTCCTCCGCTCCCTCCGCTCCCGTTTCCACTCGCACCAAGATCTTCTACGGACTCGGCGCCGGAAACGACATGTGGGGCAACTGGTTCTACGTCTCCTTCGTCTGGTTGTTCTTCAACCAGTACCTCGGCATGGCCCCCGCCCTCATCAGCACCGCGCTCAGCTTGCGACTGCTCTGGGACGCGATCACCGACCCGGTGTTCGGCTGGTGGTCGGACAACACCCGTACCCGCTTCGGCCGCCGCCGCCCCTTCATCCTCATCGGCTCCATCCTCGCCGGGCTCTTCCTGCCCGTGCTCTTCATGGTCGAAGTCGGAGCCAGCGACTCGCAATACTTCTGGTGGATGCTCCTCACCTCCATCGTCTTCATGACCTTCGTCAGCTGTTTCAACATGCCCTACAACAGCCTCGGAGCCGAACTCTCCCCCGACTACTCCGAGCGAAACTCCATCTTCAAGTACAAGGGCAGTATCCAAAAAGTCATGGAAGTCGCCTCCTTCGGCGCCGGCGCCTTCGTAACCGCTCTCAACTGGGAAAACGCGACCGCCTCCGACGTCCCCCAAATCGTCGGCAACATCCTCAGCACCGGTTCCGCATGGATCGCCTCCCTCCTCGGCGACTTGCTCACTCTCGATTTCGCAACCGCGTGGGCCGCCCTCGAAACGCCCTTCGGACTGCAAACCGGAGACGGAACCGAGGAGATAAACATCGTCCTCTCCGCCAAAGTCTACGCCAGCCTGCTCGGCTTCGCCATGATCTGCGTCGGGCTCATCGTCTTCTTCGGCGTAAAAGAACGCTACTACGAAACCGTCAACAAGAACCAAGCCAAGACCAAGATCATCACCTCCATCTGGGGAGCCCTGCGCTGCCGCCCCTTCCGCGTGCAGCTCTCCATGGGCCTCGCCTACTCGCTCGGACTCAGCATGGTCGGCACCCTCGGCTTCTACACCACCGTCTACTTCGTCAGCGGCGGCAACCGCACCGAAGGCAACCTATTCAACCTCAAGATGGGGGTCGTCGGCATGCTCTTCGGCTTCATCGGCCCCATGATCTGGGGACTGCTCGCCTCCAAATTCGACAAGCGAATAGTCGTCTTCATCATCCAATTCTTCGGGATCGCCGTCTTCACCGCGACCTGGTGGCTCTACACCCCGGAGATCAAGATGCTGCAAGTGCTCGCCACCGGCTTCATCGCCCTCACCCAAGCCGGCTTCTGGATGATGTTCGGATCCATCGGAGCCGACGTCATCGACTACGACGAGCTGGAAAACGGAGTCCGCCGCGAAGGAGCCTTCTCCGCATGCAGCAGCTATATAATGAAGATCGGTATGATCCTCGGCACCTTCATCACTGGCGTCGCCCTCGAAAGCACCGGATTCGACGCCGAGCTCGGCGGCGACCAACCGGAACGCGCCATTTTCTGGATACGCTTCCTGCTCGCCGCCGTTCCGATCACCGGCCTCATCATCTCCCTCATTTTCATCGCCCGCTTCCCTCTCTCCGCCGAGAAGATGAAAGAGATCCGCGCCCAGCTCGAAGAACGCCGCGGCACCGTATAGCCCCCCGTAGCGCGGAGCTTCAGCCCGCGACCGCGCTGCAGGATCCCACGACACAAAAAGAGGGCGACCATTACAGTCGCCCTTCTTCGTACTAAAGTTCCTGATACGTATCGAAAACCGATCGAGCTCGCAACGCCGCCTTCACCGCGATCGCCGTCGTCTTGATCTGCGGCGTCACGCGAATCGTATTCGACTCGCCCGCCATCAGATGCACGAAGTTATCGCTGTACCGAGCGTCGATGCCCTTCAGCTCCAGCCAAGTCCACAAGGCCGGCTTCTTAGCCGTCACCGTGACATCGTAGGCTCCACGAGCCGCTGACTTGACCTTAACCGAAAGCTGCGGGTCCGCCAAAGTCAGATGCTTCGGACGGGCAAAGGTCACCAAGTTTTCGCTCACCACCTTGCGGCCATCCTTCAAAGACAGCTTCACGATCAAGCCTCTCTGGCCATGGGCGGCAACGATCTTCTTTAACTTCAAGGTCTTGAAAACGCCCGTCGAATTCGCTGCAGAACGAATCGTTTTCGAGCCCGTTTCAAATTCGTTCCCCTCCACGTCGACGACCTTCCAGCCAATCGTCAGGCTCTTGGTCTCCAGATGGTCGTTCACCACATGGATCGCCACCGTATCCGTATCCAAATCCTCGACACCCGTTACCAATAGCGGATTGAAGAAGTTGCGCGCCGCAAAGTGCAAGGCCTTCCACTTGCCGAAGAAATCGACCGACGACCAGCTCGCCACCTGCCAGCAATCGTTGAGCTGCCAATACAAAGCGCCCATACAACGCGGCTTGTTCATGCGCCAATGCTCGACCGCGTACTTGATCGCCAGCCCCTGCAAGATCTGCGTGAGCCAAATCGTATTGTCGAAACCAACCGGCAGACGGAACCAGCTCAGCATGTAGTCGATAATAGCGCTATTGCCGATCGGACTGCGCTGGTGCTGCTCCATCACATAGGACGTCACATTGCGCTCTTCCTTATTGGTGTAAGTCTCGATCGTGCTCGGCTCCGGAAAGCTCTGGAACCCGAACTCGCTGCAGAAGCGGTGAAACGCCGTGCGGTACCATTCAAACGGACGACGTCCATGCCATACCTTCCACAAGTGGGCGTCTCCACAATCTGGATTCTGGGAAAACTTTCGATCTCCCACCGGCGAATGCTCGCTCGAAGGCCAGTAGTCGCGCTGCGGATCGTTTCGCTTCACCACCTTTCCGATCACCTTGTCGAAAAGCTCGATGTACTCATCCCATGGCATCTGCCCAGGCTCGTCACCGAGGATCGGCGGAATATGCTCCATCTCGTTATTGCCGCACCAGAGCGCCAAACACGCGTGATGGCGGATGCGCTTCACCTGCTGCTCGATCTCGACCTTCACGTTTTCAACGAACTCGTCGTCAAAGCCTGGATACGCCGCGCAGGCGAACATGAAGTCCTGCCAGATGCAGATTCCCAGCTCGTCGCACGCGTCGTAAAAGTCGTCGCGCTCGTACTTGCCGCCGCCCCAGACGCGAATCATGTTCATGTTCGCCTCGACCGATGACTTCAGCAAATCGCGATTTCGCTCGTCGGTGGCCCAAACATCGAACTGGTCGGAAGGAATCCAGTTAGCGCCCTTCGCGAAGAATCGGTTTCCATTCGCCTCGAAACAGAACGACTCGCCCCACTGGTCCTTCTCGCGGACCAGCTTGAGCTCGCGAATGCCAATTCGCTTGCTCGACTGGCCAATCACTTCCCCGTCCCCGTCGAACAAGGAAACCGCCACCACATACAGCGGCTGATCGCCCAATCCATTTGGCCACCACAATTCCGGAGACTTGATGCGAAGCGTCGACTTCGCTTTGCCACGGTTCACCGGAACCTCTCCGCTCGCAACGACCGCTCCATCTTTTGAAACCGTCACAAAGGCGCTGAGTTTCGCGCGACGCGCCGTCGTCACCGAAGCTTCCACTTCCAGCTCCGCCTGCTTGTAGCCCTTGCTTAAGCTCTGCTTAACGAGCAAGCCAGAGATCTCCGCCGTATCGAACGCGTCAATACGCACCGAACGCCAAATCCCCATGGTCACGATCATAGGCCCCCAGTCCCAGCCGAAATTCGACTGCTCCTTGCGAACCCATTGCCCGCCTTCGAGACGATGGTGGTCAATACCCGTTTGCCATAGGAAGCGCTCCTTCTGCTTCGCCAGCCCATAAGCGAGCGCCGACGAGAAAACGATCGAGATCTTGTTCTCCCCCGCCTTCAACAAATCCTTCACGTCGAACTCCCACTCACGAAACATGTTGTTCGTTTCCGCCAAGACCTTCCCGTTGAGAGAGATCTTCGCGAGCGTATCCAAGCCATCGAATCGAAGTAGCACCCGGTCCCGCTCCAGCAAGTTCTCGCTCACCTCGAAGCTGCGCGAATAAGTCCAGCTCTTCTCACCCACCCACTGGACCAGCTTCTCGTTGTCTCGAAAATACGGATCCGGAATCAGCTTCTCCCGGCGCAGATCCGCGTGGACGCAGCCGGGCACGACTGCTGGAATGTTGATCTTATTGGGCCCCTTGAGCGTCCAAGTTCCATCTAGCGAAAGCGTTTCAATCATATGCTTGGGTAGGTTGCTGATTCTCAGTGCGAACGCAGACAGGAGCGCAAAACCGGGAAATGCTCCAGAACTTATTTTACTTGAGATTTTGCGTAAGCAATTGGAAACGGCTACACGGGGCAGGCGAGACCTAGCCTGCGAGCGCTTTTTCGACGAGCTTGCGGCAACCCTCGCTGAGCTCCAGTCCCAAGGCCGCTTGCTGGCCGGCTTCGCTCATCTTCGCCCAGCTCTTCTGCAAGATACCGACCATCTTATCCTCATCGGTCTTCTCGCTAAACTCCGCGAACTGCTTTTCGAGGAACACTAGGCAAAGCGCGTCTTCCAAGGTCTGGCACTCGGGATCCTTCTTGATCCCCTTCTTCAAATTCAAGTCAGCCACCCGCAGCTGCATCGCTTCATCATAGCCCATCTCGAGCAGGACGATGCCCACCTTGTGCGCGTGGAACTTCTTCAAGTCCGCGCGCCAGTTCAAGTACCCCGTCCGATCGCGCGGGTAATCCTCACGCGGGATCATCCAACGGCAGATGTGCTGGCCGCGGGCCGCGAGCATCAGCGCCTCCGAAGCCTTCGGATCCAGCTCGAGCACCCAACGGGTAAGCTGCGTCGCGAAATAAAGCTCGTACCCGACGTTGCGCTTCCCGAGGGCAACTCGCTTCGGATCGTCGTCGTTGAGCAGATCGATTTCCCCAATGGTCTTGAGGAAGCGGCTCCCGTCGGACACGCGATCCAACTGCCCCATAAGCAAGTCTTTATCAAAGGTACGTTCCATTCGCACAAACTACGAAAGCGCCGACGCAAAGCAATACTGCTGCTTGTTTCCCAATTCATTTTTGCAGCCCCGCGAGAAGCGACCCTAAGCCAATCCCCCAGCCTCCGTTGGTCGCCCCCCGATGCCTTTGAAGCTTCCCTAATCCCTGGCTGGTTTTAACAATGCTTTTACACTATCGGGCGTTTTACAAACGCCGGCGAACATCAACTCTCCAGCAACGATCCATGCAACTCCCATCCATCCGCCTCGCCTTCCTCGCTAGCTGCGCCTCGCTCGCTACCCTTGCCGCCACCGCCGCCCCTAAGCTCATGCAAGGCCCCATGCTCGGTCACGTCGACCAGAGCTCCGCCCAAATCTGGGCCCGCGTCGCAGGCGAAGCAGACCTTTCCATCCTGTACTCCGAGAGCCCACGGTTCACCGACGCTCGCGAAA
>JBNKSG010000181.1:0-7757 GCA_050297195.1 Opitutaceae bacterium | reverse complement strand
AGGCGGCGAGAGCGGAGTGGGTGAGGTTGGCGGCGATTGTTTCTTCGATTTCGAAGGAGTCGAGGTTTTGCACTGGCTGAAGCTGGCCGAGGCGGCCCGCGTTGGCGATGAATACCACGCTCTCGGACTCTTCGAGAGGCTCCGACTCTAATGCCTGCTGGAAAATGCTGGCGGCGAGCTGCGGCTTGGTGAAGTCGCAGGAGTGGAAGGAGCCGGTGAAGTTACCTTGCGTGCGGCCGAAGCCGACGAGATTTGTATTTTCGTCGGCGAGGACGTTGCTGAGGGCTTGTCCTAGCCCCTTGGATACGCCGGTTATTATGACTGTACGCATGGTCAGTGGGTGTTGTTTGCGACTAGGGTCGCTCCTACAGTTCGTCTACGATATCTTCGAGTGGGTAGCTGATGATCTCTGCTAAGGTAGGGTGATACCAGTGCGTTCTCAAGAGGTCAGCTGCGGTTAAGTTATTGGAGACAGCGACGGAGAGGGCGTGGATGAGTTCGCCGGCGTCTTTGGATACGATCTCGGCTCCAAGGATGCGGCCGGTGGGTTTTTCGCCGAAGAGGCGGACGAAGCCGTATTTGGCTTCCATGAGAATGGACTTGCCGTGGTCGTCGAAGGGGTAGTCGGCGGCGATGTATTCGATGCCGCGTTTATCGAGTTCGTTTTGGGTTAGGCCGACGCGAGCGACTTGGGGGTCGGTGAAGACCACGTCGAGCATGTGGTCGTAGTTGAGTGGTCCGAATACGCTGGACTTGTTGAAGGCGTGGCGGGCTGCGTACTCGCCTTGCAGCACGGCGGTGTGCACGATCTCGAAGGGGCCTGCGCAGTCGCCTGCGGCGTAGACGTCGGGGTTGGTGGTGAGCTGGTGGGCGTCGGTCTTGATTTGACCGTTAGGCTGGAGTTCGATGCCGGCCGCTTCGAGGCCGAGGTTTTTGGTGTTGGGAGTGCGTCCCAAGGCATTGACAAGGTATTGGGCGGTGACGGCTTTTTCGAAGCCTTCGTGGTCGAAGGTGGCTTTGAAGCCTGTGTCGGTTTTTTCGATACGCTTGAGGGAGGTTCCGGTGAAGAGGTCTATCCCTTCGTCGCGGAAGGCTTTTTCGACAGTCTCGGAAACGTCGGCGGCTTGGTCCTTGAGGATGTGGGGGCTGCGTTGGATTTGGGTGACTTTCGTGCCGACGCGGTTGAGGAATTGGGCGAGTTCGCAGGCGACGACTCCGCCTCCTAGCACGATGGTTGACTCGGGGAGGAAATCGAGGTCGAGAACGTGGTCGCTGGTCCAGATGCCTTCGTGGTCGAGGCCAAGTATTGGAGGAACGGACACTTTTGAGCCCGTTCCGATGATGAATTTCTTGCCTTGAAGTTGGGTGCCGTCGGCGAGTTCGATGGTGTTGGGACCGACGAATTTTGCATAGGAGCGGTAGAGGTCGTATTTGCGGCTCCGCATGGAATCGACGCGGTAGTCGGAAAATTCCTTGATCGTTTCCACCTTGCGCTGGTGGAGGGCGGGCATGTCGACGGTCGCGCTGGGAATATTGAGGCCGAACTTTTTGGCGTTCTGGGCGAGGTGGAGGACTTCGGCCGAGTAGATGAGGGTCTTGGAAGGCATGCAGCCGCGGAGGATGCAGAGTCCGCCGAGCTCTTCGGCTCCGTCGATGACGGCGACGCTGTCGGTGTAGCCGCGGGCGACGCGAGCTGCATTGAAGCCGCCGGAGCCGCCGCCAATTGCGATAAAATCGTAGGTTTTCATAGGAGGAAAGTCGGTAGGGTTTTAGGCTGTCGGTCTGAAATGGATGGAGTCGGCGATTTGCTGGGCGGAGCTCTTGTCCTTGAGCTTTTCAACGAGGGCGAGGGAGAAGTCGACTGCGGTTCCGAGGCCTTGCGAAGTGGTTATGTGTCCGTCGATCACGACAGGAGAGTCGGAGGGGCGGGGTAGGTCGTTGCGTACGGAAATGTGGGAGGTCGCTTCCCGGCTGTTTAGGATGCCGTGATTGGCTAGGATTTTCGGGGCGGCGCAGATGGCGGCGATCTCCTTGCCGGCTTTGTCCTGGGAGGTGAGGATGTCGCGTACGGCTTGGTTTTCGATGAGTTCCAGGACTCCGGGGCCTCCGGGGAGTAGGACGAGGTCGAAGTCTTCGGCGTCGACGAGGGATAGGGAGGTGTCGGCGGAGAAGGTGATCTGGTTGCGTCCGGTGACGGATGGCGTTCCGTTGATGCTGGCGACGGTTACTTCGATTTCGGCGCGTCGCAGGATATCGACTGGTGTGAGGGCTTCGATCTCTTCGATTCCGTCGAATACGATGACGAGGGCGTGCGGGCGGTGGCTGGGCATACTGTTTTTTTGGGGGATGGGTGGGATGGCAGGCAATCATTTTGCGAATGAATCGGATGGGCTCGCTAGGGCGGGCTCTCTCTTTGACTTGCGGGAAATTGGGATGGCGGTGAGAACTGGCGAATGTTGGAAATGAAGGGGAAGCGTCTTTTGGTGTTGGGTTGCGGTTACTTGGGCCGGCTGCTGGTCGGGGAGGCTGTCGGGAAGGGGATGCGCGTTTTGGCTGTGAGCCGGAATGTGGATACGTTGGAGGAAGTGGGGAAAATGGGAGCGGAAACGTTTTGCGGCATGGTTGACGAGCGGGCTTGGCACGAGGCGGCGGGAGCCGAGGTCGATTTCGTGGTCAATTGCGTGAGCTCTGCGGGTGGCGGCTTGGCGGGTTATCGTCAGTCCTACATTGGCGGAAACGAGTCGCTGGGCGCTTGGGCCAAGGCGGTTGGGTTTGCGGGGCGGGCGATTTATACGAGCAGCGTGAGCGTGTATGGCGATGCGTCGGGGGCGTGGGTGGACGAGCTGTCTGATCCGGGGCCTGCGAACGAAAGGGGGGCTCTGGTGAGAGAGTCGGAACGCGTGTTTTTAGAGGGATTGGCTGGAGCTCAGGCGACGGTTTTACGTTTGGCGGGACTTTATGGCCCCGGGCGTCACTTGATGTTGGATCGATTGCGTTCGGGTGAGGTTGAGCTGCCGGGATGGGGGGACTACTATCTTAATCTTGTTCGAATCGAAGACGTGGTGAGTTCGCTTTGGCGCTGCTTGGAATCGGAGAGCGCGGTGGAGGGTATTTTTACGGTGGTGGACGACGAGCCTGCCTTGAAGCAGGAGATTGCGGCTTGGGTCGCTGGGGAGCTTGGTAGCCCAGCTCCGCGCTACACGGGAGAAGCGGATGGAAGCGGGGGCGCTTCGAGACGTTTGGGCGAGAATGGGCGTCCGGCGAACAGGCGGATTAGCAACGCGAAGTTGAAGCGAGCCAGTGGCTGGTCGCCGCGTTTTCCCAGCTTTCGGGAAGGGTTTGGAGATTTGTTGGCGGAGGGATAGGGGTTGACGGAAGCGTTTCGTAGAGGCAGCGTGGCCCGCTGTTTTACGAAACGATTAACCCTAAATTATTTTAAGAAAAGGAACTGAATTATGGCTGGAGTTGGCAAATTGATGAAGCAAGCCGCTAAGATGCAGAAGAAGATCGAGGCGATGCAGGAAGAGCTTGCGAAGGCGGAACTCGAGATTTCTAGCGGCGGTGGCGCGGTCGTGATCAAGATCAATGGTCAAAGCGAATTCAAGTCGCTCCAGATCGATCCGGAACTGCTCAAGGAAGAGGCGAGCCTAGTGGAGGAAACCTTGCTCGAGGCGATCAAGGAAGCTGCTTCCAAGGCGAAGGCTTACAACGAGGAAGAAATGGCGAAGGCGACCCAGGGCTTCAGCATGCCTGGGCTGATGTAGTTGGGTTTTCGCTACAATCGTTATGACTCCTGCATTCGAAGCGCTGCAAAAAGAGCTGAAGCGCCTGCCCGGAGTGGGCTATCGCTCTGCGGAGCGGATGGCGATCCATCTCTTGTTGGAAAAGCCGGAAGCGGCGAAGCGTCTTAGCGACGCGATCTTGAGCGCGAGCGAGCGGGTGCGGAGTTGCTCGACCTGCGGAAATGTCTGCGAGGAGGAGCAGTGCTCGATCTGCGAGGATGTGCGGCGGGAGGAGAGCGGTTCCCTTTGTGTGGTGGAGCATGTGAGCGATTTGATGGCGATCGAGAAGTCGGGCGCGTATCGCGGTAGGTACCATGTGCTGCATGGGAAGCTGTCTCCAATCAATGGAGTCGGGCCGGAGCATTTGAATTTGTCGGGTCTTGCTGCTCGGATAAAAGCGGAATCGATAACGGAAGTGATCCTAGCCTTGCCGAACGATGTGGAGGGCGAGGCGACCTGCCATTATTTGACGGAGTTGGTGGAGAGCGATTCGGTGGAGGTTTCGCGAATCGGCTTCGGTTTGCCGAGTGGGGCATCGGTGCTGTATGCGGATTCTGGAACATTGAAAAGCGCGCTTGACGCTCGCCAACGGTACTGAAGAGGCGTAGGTTCGGAATCCATGTTACCAGATGTTTCTAACGAAGTTGTGTACGACAAGGCGACGGTCGACGAGCTGTTGCTGAGAGAGAAGGACGGGCGCCCGCTGTTACGTCGACTGTTCGAAATTTACCTCGAGGAGACGCCGCGCCTCTTGGAGGAGTTGGAGGCTGCGATCGCGGCCAAGAGCGAGGAGGAAGTCTACGACGTGATCCACCAGATGAAGGGGTCCGCTGCCGCTTTGGGGGCGCGGAAGCTTTTTCGGATTACGGAGACGGCCCTTTCGCTGTGCCGCGGAGGTGACATCTTGAAGGTGGAAAATCTCGTGGAGCGTATCGAGGACGAATCGGATGCCTACATCCGAGCTATTTCCGATATCCTGGGCCAACAGTAGTTGGCGAGAGTGGTTCGATCTTTCTCCTGTCGGTAGCGGCTTAGCGGGAGAGACCATCTCGGCTTGGTCTTGCTATCCTGGTGAATGCAAAAAAAGGCGTCCCTCTGCAGGGACGCCTTTTTGTGAAATTTGGAATCAGGAGAACTAGTCTTGGCTGACGAGCTTGAGCTTTACTGCGAGGCGAGTCATGTCCGTTGCTCCGCGCAGGTTGAGCTTGCGCATGATATTGGAGCGGTGGGCGTCGATCGTGCGAACGCTCAGGTTGAAGGAACGAGCGATCTCCTTGGAGCTGTAGCCTTCGCCGACCATTTGCAAAACGTCGGTTTCGCGTGGGGTGAGCATCTTGAGGCTATCGTTGTAGTCCTTGTTGGTGATCGGCTGGCGGAGCAGCTTGTAGGCTTCTGGTGAGTAGTAGACGGCTCCCTTGAGGATCTGGCCGATGGCGTCCTTGAGGCTTTCGATGGAGCTGTTCTTGGTCACCAGCCCGTTCACGCCACGTTCGACAGTGTTCTTGACGATTTCTGGCGTGAAGTGGGCGGACACGAGGATCACTTTGCACTCGGGGGTGCGGTCCTTGATGCGGTTGAAAACGGTGAGTCCGCCGAGCTTCTTGATTTTGAGGTCAAGGATGACGAGATCGGGCTGGAGGTCGAGGCAGGCTTGCAGGCCCTCTTCGCCGTCGTCGAATTGTCCAACCACTTCCAGCCCAAAGTCGGTCCGGACGATTGATTCGGTGAGTTCTCTAAAGAGTATTTGGTCTTCGATGAGTACGACTTTCATTCGGTCTTCGGTCTGAATACAGGTGCTGGCTGTTGGTGTTTTCTTAGGTGTCAGTTCAGGTAGTTTACGTATTACTACCAGTTTGTTAACGTCAATTAATGATCATGTGCCAAGTCTAAGCAACATGTTTGTTGCTGGTTTACGCTCTATTATCGTATTCTTAGATGCGTTTGGTCGCTTGAAGGGGTAATAACCCTGGTATGTTATGAGGGTTTCTGTGGTTTTGGATTGCGCTCCGCCTGTCGTCGGCTCCAACGGAGAGGCGCTATTTCTTGAAAATTACGGGCAAAAGCGTCGGTCCCTTTGATGCTCTCGGATTTAGTGTTGAATGGAGGGCGTAAATGGCTAACCCCGATGCCTTGTCCTGCTTGATCGCAATTTCTGAACAATCCTATGACACTTAGTAGAGTAGTAATAACGGGCGTCGGCCTGACCTCTCCCAATGGCAACACGCTTGAGGAATTTCGTCGTAGCCTCCTCGAAGGTAAGGGCGGTATCAGCAGGATCGACATGCGCTACATGGGTCAGGTCCTGGCGGGCGTGTGCGATTTTGAGGCCACAAAGTACCAGCGTCGCAAGGACTTGAGAGTGGGGACACGTGCTGGGAGCATTTCCATCTATTGCGCCCGGGAAGCTCTGGCGGATGCGGGCTTCGAAGTGGAGCAGCTCGATGCCAAGCGCACCGGGATTTACGTGGGAACGACGGAGCACGGAAATGTCGAGACGGAGAACGAGGTCTATAACATCTCCCAGTTCGACTACGATACCAAGTTCTGGTCCCACCACCACAATCCGCGGACGGTTTCCAACAATCCTGCGGGAGAGGTTTCCTTGAATTTGAAGGTACATGGGCCGGCCTACACGATCGGCGCCGCGTGCGCGGCCGGTAATCTTGGACTGATCCAAGGCATGCAGATGTTGCAGCTCGGGGAAGTTGACTTGGCGATCGCGGGTGGCGTCTCGGAGAGTATTCGCTCGTTTGGCATTTTCGCCGGCTTCAAGAGTCAGGGCGCGTTGGCGGAGCACGAAGACCCGAATAAGGCGTCCCGCCCGTTCGACAAGGACCGGAACGGCATCGTGGTCTCGGAGGGCGGCGCCTTGTATACCCTTGAGCGTCTTGAAGATGCTCAAGCGCGGGGAGCGAAGATCTACGGGGAAATCGTTGGCTATAAGATCAACTCTGACGCGACCGACTACGTTTTGCCCAACCCCGAGCGTCAAGCCGAGTGCATGCGAGGTGCATTGGAGAAGGCCGGCATGCAGCCAAGCGACATCCATATCGTAAGCACTCATGCGACCGCCACTCCGCTGGGAGACATTCAGGAGTGCGAAGCGGTTCGCGAGGTTTTTGAGAATTGCCCAGACACGCATATCAACAACACCAAGGGGTACATTGGCCATGCCATGGGAGCTGCTGGTTCCTTGGAGCTTGCGGGCAACTTGCCGTCCTTTGAGGATGGACTGGTGCACCCCACGATCAACGTGGATAACCTGGATCCAAAGTGCGATTTGCCGGGCTTGGTGATCAACCAGCCGAAGCAAGCGAAACGGGTTGACGCCATTCTTAATAATTCCTTTGGTATGCTCGGTATTAACTCGGCGCTCATCATCAAGCGCTTTTCGAACTAGCAAAGAAAACTTACATGACCAAAGACGAATGCAAGCAAGTGGTGCTCGACATCATCGCGGAAATAGCTCCTGACGAGGATCTTAGCGATGTTAAAGGCGATGTCGCCCTACGTGAGCAACTGGATCTCGATTCGATGGACTTCCTCGATATCGTGATGGAACTCCGTAAACAGCACAGCATCGAAGTGCCCGAAGCCGACTACGTTCAGCTTGCCTCCCTAGACAGCTGCGCGGAGTACCTGACTCCCAAGTTCAACGCTCTGGTCTAAGCGCTTTTCAGAACAGATCCATTTTTTCGAATTGGCCCACCGCGAGCGGTTGGGCCATTCTTGTATCCACGAGTTGAGTACGAAATGTCAGAGCATTACGAGGTAGCGATCATTGGAGCGGGGATGTCTGGTCTGTCGGCTGGCATTCGAGCGGCCCATTTCGGCAAGAAGGCAATAATCCTGGAGCAGCACAATGCTCCGGGCGGATTGAATAGCTTTTATGCGAAGGAGGGGCGGAAGTACGATGTGGGTTTGCATGCGATGACGAACTACGTGCCTGCCAAGGATCGTCGCGCCATCTTCAAC
>JBNKSG010000180.1:0-7780 GCA_050297195.1 Opitutaceae bacterium | reverse complement strand
CCTTTGAGAGGGCGGGGAGCTGGATGGGCTCGCCGCTGGGGATTTGTACCGCTTCAACCTCGCGGGTGAGGCTGCGTTGCTGCTGTTCTTCGGTCTGCATGGTAATCTGTTAGAGTTCGCTGGTTCCGGTTCTCTTGACGAGCGCTCCTACTTGGCGAGGCGCTTCTTGAACTTGTCTTGAATGATCTGGCGAGCGTTGTCCGCGACGGTTTCGCAGGAAATGCGTTCGAGGATCTCCTCGAAGAATCCATAAACGATCAACTCCTGCGCTTTCTCGCGCGGGATGCCGCGAGCGAGCATGTAGAAGATCTCTTCGTCTTCGATTTGCGAGGTCGTGGCGCCGTGGCTGCACTTGACGTCGTTGGCATCGATTTCGAGACCGGGCAGCGAGTTGGCTTCGGCGGTTCCGCTGAGGAGTAGGTTGCGGTTGGTCTGGTAGGCGTCGGTTTGCTGAGCGCCGGGGTCGACCTTGATCAAGCCTGAGAAGATGGTGCGAGCGTTGTCGACGAGAGCGTTTTTGAAGAGCAGGTCCGAAACGGCGTTTGGCGCGGAGTGAGTCTGCAAGGTGCGTTGGTCGATCTCTTGCTCGTGGTCTGCCACGGCGAGGGAAAGCATTTCCACCTTGGAACCGGCACCCTTGATTTGGCCGTGGGTTTCGGAGCGGTAGCGCTTGCAGCCAACGTTGACGCTGATGGTCTTCACGTTGGAGTCCTTGCCAGCTACGTTGGAGTTGAGCTGGAAGCCGAGCGTTTGCTCGTTGAAGTTCTGCAGGTGCGTGTAGTCGACAGTGGAACCGACGCCTGCGAAGATGTGGTTGACCCCGCAGGAGAAGGCCGCTGCGTCTTCAGTGGCGGAGAGGTTCGCTTCTACGAGCTTCACTTTCGCGAAGTCCTCGGTGATGACGAGGGTGTGCGGGAAGATGGCCGAGCCAGCGTTGATGCTCCAATTGTAGACGACGAAGGCCTCTTCGATTTCCACGCCCTTGGGGACGTAGAGGAGGGCTCCGTTTTCGAGAAAGGCCTGGTGAAGGGCGGCGAATTTCTCGGAACCGAGGTCTGCCTCCTGCTTCATGAAATAGTCCTTCACGATGTCAGCGTGCTTGGCGATCGCTTCGCGGAAGGGGGCCCAGATGACGCCCTTTTCGGCGAGCTCTGGGGAGATGCGATCCGCTTGCAGCGTCTGGTCGTCGCCGAACACGAACCGTCCGGAAAAGTTTTCGATGAAGTTCGAGCGGGCTACGAGGGAAGCGGCGTCGCTGATGCTTGGCAGGGCGGCGAACTTGATGTCGTCCAGTTCGAGGCCTTTGATTGTGGCGAAGCGCCAAGGCTCGTCGCGGCGAGTTGGAAGAGCGAGGCTATCGAACTTTTCGAAGGCTTCTGTCTTGCTGCTCTTCCACCATCCGGGAGCTGTATCCAGATCTTCGATATGGCGATTGAATGCCTCTTTGATCGGATTGATCGCGTCGCTGCTTTCGCTCATGGGTGTGTCTGTTGTAAGTGAACTCACTAGGTAATTGAATATTGAAGATTCAAAATTGAAGATTCGGGCTATCCTACGGAGCCTTCCATTTCCAGTTCGATGAGGCGCTTGAGCTCCACGCTGTATTCCATGGGGAATTGGCGGGTGAGGTCGTTGACGAAGCCGTTGACGCTAAGGCTCATGGCCTCGCCTTCGCTGAGGCCGCGCTGTTGCATGTAGAAGATCTGCTCGGCGGATACCTTGGATACGGAGGCTTCGTGCTGCACGGCGTTCTTGTTGCCGCGAACGGTGATGGCTGGATAGGTGTCGGTGCGGGAATTGTCGTTGATGAGCAAGGCGTCGCACTCGGTGTTGTTTTTGCAGCCTTTAAGATTCTTCGGCATGTGGACTTGTCCACGGTAGGTGGAGCGGCCTTTGCCGACGCTGATGGACTTGGAGATGATGTTGCTGGTGGTTTCGTCCGCAGCGTGGATCATCTTGGCGCCGGTGTCCTGGTGCTGTCCGTCGTTGGCGAGGGCGATGGAGAGAACCTCGCCGCGAGCCTTTTTGCCCTTCAGGACGACGCCCGGGTATTTCATGGTCAGGCGGCTGCCGATGTTGCAGTCGATCCACTTGACGGTGGCCCCTTCGTGGGCGATGGCGCGCTTGGTTACGAGGTTGAAGACGTTGGAGGACCAGTTCTGTACAGTGACGTATTCGATCTTGGCTCCCGGCATAGCCACGAGTTCTACGACTGCGGAGTGCAGGGTAGCGGTGTCGAACTTCGGAGCGGTACAGCCTTCCATGTAGGTGACTTCGGATCCTTCGTCGGCGATGATGAGCGTACGTTCGAACTGGCCGAAGTTTTCCGCGTTGATGCGGAAGTAGGCTTGCAACGGATGGCTGACCTTGACGCCTGGTGGGACGTAGATGAAGGAACCGCCGGAGAAGACGGCGCTATTGAGAGCGGAGAACTTGTTGTCGCCGGTGGGGATAACCTTGCCGAACCACTTCTTGAAGATCTCGGGGTGCTTCATGAGGCCTTCGGTGGAGCCCATGAAGATGACGCCCTGCTTGCCGACGCTTTCCTTGATATTTGAATACGCGGCTTCGGAGTCGAACTGGGCTTCGACGCCCGCTAGGAACTTACGTTCGTTTTCGGGAATGCCGAGACGCTCGAAGGTTTGCTTCACGTCGTCCGGTACGTCGTCCCATGACTTTGAAGCGCGGCTACCTCCCGAGAGATAGTAACGGATCTTGTCGAAGTCGATGTTCTCGAGGTCCTTGGTTGCCCAATTGGTGGGCATAGGCTTGGACTCGAAGACCTTGAGGGCGCGCTTGCGGAAGTCGCGGATCCATTGGTCTTCTTCTTTGACGTCGCAAATGTAGTCGATGACCTTTTCGGAAAGGCCGATACCCGCGTCGAACTTATGACTTTCGGTAAAGCGGAAATTCCCTTTCTCGCGATCGACTTCGATCTCTGAATTTGGTGTAACCATAATTTTGGTACGTTGAAGGTTTTCGTGTCTAGCGATTCGCTAGCTTAGGATGCGGCGACTTCGCCGGCGAGTTCCTTGACCCAGTCGTAGCCCTTGCTTTCGAGCTCGAGGGCGAGTTCCTTGGGGCCGCTCTTGATGATGCGGCCGTCGTACATGACGTGAACGACGTCAGGTACGATGTAGTCGAGGAGGCGTTGGTAGTGAGTGATGACGAGGGCGCCGAGCCCTGGGCCCCGCATTGCGTTGACGCCTTCGGATACGATCTTGAGGGCATCGATATCGAGGCCAGAGTCGGTTTCGTCGAGGACGGCGTACTTTGGTTTGAGCATCGCCATCTGCAGGATTTCGCAGCGCTTCTTTTCGCCGCCGGAGAATCCGTCGTTTACGGAGCGGGCGGTGAACTTGCGGTCGATCTTGAGCATGTCCATCTTGGCGTAGAGTTCCTTGTAGTACTCGGGAGCGTTGAGCTCTTCGTCGTCGGGAAGGCGAGCGTTGAGAGCGGCGCGGATGAAGTTGGCGATGGTGACGCCTGGTATTTCCATCGGGTACTGGAAGGCGAGGAAGAGGCCGGCGCGGGCACGCTCATCTGCTTCGAGCTCCATGATGTTTTCACCGTCGATATAGACCTCACCGCTGGTGATTACGTAGTCGGGATGTCCCGCGATCGCCTTTGCCAAGGTGCTCTTGCCGGTGCCGTTGGGGCCCATGATGGCGTGAACTTCGCCCTTCGGAACCGTGAGGCTGAAGTCTTTTAGGATCTGCTTGTCGCCGATGCTTACGTTGAGGTTCTTGATTTCGAGTGTGTTGCTCATGATCTGATGATTTTTCGTGATTCTCGCTCGGGCGGGAGAATCGATGTTTTATTTGAAAGGTTGCGAGTTGTTTATTTGGCCGCTTTGCCGCGGAAAGTGATATCGATGCTGCTGACGTCGAATCCCTCGGGGAGGAGTTCTGTTAGCTTGGAAATGGTGACAGGGTCGAGCTGCACGTCGTAGATGGTGCCCGACTCGTTGTCGTGGAAATGGGCGTGCTCCGTGAGGTTGGGGCAGTAGCGGGTGGATTCGCGTTCGAGGTGCACCTGCTTGACGAGATCGCAATGGACAAGGGTGTCTAGGCAGTTGTAAACGGTTGCCAGCGAGATGGTTGGCATCTCTTGCTTGGCTCTGGCAAAAATTTCGTCGGCGGTGGGGTGGTCTCGCTTCGAAAGGATCGCGTCGTAGACGATCTCGCGTTGGCGAGTCGAACGAAGACCCGAAGCGGCAAGCTTCTGGTGGAGGATCTCTGATCTGACTTCGTTGTTCATGTGGATTGGATGGCGCTGCTTATTTAGAATAACTCTAAGTCGCAGTATCGAAATGGAATAATTCTAAATATCAAGTGAAAATTGGAATCGTTCCAAATAAAGGAGAAAAAGGTAGTTGGTTTCAGCCAGGGGGCGCTGGGGGGGGGGACTCTGGGACATCCCGGCCGCCTGCCCGATGTCGACGGGATTGTGTTCAGCGGGTTGGACTGAGTCGCGTCGTTGGTGCGAAGAGGGCGGCTTTTAGGAGGCGCATCCTAAAACCGAGTGGCAGTACCAGTCTGTAGAGACCAAGTCCAATGCCGCTGCTGCGGAGGTGTCAGCAGCGATAGCCAAGGAAATGGAGAAGCCGTCCGAAAACCTGGATCGTATTGTCCTGGGCTTGGCAGGAGTTGTTCGCTCGAGTGAGACGCCCGGTTCTCGGGATGTACGAAAAGCGGTTCCTTCCGAAACTCCCTTGGAAAGCGATTCAGTCCGATTCGGAGAATGCGTGACTTTGAGTAACGAAGCGTGCCGCGAGGTTTCGCTCTCCCTAGGTTCCTTAGAGCTTCTCGATACTGTCGACGAGCGAAACGGATCCCGCTTGCACGACTTGGCAAAGGATGCCGCGGAGGCGGTGCGGTTTGTTTTCTGGTAGGTTGATCCACTTGATGGAGTCGCTGCCGTATCGCTCGTTCCACTTGGAACAGGCGGTGTTGAAGACATCGGAGACTTCGATGACGGCGCTTCCGATCTTCAGGCGTTGCCCGATGGGCATGTTTGCTTCCGAAAAGTCCATGTCGGCGATGATGTTGTCGCCGGGGTAGGTCATGCCATCAGGGTCGCGTCGAATGAGTTGCAGCACGCGTGAGCCGAGGAGGCAGACTTGGATACGTGGGTCGGGTTGGCCGTCCTCGGTGTACATCCACGTTTTTCGTATCCAGCGATCTCCTACGACGCCCTGTTCGGGATCGAGTTGAAGTTGGGATACGAACTCGCGTTCGCCTAGGTCAGGGCGAACGCAAAGGGTGAGAATGGGAGCCTTGTCCTTGGGTGCGGCAAGGACCCAGTCACGCCGCGCGTTGAGAAAATCTAGGGTGGCGTGTTGGGTCATGGATCTATCGCGTGACAACAGTCTTCGCTCGGCAAGCGAGCTACGCCCTGTCGTGAGCACGCTCCCACGGGATGTGTTACAGGGAGTGGATAGCGGCTCCGTCGACGGCGAGGCCGGCTTCCTTGATCGCTTCGGAGATGGTCGGGTGAGCGTGTACGGTGCGACCGAGGTCTTCCGCGCTGCCGCCGTATTCCATATGGGTGACGATTTCGGAAATCATCTCGCTGGCTCCCTTGGCGACTATTTGTCCGCCGAGGATCTTGTCGGTCTCGGCGCAGGCGATGATCTTGACCATGCCATCGGTCGCGTCGGAGGCGATGGCGCGTCCGTTGGCTTGTATTGGGAATTTGCCTACCTTCACCTTGATGCCTTTGTCCTTGGCTTGGGCTTCGGTGATGCCTACGCCGGCAACTTCTGGCTCTGTGTAGATGACGTTCGGAATGACCTCGTAGTTGACGTGTCCTGCCTTGCCGGCGATGAGCTCGGCAAGGGCCACGCCTTCCTCTTCGGCCTTATGGGCGAGCATGGGGCCGCGAACGATGTCGCCAATGGCGAAGACGCCTTCGGCGCTTGTTTTGAAATAATCGTCGATCTCGATGAAGCCGCGCTTGTCCGGAGAGATACCCACCGCGTCGAGGCCGAGGTTTTCGGTGTAGGGCTTGCGTCCGACGGCGACGAGAATCTTGTCAGCGGGCACGGCCACTTCCTTGCCTTTTTTCTCTGCGACCACGTTGAGCTTGCCGTCTATTTCCTTGGTGCCGGTGACCTTGGTGTTGGTGTGGATGGTGAGTCCTTGCTTCTTGAAGGAGCGCTCTAGGACTTTGGATACGTCTTGATCGTAGCCGGCTGCGATGTTCGGGAGGAATTCTAGGACGGTAACCTTGCTGCCGTAGCGAGCCCAGACGGAACCGAGCTCGAGCCCGATGGCGCCGGCTCCGATGACGACCAGGTTTTGGGGAACGGAATCGAAGGCGATCGCTTGATCGCTGGAAACGATGGTTTTGCCGTCTTGCTTGAGGAAGGGAAGGTCGACGACTGCGGACCCGGTGGCGAGAATGATGTTTTTGGCGGAAAGGGCTTCCTTGTCGTCGACTGCGATCTTTCCGTCGCCGAGCAACTTACCGTGTCCTTCGAAGCGCTTGATGCCTCTCTTCTTCACGAGCATGTCGACGCCGCCGGTGAGCTGCTTCACGACTTTGTCCTTTTTTTCCATGACCGTCTTCAGGTTCAAGGTCACTTTGCCATCGATTTCGATGCCCGCAGCTTTTGCGTTGTGGGCGGCGAATTCGAATTGTTCGCTGGTGTGAAGCAGGGCTTTTGAGGGAATGCAGCCGACGTTGAGGCAAGTGCCGCCGAGGGTCTTGCGTTTTTCAACGAGTGCGGTCTTGAGCCCGAGCTGGGCGCAGCGGATCGCGGCTACGTAGCCGCCAGGGCCACCGCCGATTACGGCTACATCGAAAGAAGGTGAGTCAGACATGCGTCTTTGGAATCTGAAATTTGAGATTTGTAATTTTGAATCGAGCGAAGCTTTAGACTTCGAGCAAGAGGCGGGCTGGGTCTTCGAGGGCTTGCTTTACTTTGACGAGGAAGGTGACCGCTTCCTTGCCGTCGACGATGCGGTGGTCGTAGGAGACGGCGAGGTACATCATCGGGCGAATTTCCACTTGTCCGTTGATTGCCACGGGACGCTCCTGGATGGTGTGCATGCCGAGGATACCGCTTTGCGGAGCATTGAGGATCGGCGTTGAGAGCATGGAGCCAAAGATGCCTCCGTTCGTGATTGTGAATACGCCGCCGGATAGGTCCTCGATACCGATCTTGCCTTCGCGAGCTTTGTTGGCGTAGCCGATGATCGCTTGTTCGATTTCCGCGAGGCCGAGTTGGTCGCAGTCGCGAACGACGGGAACCATCAGTCCTTTCGGAGTGGATACGGCGATGCCGATATCGTAGAAGTGGTTTTGAACGATTTCGTTTCCATCGATCTGGGCATTGATGCCAGGCACTTCCTTGAGCGCGTTGACGACGGCTTTAACGAAGAGGGACATGAAGCCGAGCTTGACGCCGTTCTTCTTGACGAAGGCGTCTTGATATTTTTTGCGTAGTCCCATGACGGCGCTCATGTCGACCTCGTTGAAGGTGGTGAGCATTGCGGCTTCTTGCTGGGCGGAGACGAGTCGCTCGGCGATTTTGGCGCGTAGCGGAGTCATGCGCTTGCGAGTGGTGCGTTCGCCGCTTGGAGCAGGTTTGGCGGTGGAAGGAGCAGGCGCCGCTGGCTTCTGCTCTTCGTCGGCTGGCATGCGGGAGGTGGGGCCGGCTTTGAGCATATCGCCCTTGGTGACGCGTCCGTCCTTGCCGGTTCCGCTAACGGTGGCAGGGTCGATATTTTCTTCTTCGGCGATGCGGCGAACGGCCGGGGAAATGGCGTCGGAT
>JBNKSG010000179.1:0-7789 GCA_050297195.1 Opitutaceae bacterium | reverse complement strand
TGAAGAACATCGGCAACGTTTCCATCCCGCCCGACGCGTTCATCAAGGTGCTGAAGAACGACTAGTCGGAGTTCGCTATTGAGTGGAGGATTCCCGTAGCACGGAGCTTCAGCCCGCGACCGACGGTGCTGGATCCGTTCTTCGCGGTCGCGGGCTGAAGTGGGTGATGTCCCTGCGGTCGGTACCGCGCTACGGGGGATTTCGGGGGATTTTTCGCTCGCGGGATCGAAAATGGCTGGCCAGTGTCTGGCTTTCCTCAAGCGAAGCCCTATGTTCTCCTTGTTCAAATCCGAATCCACCAAGTTGCGGGAAACCGCGAAAAACTGGCTCTACCACGCGGGTAAGGTCTACAATTTCCGCAAGGATCGCCTGAGCGAGACGGAGGTTTCGAAGCTGCTGCAGCTGAGCGAGGAAGTGAAGGCGGGGATGAAGGACAAGTCGGAGAAGAATCACAGCCGTCTGCGGTCCTCGATCGAAGCGTTAAAGGAGCACATGGAGCAAGTGGGCGGAAACTACTATCCGCGTGGCTCGATGGCGGAGAATGTGGAGTTTTTCTTCGCGGCCCTTATTATCTACGTCGGCTTCACCACCTTTTTCGTCAAGCCTTTCAAGATCCCGACCAATTCCATGTGGCCGAGCTACTACGGGATGACGGGAGAGGTCTATGTGGACGATACAGATAAGCCGAACGCGATCGAAAAGGCGTTTCGCTTCGTAGCGTTCGGGGCGAAGCATTACGAGGTAAAGGCGCCTGCCAGCGGCGAGTTGTTGATTCCTTTGGTCAAGACTGGCAGCGGGTCCTACCGGATTTTCGAACGTCCGGCGAACGTGAAGCGCTATTTTGTGGTCAACGCTCCAGGGGTGGAGCGGGTGTTGTACGTCGGCGGTGAAAGTGGCGCGGAGAGCGTGTCTTTCAAGTACCCCTCGGATTTCAACCTGGATCGCCAGGTTTTGTTGCCGCTGCAGGAGGCAGGGAAGGAGTCTCCCTATGATCGTTTGATGGAGCGGAATGGCTTGGGCCAAGGCGCGTTTGCGAGGACGGAAAACGTATCGGTATTCGATCCGCGCAGCGGCCGGAACGTGAACGTGACGGTTTACCTTCTGAAGACCGGGCGGAAGGTAGAGGAAGGGGAGAGCTTGCTCTCCTTTGACTTGATGACCGGAGACCAGCTTTTCGTGGATCGGATGTCCTACCATTTCGTGTCGCCAAAGGTTGGAGACGGATTCGTTTTCAAGACGGACTCGATTCCTACGGTGGCCGAGGACAAGTTCTACATCAAGCGTTTGGTGGGGACTCCCGGCGATACGGTGAAGGTCGAGGGGACTACCCTTTACGTGAATGGAAAGCCCGCCACTGGTTCGGTGGCCTTCGAGAAGAATTCCAAGAAGGAAGATAGCTATGGCGGCTACACGGATATGAAGGGGAAGGGGCCTTTGACGGTTGACCTGTCGACGGAGCAAACCGTGCCGGAGAACCGCTATTTCGCTCTTGGCGACAATAGCTACAACAGCTCGGATGGACGCGTTTGGGGCTTCGTGCCGCCGGAGGCCGTAGTGGGTCGTCCGATCATGATTTATTACCCGTTCACCAAGCGCTTCGGCTTGGCGAAGTAGGCGTTCCTAGTTTCTCGAATAGGAAGCTTCCTTTTTTTTGGGGGGGCGAGGGAGCGCGTCTTGATCATCCCTTTGGGCGGGCTCGGAAGCGCGAGGGGACAGTTGCTCCCTTTTCGATGCCCTCTCTGCTGATCTGGAGGCTACCTCCAAGGTTCTATGGTCTGACCTGTCTTGTTCAGTTCGAGGCGGGAGCGGCGCTTTCGGCGCCATTGATCCACTTGTCGAGCGTTTCCGCCAGTTCGTTGACGCGTAACGGCTTGGTGAGGAAATCGTTCATTCCGGCGGCCTTGCAGTCGTCTCGCACGTCGGTGAAGGCATTTGCGGTGAGGGCGACGATGGGGATCTCGCTCCGAGGACCGCCGCTTTCGCGGATTTTCCGGGTCGCTTGCATGCCATCGAGTTCCGGCATCTGCAGGTCCATCAGCACGAGGTCGAAGTCGTCGTTGGTGGCGATCTCGAAAGCTTCGCGCCCATTTGTGGCGAGCGTGACTTGTACCTTCATTTGCTGCAGGAAGCGCTTGCCCAGCTTGCGGTTGATGGCGTTGTCGTCGACGAGCAAGACGCGCTTGTCTCCGAAGTCTTGATGTACGGCCTTTTCGAAGCGGGCTACCTCTTGGGAGGCGGTTTGCGTCTTCTCGATGGGTACTGGCTTTGCATCCTCCGAGGCGAGTGGGAGATCGAGCACGAAGGCGAAGCAGGAACCTTTGCCCAGCTCGCTCTTCACGTCGATGCGGGCGGCCATGGCGTCAGCTAGCAGCTTGCAGATCGCGAGTCCTAGGCCAGTGCCGCCGTACTCGCGGGTGGTGGAGGAGTCGGCCTGCATGAATGCGGAAAAAAGGCGCTCTACGGTTTCGGGCGCCATGCCGATGCCTTCGTCGATGATTTCGATGCGCAGGGTGGCGTTTTTTTGGCTTAGCTTGTCCGCCTTGATGGATAGGGTCACGGTTCCGTCTCGGCCGAACTTGAAGGCGTTGTTGAGAAGGTTGAGGATGACTTGGCGGATACGGGCTGGATCGCCTACGACGAGTTCTGGGAGGGTTTCGTCGTATTCGAGCACGAGGTTGATGTTCATCCGCGTGAGGGCGTTTTCCATCAGGTTGGTGCACTCGCGGGCGAGGTCTTTGAGGCAGAAGGGAATCTTCTCCAGTTCCAGCTGTCCGTTCTCGTACTTCGAATAGTCGAGAATGTCGTTGATGATGATCATGAGCGCGTCGCCGCTCTTCTGTATGATGCTCGCGAACTCGAGGTCGGACTCGGGTAGGCTGGAGCTGTGGTTGAGCATGTGCGAGGCGCCTATGATCCCGTTTAGGGTGGTACGAATCTCGTGGCTCATAGTCGCGAGGAAGCGACCTTTGGCTCTTTCGGCGGTGCGTGCCTCGGCGACGGCTGCCTGCAGTTCGGAGTTGAGATTGTTGAGGTTGAGGTTGGCTTCGCGGATTTGCTGGGTGCGTTCCTCGACCTTCTGTTCGAGCTCGGCGAGCAAGTCGCGAGTCCGTTTCTCGGTTTGCCATTTTTCGCTCAGGGCGACGGCTAGCTGGTAGACTTCGGCTTGGTCGAACGGCTTTTTGAGGATGAGCAAGCGGTCGGTGTGGCCGACGCGTGCGATGATTTCTCGCCAGGAGTAGTCCGAGTAGGCGCTGCAAATGACGAGTTGAATGCTCGGGTCTGATCTGGAAATCTCCTCGACTGTTTTCAGTCCGTCCCAGCCGGGTGGCATGCGCATGTCGATGAAGGCCACGGAGTAGGGCTCTCCGGCTTCTTTTGCAGAGAGGATCTTTTGGAGGCCTTCTTCGCCTTGGTAGGCGTGTCCGATATCGAAATTGAATTGGGCGGTGGATGGTGTATCCGAGCTTTCTACGTCGTCGAACATGAGCCGGTCGAGCTCCTCGAGGGCGAGCTCGGTCTCGCTCGAGCCTGCGGGAGACAGGACCTTTTTGAAGTCCGAGTGAATGGATTCGGTATCATCGATCACGATGATGCGCCGCGGCAGCGCGTTGGAGAGCTGCTCACTCATTTGGTAGGCAATTGAAATGCAGCGAGTCGAAGCATGATGCGGGGGGAGGTGTGGGATGGGATCGTGGCGGGTCGTATTGAGTCTTTATTAGAGATAGACTTCGGCGTGCCTACCAGCTTTCTAAGCGCTTTGCGGGGAGGGGCGGTCGTTTTAGAACAAGTTTTACCCGTTGTGGGTTCCGATTTGTTAATCCGTGTGGGCGAAACGCTCGAATCGGACAGTCCGTCGGAATCTCCCGATCCCTTGAATCTCCGATGGAGCAACCCCGAACTATGTCTTTAAATCTCAAGGGCTTTTGCCTTGACATCGAAGTGCTCAAAAAGGGTATTAGCCCCCTTTCTGACAGCGGTTAGCCTGTCTGTCGTGCCTACTTTTTCCTATCCCAATCTTTGGGATGCTTGCGCCAAGACGAACACAGAGTATTAACATCTAGCACTGCAACGATGCCGTTCCGGTAAGACTGTCCGGTTGGCTTCTCTTTTGACTTATGAAATCGATTATCTCGTCTCTCTCGAAAACTGCACTCCGGCTCGCAATGGCCGGATTTTTGGCGTCACTGGTATCCGCCGTTTCCCACGCTGAAGATGAGCGTGGCAAGCAGCTTTATGCGAATTGCGTCGCTTGCCACCAGGCGGACGGCTCGGGCTACAAGCTGCTCAACGCTCCGGCGATCGCGGGGCTTTCCGAAAAGTATGTCGCGGCTCAGATCGCCAAGTTCAAGGAGGGGCACCGCGGTGGCGATCCTCGCGACGCGTCCGGCCTGCAGATGCGTCCGATGGCTAGCTTGCTGACTTCGGAGGCCGACATCGCGGCGGTGGCGAAGTACGTGGCATCGCTCGAGAGCAAGCCAACCGAGGCGACCATCGAAGGAGGCAACGCCGAGAAGGGAAAAGCGCTCTTTATGACCTGTCAGGCGTGTCATGGCGCGGATGCTGCCGGCAACGATCTTTTGAACGCTCCGTCGCTTCGCAACCAGCACGATTGGTATCTGGTGGCGCAACTGCACAAGTTCAAGGATGGAGTGCGCGGCTCGAACCCGCAGGACGTCACTGGTTCGCAGATGCGTCCGATGGCCATGACCCTCGCGGACGATCAAGCCGTGAAGGACGTTGTTGCCTACATCCACTCCCTTTCGAAGTAAGCGTAGCGCTTTGCACATTTCCATTATAACCGCCTGACAGAATAATGAGCGAAGAGCCCACTGAAATTGATCCGCAACACGAGCAGTACGCGTACGCCATCACGCGTAGGCTCTTTAAATACACTTTGGTGGGGGCTATTTTGTTCTCGGCCACGATTCTGTGTTTCTGGAAATTCTTCGTGTAGGCAGCCTGACAGCTTTGCCTTCGATCTTAACCTAATCCGTCTCCCATGCTAGAGTACTTCCTTCCACGAGCATCATCGTTTGCCGGAAGCATCGACCACCTGTTTGATCTGATCACATATTTGGTGATGTTCTGGTTCTTGCTGACCTTTGCCTTTTTCTTGTACACCGTTTTTCGGTTCCGCGCCAAGGCGGGACAAAAAGCCCAGTATATCACTGGCGAAACGCACAAGCAGAAGCAGGCCATCGAAATCCCTCACTACCTGATCCTCTTCTGCGACTTGGCGATCCTGTTCTACACTTTCAAGGTGTGGCACGAGGTGAAGATCGACATGCCCGAGTACGACGAGCAGGTGCGGGTGATCTCGCAGCAATGGGCTTGGACCTTCGAGCACGCGGGAGCTGACGGCGTATTGGATACAGCTGACGATATCGTGATGATCAACGAACTCGTGCTCAAGAAGGACACGCAGTACCAGTTCGAGCTGCAGGCTCTCGACGTCATGCACAGCTTCTCGGTCCCTGTTTTCCGCCTGAAGCAGGACGCGGTTCCAGGGCGCAAGATCTACGGTCACTTCAAGCCCATCCTCGAAGGGGAGTGGGATATCCAGTGCGCCGAGATGTGTGGTTACGGCCACGGCTTCATGCCAGCCCGCGTCGTCATCAAGTCCGCTGAAGAGTACGACGCTTGGATTGCCGAGAATTCTCCAGCGAACCTGAAGAAGGACGCGGCTTACGCTAACACAGAATCTGAATTGAAGGAGGCGCCTAACAATGGCTGATACCGCAACTGCAACGGCTGCCGTCGATCACCACGACGACCACGGCCATCACGAATCTTTCTGGAGCAAGTACTGCTTCTCCACTGACCACAAGATCATTGGCTTCCAATACCTTTTCACAGGTATGGCCATGGGACTTATCGGAGGCTTCTTCTCCTATGTGTTCCGCATGCATCTGGCTTTCCCTGGCTCGTCCATTCCGTTCTTTGGGGTGGTTTCGCCTGCTGCTTACAACTCGCTCGTTACCAATCACGGAACGATCATGATTTTCTGGGTGGCGATGCCGGTTCTTATCGCAGCTCTCGGAAATTTCCTCATCCCGCTGATGATTGGTTGTGACGATATGGTCTTTCCGAAGATCAACCGGCTTTCCTACCAGATCTTCCTTATCAGCGCGATCGTGCTGATCGCCTCCTTCTTCGTCCCACAAGGCGGATTTGGAGGAGCATGGACGGCGTATCCTCCGTTGTCCACTCAACCTCAATACAATGGTACGCCGTTTGGGGCGCCGATGTGGTTGATCGCGGTTACGCTAGAAATTGTGGCCTTCCTTCTCGGCGGTATCAACTTCATCACTACAGTGATGAATGCGCGCGCCAAGGGAATGCGTCTCTACGATATTCCGATGGTCGTTTGGATGATCGTAATCGCGTCGATCCTCTTCATGGCTTCCGTCGGCCCGCTGGTCGCGGGCGCGGTTATGCTCCTTTTCGACCAAACCCTAGGTACCGGATTCTTCGATCCGGTGGCGGGTGGCGACCCTGTTCTGTGGCAGCACTTGTTCTGGTTCTTTGGTCACCCTGAAGTTTACGTGGTACTGCTTCCAGCAATGGGCGTGGTTGCGGAAATCATCTGTACCTTCTCTCGCAAGAAGCTCTTTGGCTACAAGATGATCCTCTACAGTTCCATTGGCTTGGGTATCCTCAGCTTCTTCGTTTGGGCTCACCACCAATTCATTTCCGGGGTCGATCCGCGCGCAACTTACCTGTTCACCACGACGACGCTGCTTATCTCGATTCCTGTGGCTCTGATGCTCTTCGCATTCATCGGAACGCTCTGGGGCGGCTCAATCCGATTCACGACTCCGATGCTTTTCGCTCTGTCCTTCATCGCCGAGTTCCTCATCGGTGGGGTAACGGGCATCTGGCTGGGCTCGAGCGGTACGGATATCTACCTCCACGATACGTATTTCGTATTGGCTCACTTCCACTACACGTTCGTACCGATCGCGATTATCGGAACCTTCTCGGCACTCTACTACTGGTTCCCGAAAATGTTCGGTCGCAAGCTCAACGAGTTCTGGGGCAAGATTCACTTCTGGGGTACGATCATCCCGTTCAACGGCATCTTCCTTCCGCTCTTCATCTTGGGCGCGGCTGGACAGCACCGCCGTATCGCAGGTTACACCGCGTATCCTGACCTCTTCACCGAAAACCTCCAAGACTTGCGCGTTTTTGCGACCAGTTCGCTGATCGTGCTCATCCTCTTCCAGATCCCATTCTTCGTTAACTTCATCGTTAGCTTGAAGCGCGGGCAGAAGGCCGGGCCAAATCCTTGGAATGCGAACACGCTAGAGTGGGTTGCTCCGTCTCCACCTCCGCATGGCAACTTCGGCGATAATCTCCCTGAAGTTTACCGCGGCCCCTACGAATACTCCGTCGAAGGGCGTGAGGACGACTACTGGCCTCAAAACGAGCCTGATACATCCAAGTAAATCTAACGTAACCTCTTTCTAGATACAATGGGTCATAAAATCATTGCAACTGGCAGAAGCCGTACCGGTATTCCAACAGGCCGTCTCGCGGTTTGGTGGGTCGTGGCTTCTGAAATCGTAATCTTCGGCGGTCTTATCGCGAGCTACTTGCTCAACCGTTCCTTGCACGGTTCCTGGGCTCAGTCGGCGGCTCACACCAATACCTTCATCGGTGGCGCGAACACCTTCTGGCTGCTTACCTCCAGCTACTTCGTGGTACTCGCTCACGCGGCCGCAGAGAAGCGCGACGCCAAGACAGCTCGCAAGTACATCTGGCTGACCATTGCCCTTGGCGCCTGTTT
>JBNKSG010000178.1:0-7818 GCA_050297195.1 Opitutaceae bacterium | reverse complement strand
ATCTCCATCGCCCGCGCCCTGGTCACGCGTCCCTCGCTGATCCTGGCCGACGAGCCCACCGGCAACCTCGACTCCAAAAACGGCACCAAGGTCATGGAAATGCTCCAAGACCTAAACAAGGAAGGAGCCACCATCTGCATGGTCACCCACGACGAACGCTACAACGAAATCGCCTCCCGTATCGTGCACCTCTTCGACGGCAAGGTCGTCGACGAAACCCACGCCACCACGGCCACCGTCAACTAGAGCATTTTTCGTTTAGCCAGTCGCTTACAACAAAATCACAACCCTCTGTAGGAGCGTGCTTGTCACGCGATTTCACGCGTCCAATCAAACGAAAATTGCTCTAGAATGCTGTCAAGCTAGGGCGAGAGCCAACTCACCTCCCCCCCAGTCCTAGTCTTCGTCCCAACCCCAGTCCCACCGACCCTACAGCCTAAAAACCTACCGCCTCCCTTTCCCATGTCCTTTTCAAATGACCTCAAAGTAGGCATCCGCCAATTTGGGCGAAACCCCGGCAGCATGCTGCTCGCCATCATGGCCTTCTCCCTCGGGCTCGGCCTCGTCGGCCTCATGCTCACCCTCGTCTTCGGGGTCATCAAAGGACACCCCAAGGACATCGACTTCGACAGAATCTACGTGCTCCAGTGGGCCCCCTCCACCGAGCACCTCTGGAAGTCCGGCTCCCAGATCGGCTTCATCCGCCCCAAGGACTTCCGCGAGATCCAGGAACGCCAGGAAGTCTTCGACACCTTTTCCTTCATGCGGCCCAACGCCACCATCAGCATCGTCGTCGAAAAGTATGCCGAACGCTTCGACGGTAGCTACGTCTCCGCCAGCCTCTTCAACACCCTCGGTCTCAAGCCCCACATCGGCACCTTCTTCCAGGAAGGAGACGACCAACCCGACGCCGCCAAAAAAGCCGTCATCAGCTACAAGCTCTGGAAAAACCACTTCGACAGCCGCGAATCCGTCATCGGACAGTCCTTCAACATGAACGGCAGCCCCACCACCATCATCGGCGTCGCCCCCGAAGGCGTGGACTTCCCCTCCCGCCACGACGTCTGGATAAACGATACCTCCAACCACGTCGAAATGACCCGAACCGACGGCGACGGCCTCTTCGTGCTCGCCACCCTAAAGGACGGGCAAACCATCGGATCCGCCACCCCGGCCATGAACACCATCGCTACCACCATGGCTGACGCGTATCCAGAAACCAATACAGGTTACATCGCATTCGAGATCGAACCCCTCGGCGAGAATTTCATCGGCGGCGACTTCCCCAAGATGGTCTATCTCCTGCTCGCCTGCTCCCTCATGGTTCTGCTCATCGCCTGCACCAACGTCGCCAACCTCACCCTTTCCCGAGCCACCACCCGCGTCAAGGAGCTCGCCATCCGTGCCTCCCTCGGCGGCAAACGCGGACGCCTCGTCATGCAAATGCTCGTCGAAGGCTTCGCCATCGCCTTCTTCGGCGGAATCGGCGGAATCATCATCGCCATCTGGACCAGCCGCACCATCTGGGCCTCCGTCCTCGCATCCGCCCAAGCCAACCCACCGATCTGGATGAACATGGACGTAGATATGCAAACCATCGCCTACCTCGCCCTCATCACGCTTTTCGCCAGCATCGTGGCCAGCATCGTCCCCGCCATCCGCGCCTCCAAGACCGATGTCAACGAGATCCTCAAGGACAACAGCCGCGGTTCCTCCAGCCTCAAGATGGGCCTCTTCTCCAAGCTCCTCGTTCTCGCCCAGCTCTCCGCATCCTGCGCCCTGCTCATCGCCACCTCCGCCATGGTCAGCGGAGCCAAGGACGCCGCCGTATTCGAGCCCCCCTACGACCCGAGCCAGATCATGACCGCCCGCTTCGATCTCCCCGAAAACTACTACCCGGGCGACCAACGCGCCGAGGGACTCGAACGCCTCCAGACCCTCATGGAAAACAACCCCGCCCTCGAAGGGGTCGGCTTCACCAGCGCCATCGACATGATCTACAACTGGAACTCCCGCTGGCAGGTGCGCGGCCGCGAAGCGCCGGAAGGCGAAGAGCTCCGTGCTCGCAACGAGATCGTCTCCGACAACTATTTCGACCTGCTCGACATCCCCATCCTCTACGGACGCGGATTCGAAAAGATGGACCAAGGCGACAACGCCCAGAAGGTCTGCGTCATCAACGAAATCCTCGCCAAGCGACTCTGGCCCGACAACATCCAAGACGCCCTCGGCCAACAAATCCGAGACGAGTACTCCGACAGCTTCCCCTGGGTCACGATCGTCGGCATCGTGCCCGACACCAAGATGGCCGGCCCCGGAGCCAATAAAAGCGACGAGCAGCTCGGCGGCGTCTATCGCCCCATGAGCGGCGATCCTCAAAACAACGTCACCGTTTTCGCCAAGACCAACGGCAATCCCACCCAACAGGCCAACCACATCCGCTCCATCCTCAACGACGAAGACCAAAGCTTCGCCCTCTACCGCGTCAAAACCGTCGAAACCGCAGTCGAAGAAAGCCAGTTCGGCGTCCTCTTCTTCCGCAACCTCTTTGGCATGTTCGGCATCGCTGCCTTCACGCTCGCCTCCATCGGCATCTACGGCGTCATGGATTTCTCGATACGCCAACGCTTCCAGGAATTCAGCATCCGCCAAGCCCTAGGAGCCAGCCGCGCCACCATCATGCGCCACATCTTCAAGATGAGCAGCTGGCAGATCGCTCTCGGGCTCGCGATCGGCAGCGCCCTCGGCTACGCCATCCTCGGCATCATGACCAACAACCAGATAGCAACCCCCACCGCCGATCCCATCATCTACATCCTCCCCATCGTCCTCATCATCGTCGTCTCCTCCCTCGCCATCTACGCCCCCGCCCGCTACGTCATAAACACCAACCTCAGCGAAACCCTCCACGGCGAATAACAACCTCGTAGCGCTGAGCTTTCTCGTCACGGCGAAGCCGTAGGCGTAGACGGAAGCCAGCGACCGCAACAACCCAATCACAACGTCCTCCCCTCTTCGTGAAACTTCGTGCTCTTCGTGGGCAAAAAAACAAACCATTTTCCAAATGACCATCCGTCCCACAACCCTCATCCTTGCCCTGGCCCTCACCTTGCCGAACCTGCGAGCCACCGACACCGCGCCCGAGGAGATCGACCTGCCCAGCCTCATCACCCTCGCCCTCCAGCGAGACTTCCAGATCCGCATCGTCCAAACCGACAAGGAAATCGCCGCCCAAAGCCTCAAAGGCACCCGCGGCTACTGGGATCCCGCCATCAGGGCCACCCACTCCACCGGCTCCCTCGGCGGCGGAGGCGGAGCCTCCTCCTCCTTCAACTCCCAAGAGGGCGAAGTCACCTCCGCATCCATTTCCCAAAACATCTCCACCGGCGGTCGCCTCACCCTCGACGCCGCAACCGGACGCTTCGAGAACAACTTCGGCGGCCCCGACAGCTACGCCACAAACGCCGGCATCGCCCTCTACCAGCCCCTGCTGCAAAACTTCGGCTCCGCCTCACGCAACTTCATCAAGATCGCCCAACGCAACTACGAGCAATCCGAGCAAAGCTTCCGGCTGCAAGCCATCACCACCGTCACCAACGCGGTCACCCTCTACAACCAAACCGCCCTGCGCAAAGACTCCCTCCGCGTCGCCGAACAATCCCGCCAGCTCGCCAGCCAACTCGTCGCCGACACCCGCAAACGCGCCGAACTCGGCACCATCGAAGCCCGCGGCGTCGAAGTCGCCGAAACCCGCCTCGCCCAACGCGAAGCCAACGTCGTCCTCCAACGTCGCCTCTATCTGGATACGGTCAACGAGCTGAAACGCTTCGTCTCCAACGAAGCCCTTGCCCTCGTCAACTGGCAAGTCGAGATCGGCCCCATGCCCGCTCCCCAAGAATGGAGCGGAAACCTGACCCAGGATTTTGAATACGCCCTGAAAAACCGGCCCGACTACCAACAAGCCCTCATCCAAATCGAAAAAGCCATCATCGACGAGAAGACAGCCGCCAGCGGGTCCCTCCCCTCCCTCGACCTCAACGCCCGCTACTTCCGCACCAACTTCGGTGACTCCTTCACCTCCAGCTACAAAGGCATCAGCTCCGCCGAGACCGATCTCTTCGTCGGCGTCACCTTCAGCCGCCCGCTGCTCAATCGCCGAGCCGGCGCCGACCGTGCCTCCGCCCGCCTCTTCAAAGACCGAGCCTACCTAGTCGAGCAACAGCTGCAGCAAGCCATCGCCATCCAGCTCGACAACGCCACCCGCCGCATCCACTCCGAAGCCCAAAGTCGCGAGCTCGCCCGCCAAGGCCGCGAATTCGCCGAACGCTCCCTCGAAGCCGAGGAGCGAAAGCTCAAGCTCGGCCAAAGCACCACCTACTTCGTGCTCGAAGCCCAGGAAGACCTCACCTCCGCCCAAGTCCGCGAGCTCGAAGCCATCGCCAACTACAACATCGCACTCGCCCGCTACCACCAAGTCAAAGGCAGCACCCTCGCCAACCAAGGCATCGACCTCTAAGGCACCCGTAGCGCGGAGCTTTCTCGTCACGGCGAAGCCGTAGGCGTAGACGGAAGCCCACGACCGCACAACCTCCCCCGCTCCACCAGACCAGTCCCCTCTCGGTGAAGCTTCTAGCCCTTCGCTGGCAAAAGATGGTTCATCACCAATTCTGGGAAAGGGACTCAGGCCACGTTCGTGTCCTGCGAGAGTCTGCCAAGCGGACCGGGTGGAATCGGTCCCTCCAATTAGGACGACTTCCACCTCGCCCGCGCAAGAGCAAGGGAAAGAAATCCCCGGAAACATAAGACGACCTCGCGGCACAATTTGGTTGGACTTCGATAGAACGCCGCAACCAGCGTCGCTAG
Source organism: Opitutaceae bacterium (assembly GCA_050297195.1). Lineage (GTDB taxonomy): Bacteria > Verrucomicrobiota > Verrucomicrobiia > Opitutales > Opitutaceae > Pelagicoccus. The sequence continues at coordinate 2,955 of JBNKSG010000178.1, read as the reverse complement.
CAAGCGAGCTACCCCCGTCTAGAAGCCGCTTCCCACCCAACGCTCCATTTCATCCCGCACCTAGTCCATTTCCCAGAGCAGCTCCCAGCTGTCTATAGAGTAACGATAGAGACCCGCTCTAAGCGACGCCCGATACTCACGAGCCTTTGTCCCATTTATCGTCTCATACCCCACATAATACCGCCTAAGGAACCCCTCACCTTCTTCTGCTCTCAGACCGACCAACAGTCCCTCGACTCCCTCCGTTCCCGTTTCAGGCAACGCCATCAAGAAAGTTCGCTCACTCCTAAGCTCCACTCGCAACCATCCATTCCACGAGGCCACCGTTTCCTCGTCCGCAGCGACATACCACGTCTCGTCCGGGTGTTCCTGCACTAAGCGCCAAAGAAGCACAGCTTCCGCCGACTGAGAAAAGGCGGACGGTACGAAACGATAAAAGCTCCCACCCGTAAGCTTCGCGAGACGACTGCCGAACTGTTCGAATCTCACGACCGAACTCGTTCCTACCAACACATCGCGGAAATGAAGCAGTCCTTCGTGGGCACGAATCACATTGATCGGCAACCCCTGATTCTCCGATACAAGATCTTCGAGCGGCTCGAAGGACTTTCCCGTATACTCGTCTCCGAAGACAAACACCGCACCCCGAAGCCCAGCCGCTTCTTCCTTGAAGATCTTCATAGTCCGACGCAGCCCGCCTAACCAATTCGATTCAGACTCGTACGGATAAATGCTCAACGATTTCACCATCATCGTTAACGATTCCAGTCTGCCTTGCACCGGGTTCACCGAAAGGCCTTCATCATTCCAGCTACCAATCCGGTGCCCACTTCCATCAATCAACTCGATATGAGTGGCCGTAGGCACGCTATCCAAAAACCGAGCAAAACGGCTAACCACTTCAGGCCTCATTCGATTCGTTGAGGATTCACGCATACTGCCAGAAGTGTCGACGACGAAGAACACGGTATCAAAATCGAAAACAGGCAGGTCAAAAAGCCCATCCTCGCGATTCACGATCTCAACCGCTTCGATATCATCGAGAGTCGACCGAACTGTCTCTCCAACTTTATCCCTCTCCCTTTGGCCATTCGTTGGCTTTTTCGTAGTCTCGCACCCACCCAAGAAGACCACCCAAAAGAGAACCAAGCACCCGTAATTTACTCTCGAAAAAGCCATAAGAAATCAACTGACTAGGAAACAGGAATCAGGCAACCTAAACTCCAATTCCTCCTATCCAACTCCCATGAAAAACCCCATCCGTGCGATCCTGCTCCTCGCCTGTCTCAAAGCTCTCAATCCTCTCTCCGCAGCCGATACGACTCCAGAAACACCTCGACTCCTATACAAAGCCGAAAACGCTCAGACCTATCCCGTCAGCGGACAACAATACACAGCAGGAAAGGCCCGTCCCTACTACTACAACGAAAAAGAAGAGCAGACGTATATCACATCCATCGCCGACATTTCTATCGATGCCTCACCTTCCAGTATAGACAAATTCGCTCTGCTTGCCGATTCCTACATTGCAAGGCGACAAAGCTCCCTCGGACAGGATAAAGCCCAGAACCCATTAGTTCTCACCCACCTCGATTTCGAGGACGCCATCCGACACGCTTGGCCCAAAGAGGACTACACAGACCACGTATTCACCATAATCTGGATACAAGACGACAAGATTACCCCACTTTACGTCAGTCGCTTCACCAGCCATCTCAATGCGCTCGGGCTTCCAAGCACAATCAATTCGACTCCAGAAAAAGGATACGAAGGCTACCCGGCACTTATAGTTTTCAAAAACGGCGAAGCCCTCCGCCCCGGCAAAAAAGCGCTCACCCGCCAACGCTTGGCGGACTACAAGAACCAAGACCGAACCCTCGAAGCCGCCGCCCTTAACGGCTTTTCCGCCCACCTATCGACCCACCTCCCGCCAAAAACCGCAAAAAATGCGAACCTCTATACAACGCTCATCCGACTCGCCCTCAGAAACGGCCACACCGCCGCAGTCGATGTACTGATAAAGAACACTCTCGAAGCCCCCAAGAACAACCTCAGGCAGATTCCGGAATTAGAAATACAGTTCGCCTTCCAGCAGGGACACCTCGAAACCCTCCTAGCCCTGCTAAACCACCCAGGACTCAAAATCGGCCAAAAAAAGTCGGCCTCCAAACTCGTCGAACAATCTATAATCGACGGACGCTTCGAATTCGCAGACACACTCCTTAAAGCAGGCTACCCCCTCAGTATCTCCAAAGAAAAGCGACCCGAGGCCCTCAGAAGCAGCCTCTCCCACAACCGTATCGACTACGTCGAGAAACTGTATCCAAAAAAACGCCCCAAGCCCTCCGATTTCCGAGCGCCGCAGGCCACCAGCATCTACCACCAAATCGCCGCCACCGCCACTCCCGCAACCCTCGAATACCTCAAGCAGTTCGACATCCCCATCGACCTCGAAGACCCAGACCAAATCACCCCCCTAATCAAAGCCGCTGGCTACGGAAACATCGCCGCCGTCTGCTGGCTTCTCGACAACGGAGCTCGCATCGACCACCGAAACGCCGACGGACACACCGCTCTCCAGTACTCCATCGTTACCCAGCAAGCCGAAGCCACCGCCTGCCTCCTTCAGCAAGGCTCCGACATCAACATGCTAGGCCCGGAAGGCGTCACCCCGCTCATGCAAGCCGCCCTCTTCCGCGACATCGACGCAGCCGCATCCATAGCCCAGGCAGGAGGCATCTGGAACCTCGACTCCTCCTTCCTCGACCACTGCTTGAACTATACCATCCAGCAAGACCTCGCCCCCATACTCCAAACAGCCATCCAACAAGGACTCTCCCCGAGCTACAAAGCCTACCACAAATGGCCGCTCGACTGGCTCGCCCTCTACTACGGATCAAGCGCCTGCCGCGAACTGCTCGCCCCTTCCAGCAATCGCGAGCTGCAACCCTCAAC
>JBNKSG010000177.1:0-7994 GCA_050297195.1 Opitutaceae bacterium | reverse complement strand
TATCCGGATTTCCCGGAAGGCACGCTCGCGCGGGTGCACTACATCATCGGACGCGACGGCACGGAGCCGCCCAAGGTCGACGTGGAGACGCTGGAAGCCGATGTGCGGGCGCTGGTGCGGACCTGGGACGACGGGCTCAAGGACAAGGCGCTCGAAACCGATGCCGACCCCGAACTGATCCGGATCGCGGCGCGATTTGCCGAGGATTACCGCGTCGCCACCGAGCCGGCCCGGGCGCTGGAAGACGCCAAGATCATCGGCGTCAACAATCGCGACCTCGCAAAGTTCACCACCGACCTCGCCTTTTCCGAACGACTCATCCCCCAATTTCCCAAGGGAGTCGTCGCCGTATCCGAATCTGGGATCTGGACCGGAGAAGACGCCGCCCGCGTGCGGGCCTGCGGAGCCAAAGCCATCCTCGTCGGCGAAGCCCTCATGAAAGCGCCCGACACCGCCCAGCTCATGGCCGACTTCCACAACGCATAACGCAATCCAGCCCTCACCACTCGCTTGCCACTTTCTCCCTCACAAACCCGCGAACTGCTCGAGCAGCTAGGACACCGCCCCAAAAAGCAATTGGGGCAGAACTTCCTCATCGACGGGAATATCGTGCGCAAATCCCTCGAGCTCGCCGAAGTCAAAAGCGGCGACCACGTAGTCGAAATTGGCCCTGGCCTAGGCACGCTCACGCGAGCGCTCCTCGACGCTGGAGCTATCCTCCACGCCGTCGAGTTCGATCCAACCCTGGGCGCTCATATCGAGTCCATCGCCGCTTCGGAGCCAAACCTGCACCTAATCAAAGGCGATGCCCTCGACCACCCTTTGGGAGACCTTCCCAGCGATATCGAAGACTACAAGATCGTCGCCAACCTGCCCTACGCCATCTCCACCCCGTGGATGGCTGCCGTACTGGAAAGCCGACTTCCCAGCGTCATGACCCTCATGCTGCAAAAGGAAGCCGCTCAACGCTACGCAGCCAAAGCTGGAACCAAGCAATTCGGAGCCATCAGCATCTTCCTCCATGCCGCCTTCGACGTGCTGCCCGGGCACGACGTATCCGGATCCTGCTTCTACCCGAAGCCGGACGTTGGCTCCACCCTCCTCCACCTGAAACGCAAAGCCGAACCATTCCGCTTCAGCGCCGACAGCATCCAGCTCGTCCGGCAAATCTTCCAGCAGCGCCGCAAACAGATTTCCTCCCTGCTTCGTAAGGCGAAAACGGATACCGCCACACGTTGGCTCGAAAATCTCGAAACCGCCGGCATCGCCCCCACCGCCCGCCCCGAGCAGATCGACACCTCAGCCTGGATCCAACTGGAAAACAGCTAGCCTCCATTCAAAACGACTGACGAAACGTCACGTACCCCTGGGCCCCTGTATCGCTGTCGAATCGCGAGGTCCGCGACGCGCTTCCACCCATCCCACGTAGATTCAGTTGCACCGAACGGTCCTGAATCTCCCCAAATTCATAGCGAACGAACAAGTCGCTCGCGAACCCACCCGAGAGCTCGAATCCGTCGTTGAAGCGAATCGCGTTTCGGTAGCGCAATCCACCCCCGGCAATCAATCGATCCCAGGAGCCATCCCAAAGGACGAATTTCGACATAACGGCAGCGACCTCGTTACCTCCCTTGACCACTTCGTCCTGCGGGCTCCAGTCATTTCGATACCAACCCCAAACACTGATGCGGCTGGCAGGCGAGTAATTCAGCCGCAAAGCAACGCCCTCTTGAGCAATTCGCTCTTCGTTTCGCAAAAGTACGTTTACAGCACCATCGTACCCACTTATCTGATACCATTTTAAAATCTCAGCCTCGGATTCCCAATCACGGTAGACAGCCCCGTAATCAGTCCGGGCGAAGTAGCCAAATTCTGAATCGAAACGGCTATCATCCGTTGAGAAGCGAACGAAAAAATCGATGCCTCGACTATCGACCTGCCGCAGCGGAGCGCCGAACTCCCACGTTTCCGAGTCATCGTCGTAGACCTTTCCGAATGAGCGGACCTCTGGGGTCTCTTCCATTTCAGCGTAGCGAACGACAAAGGAAAGCGCCTCCCTAGCTTCCCAAACCAGAGACGCGCTCCAAGTCTGGTCCACACTAGATTCCGTCCCATAGCTCATCGACTTCTCCGCGTCACCGACGCTGGCAGAAAAACTTAAACCATGGGTGAAATCCGAAACGCGATAGCCAAGCGACCGCTTCAGAACTTCCGTATCGAAGGAAAGGGTTTCCTCTCCAAGATCGAAAAATGCCATATCCCGCTCCGTATCGCGGTAGCTCAGCCCAAGATACAATTGATGGGCCGCATTCAAAGCATCCCCCGACAAAGAAGCGAAAACGCTGTGGGCCTCGCCACTGACCGATTCGGTATGTGCCAAGAAATGCAGCTCGTCGCCGGCGAGCTGACTCGAAAGTTGCGTACCTACTTTTTCGATACCAAATGCATACGGGTCCGCGACTTCGATTTCGTTCCAAGACGATTCATAAGCCAGAGTCAGTTTTCCCTTATCCCAATCCGCTCCGAAAACGAATTCACGCTTGTCCAGGTACCCGCCAACATCGTCGACCCTCACTTGCGCCTGCAGATCGAGCCCGGAGCGCTGCTTGGAAAGCAGCCCCATTCGGAGCGATTCTTTAACAGACGCGATCTCGGTTCTCGACGCGAAGACACTCGCCGCCAAACGGTCCTCTTGGAGTTCAGCCGTACCCTCCAGCCAAACGGCATTGTAGTCCTGATCTCCAATCCGGACCCCGGCCTCCGCCTCGTTTCGCATACGTGGACCATCCTCCTGAATACAGACTTCTCCTGTCGCTTCTAACTCCGCGGCCACTGCGGATGCTGGCGTACCAGCGGTCGTCAGGCGTGAAACCGCAAGCATCTCAGGCACATCAAATTCGCTTTCGCCTCCAAGCCCTCGGCCGCCTTCCACCGCAAATTTCGGCTCGAGGTAGTTACCCTCAACTCCTCCCACTTCGGTACAAACCGTATATTGAAAAAGCTCTTCCAAACTAACCGCTCCCACGTCTTCCAAAAACGCGTCCGTGATCACCGAGATCGACGCGGCGAGATCTTTCAGGCTGGTCCTCACTCTAGAACCAGAAAGCGTGTTCCCCGCGCGGTAGCCCTCATCCGAGCTCGCATCGACGGTGAATGGACTTAATTCGAAGACATCATCATCGGCAATGTACCGGGCGCCTTGCGGCGGCACAATCGAAGCGTTTCGTAGGGCCGCCAAGGCAATGCGATCCTTCGGGAGACTAGCATCGAGATCGATCATCTGCTCGACTGCGACTCGACTTGTAAACTCGGTCACCAGCTGGAAAAGCACGGAAACATCGACGATTTGACTCTGGATCGCCTCACGTTCCGCCGAATCGCTCGCCCCATAAAGACTGATCTTCAAGCGATCGATCAGATGCCTCCCGAAAAGGGTCTCAAGCGATTCCGGCCCCACCGCTTGTTCTGGCAACTCCACCGAAAACGTTTCCCACTGCCCAGCTCGCTTTCCTTTCAATACCACTGTGGCAGGAACGGAAGCTTCCGTTCGAAAAACGATTTGGACCGGATGCCCCGCATACACATTGGCCACCGGAAACGGCAAATGATCAACATCCATCGCCTCCCCGGATTCATCGAAAAAGCTTAGTTCAACATCGCTCAAGAACGGCGTATCCAAAACACGGAACAGGCTGCCAATCGCCTCCGCCACTTCCGTATCTTCCATGATGAAGCGAGCCTGACCTCGCCCCGCTTTGGCCATTTGCTTCACCAGAAACTCGTTAGGTGCAGAGCCAATCCCAAAGGTGAAAAGCCGAGCGTTTCCGAGCTTGCGACCGAGCAGTGCAACAAGGTCGGATTCGTTCCCAACCGCGCCATCCGTGAGAAACACGACCACCCGCTCATTCTCCGATTGCGGGTCAAACGAATCGAGCGCCGCGCTCAAGGCCGGTTGCATTTCCGTTCCGCCACCACTGAAAATGCTGCGAGCCCACTCAACCCCGCTCGCCAATCCCATCTCGGTCGCCCGCACAAAACCGCCGCTATAGAATTCGTATCCATCATTGAACTTCACGATGTTAAAGCGGTCCGCCTCACCCAATTCCATCAGACACTCGACCACTCCTTCGCGGGCGCTCTTCATACGTTCGTCACCCATCGAACCACTGTGGTCGATCAAAAATATGACATCCCGCCCTAACCGATTTCTCTCTTGTCTCGGAGGAGAACTCGGAGGGAAAAAAGTCAGACCACCATACAAGCCCGTATCCGTATGGGCGGTCAACAAGCGCGGCTTGAGATCCTTTTGCTCCTGCAACTCAATCTTTAGAACAAAGTCTTTCAACAAGCCTTCGCCACTCAAACGGGCCACCAAATTCCACGCCTCACCATCCTCGCTTTCCATTTCACCCTCAAGCCGATGCGAGCTCGACCGCATCGACCGAATTGGAATGCCCACCGAAGCAACATCAATGTTCAGCTCGTAATCGTCCACACTCGTTGGGAATGTATCAGCGCTTTCCATACGATTCCTCAAGGAGTCCATCGTATCCTGGACAACTTCCCCAATCGCCTCGGGTAGCGTATCGGGTCCCCGCCGCGCAACGGGCGAAAAATACTTCGTTTCCGTAACCAGCGGAAGCCGGTAGTTGATTCGTCCCTTTTCCAAATCGAGCTCTTCCACATAGGAAAATCGGATTTCTACCGTTTCCCCGGGAGCGAAATTCGCAACCGAACTCGAAAAGACATTACTGCGAAATCGCTCCAGCAACGCCGCCTTCTTCCCTTCTGCCTTTGCCTTCTCGTAAACGCGCTTCGCCTCCTGCTTCTCTTGCACCACGCTCTCGACGACGCGATCCGCATAACGCAGCTGCATCGAGGTCACGCTCGCATCGTCCGGCAGCGGGAAGAGGTAAGTACACTCCAACACACTCTCGCCATCATTCGAAAAAACCTGCGAAACGGTCGTTTCAACAATCCCAGGAGAAATATCAACTCCCACCCAAGTAGCCTTCAGAGGCATGGAAACCCGATCTCCATCGGCGTTCCTACTGAACAAATATCCGGCTCTATCTTCCTCAGAAAATCCTGAGCCCCACGCAAACGTTCCAATAATCGGATACAACAACGCAACCAAAATACAACACACACGTACATTCATAATCTTCGGAATCAACTAGGGTTAGCAGTCCGGGACTCAAGGGTCCACACACCTTACTTTACTACCGAGAGGACTCAGCAGCCACACGCAAAACCAATACGACCCGCGCGAAACCCTGGATTCAAAGATCGAAAAAAGACATCGGGCGGATTCCCAAAGAACCTTGCTCGACAAAAAAACAAAGCCGCTTTCGAAATCCGCCCCAAAGCGCTCCACTAGGAAACCCAATCCGTCGCCTTCACCAGACACCCGCTGGCGCCGAGCAACATGCGACGCTGTCGACGCTCGCGTATCCACTGCGGAATGACAAGCAAGCGACGCATCATGTTCTGACTACGACTGTCCAACGAAAGGATGCTGCGGTCTTGACTACTCATTTCCAGAGATCTCCACGCTGAGGGCTTCGAAAAAGCGGATCAAGGCGCCGCGACTTGCTGCGTCGCTACCCACTCGCGGCTCTACCGGGCTTTGGCGGTTGAGGACCTCTCGCGACGCCATCGCCCATGCGTTCGGACGTTCCGACAAAAGTTCGGCCGCCTCGCTTTTCTTCTCTTCGAAAGAGAATCCAAATTCATCCTGCAGGCCAAGATCCCACTGAGGGGTCCACGTTTCTTCGAGTCGATTGATTGAGTTCATGCCCACACTTTACCACCCGGGGTCGGGCATCCGCTGTCCTATGCCAAAACGGAGACTCATTTTTCCTGAAGATAAAACGACGCTTGAAAAAGCGAATCCGCCGGACTAACTTCGCACTTAGTTTAGAATTTCCCACCCACACACCACCCTGCCAGGTCGTCCCCCTCGACGGCCTGGCAACTTTTTGTCCAGACACCGTCATCAAGTTGCGCGGATTCTCGCTTGCTCCCCTTCGCGGAAATCGAAGACTGCAAGGCAGCTATGAAATTCGCTCCCGCCCACCTTTTCGCAGTCGCCACCCTCGCAGCCGCAAGCTTGCTCGCCAGCTGCTCGAAAGACAATTCGGCCAAAGACTCGAGTCCCGTCGAAATCTCGCTCGGAGACAAGTCGCTGACCATCGAGTTCGCCATCACCTCAAGCGAACAGCGCAAAGGCGTAATGGGACGCGAAGGCATCGCCGACAACCACGGTATGCTTTTTGTCTACCAAAAGCCGCAGCAAATGTCCTACTGGATGAAGAACGTCGACTTCCCCATAGACATCGGCTTTTTCACAGCCGACGGCGTACTGCGCGAGGTTTACCCGATGTACCCGCAGGATACGCTTACCCGTAAATCGATGCGCGAAGACATACTCTACGCTTTGGAAACCCGATACCGCTGGTTCAGCGAAAACAATATCCGCCCCGGCGCCCAGCTCGACCTCGACGCAGTACGCGCCGCCCTAGGCAAGCGTTAAGTCTCCCAAAGCGACGGCTGTGCCGCGTCAGCCCTGGATGCGTTGCCATCTAGCCGTTGAAGCTTTGCATGATCGACAAGAAGGGCAGGAAGAGGGCGAGTACGATAAGCACCACCGCGACTGCCAAAACGACAATCATCAACGGCTGAACCATCGCCGTGAGGCTCGAGATCGAATTGTCTACCTCCTCGTCGTAGATGTCGGCGATCTGCCCGAGCATCTCCGGCAAGTCACCCGTCTCCTCGCCGACTTCCACCATGGAAGTCACCATCGTCGGAAAGATCTTCGTTCCAACTAAGGTCGAAGCGATCCCCTCTCCGTCCTTTACCCGATTGCGAACGGTGTCCACCGCGTTCATGACATGTTTGTTCCCGCATGCGTCGCGGGTGATTCTCAAAGCCTCTAGGATCGGCACGCTGCTTTCGATCAAGGTTCCCAAGGTTCTCGAAAAGCGAATCACGTAAATCTTAGTGGTCAGCTCGCCTATTCCCACGAACTTGAGCTTTAGCCAATCGTAGAGGCTGCGACCGATGCTCGTCGCTCCGAAGACCCGCTTGAACACGTACAAGCCGAGCAGTCCCCCGAAGATAGCATACCAGTAAGCCAAGATAATCTTGCTTATCGCTAACACGTAAACAGTAAGCACCGGCATTTTGTCTTCCCCAATTTCCTCGATGAAAATCTGCTCAAACTTCGGTACCACAAATATCAAAAGAAACATCACGATCGCGAAGGAGATGATCATCACCACCGTCGGATAGGTCATGGCCGAGGCTAAACGCCCCTTCATCCGCTCAGTCTTCTCCAGGTAAGTCGCCAGCCTCGCCAACGAAACCTCGAGCATGCCGCTCGCCTCGCCCGCGCGGGCCATGTTGACATACAGAAAGTCGAACTCCTTCGGGTATCCTGCCAACGCGTCCGAAAAGGTGCTTCCGGATTGGATACTTTCGATCAGCGAGTTTTGTATCCACCGAAAGACGACGTTCTTCTCCTGATCCTTCAATACTTCAAGCGATCGAACCAAGGTTAGACCGGCTTGCAGCAGCGTCGCCAACTTGCGCGTAAACTCCGCCAAGGCCTTCTTCTTGACCGCGGATCCTAGGTACATTGGCTTCTTGCCTGCCTTCGCGGACTTCTCACCGGCCAAGCCAGCCGAGGTATCGCCCGCGCCGACCGGATTCACAACCGTGACACGCGCCGGAGTCAGCCCATAGCTGCGGATCTGCTTGACCGCTTGCTGGCGAGAAGCGCCCTCGACGATGCCCTTCCGCTCCTTACCCTCTGAATCTATCGCGATGAATCTAAATTTCGACATACCAATTGCGAACCGCCAAACCGGAGCGATCAGGAGTAACGTATCACCTCTTCCACGGAAGTGACACCGGTAAAAATATTCCTCAGCCCATCTTCCCGCAGCGTACGCATGCCTTCGTTCAACGCTTGCTCGCGAATCGCGGCA
>JBNKSG010000176.1:0-8001 GCA_050297195.1 Opitutaceae bacterium | reverse complement strand
CATGCTCACCTTTCTCGCCATCGCGGCCATGAGCAAGATCACCGTCGAGAGCTACACCGACCGTGCCGTCGGCCACCTCGAAAAGAACGAAGCCGGCAAGTTCGTCATCACCCGCGTCGACCTCTACCCGAAAGTCGTCTTCGCCGACGGCTCCGCTCCCAGCCCCAAGATGCTCGAGCGCCTGCACCACAAAGCCCACGAGGAATGCTTCCTCGCCAACTCCGTCACCTGCGAAATCATCACCCACCTTTAACCAATCTTCGACCTTCCCGCTTCATCTAGATCACACCGACTCGCTTCCAACACTAGCCACTCCCCGCTCTGCCGTCATTTCGTCCCTCGCCGCCCAGTAAAAACCTCCACCAAGCAGCTAACACAAATCTCCACGCACCTCGCTCCTCTTCGTGGGCCCAATCTCCATCCCCCCCTCTACCCGCCTAAGCACCTATCACCTAAATACCTAAAACCGTGTCCGAAATCGTAGACTTCCTGAACAAGTACATCTGGTCCAACTGGCTCGTCGGCCTCTGCCTCCTCACCGGGCTCTACTTTTCGGTCGCCACCCGCTTCCTCCAAGTCCGCCTCATCAAGCCCATGGTCGGCTACCTTTTCTCCAGCAAGGAATCGGAGAGCGGACTGTCCTCCTTCCAAGCCTTCGCCCTCGCCGTTTCCGGCCGCGTCGGCACCGGCAACATCGTCGGCGTCGCCTCCGCCATCGCCAGCGGTGGTCCCGGAGCCGTCTTCTGGATGTGGCTCATCGCCTTCCTCGGAGCCGGCTCCGCCTTCGCCGAGGCCACCCTCGCCCAAATCTACAAAAAGGAAGTCGACGGCCAGTACCGCGGCGGCCCCGCCTACTACATCGAAAAAGGCCTCGGCATCAAGTGGTACGCCATCCTCTTCGCCCTCTCCACCATCCTCGCCTGCGGCCTCCTGCTCCCCACCGTCCAGTCCAACTCCATCGGCGCCGCCGTCGAAAATGCCTTCGGCCTCGACCCACTCTATTCCGGCCTCGCGATCGTCGTCCTGCTCGCCCTCATCATCTTCGGCGGCGTGCACCGCATCGGACACGTCGCCCAGCTCGCCGTGCCCATCATGGCAGCCGGCTACATCCTGGTAGCCCTCGCCGTCATCGTTGCGAACATCAGCGAGGTCCCCGCCGTCTTCTCCCACATTTTCCGCTCGGCCTTCGGCCTCGACGCCGTCTTCGGAGGCATCCTCGGCTCCGCTATCCAATGGGGCGTCAAGCGAGGCATCTACTCCAACGAAGCCGGCCAAGGCACCGCCCCGATCGCCGCCGCCACCGCCGAAGTCGACCACCCAGCCAAGCAAGGCCTCGTGCAAGCCTTCTCGGTCTACGTCGACACCTGGTTCGTCTGCACCGCGACCGCCCTCATGATCCTCATGACCGACTCCTACAACGTCAAAGGCACCGACGGCACCCTGCTGGTCGAAAACCTACCCGGCGTAGAATCCGGAGCCGCCTTCACCCAAAACGCGATCGACACGCTATTCCCCGGGTTCGGCTCCGCCTTCGTCGCTGTCGCCCTGCTGCTCTTCGCCTTCACCACCTTGCTCGCCTACTACTACTACACCGAGTCCAACCTCGTGTACCTCTTCAAGTCAGGCCCCGCCCGCCAACGCGCCACCCAAGTCGTTCGCCTGCTCTTCCTCGCCCTCACCTTCTACGGCACCATCAAGTCCGCCAAGCTCGCTTGGGCCATGGGCGACGTCGGGGTCGGCCTCATGGCCTGGATCAACATCATCGCCATCCTCCTGCTCAGCCCCCAAGTCTTCCGCTGTCTCAAGGACTTCGAACGCCAACGCAAAGCCGGCCAAGACCCCAGCTTCGACCCCGAAGTCGCCGGCCTGCCCCAAGCCACTTTCTGGAAGAAGCCTCGATAAACATCCTCGCCTAGGAGTCGTTCCGGCGAGTCCAACCTCAAGAGCACACCTTTCCTCGAAAACCTCACAAAGGTGGCGCGGGTTCTCCGAACACGCTTCCCGCAGGCCCCTCTTCCTACTGCTTCTCGCCAAACGAAAAGCGCCGCTCAAATATTCCAGCGCGTCTTCGCCTTGTTCGTCGGCTTGTGGATCTTGAACAGCTTCGGGTCGTGCACGCGATTCGCCTTCTCCGCCGTGTCCTCGTCGAGCTCCTTCAGCAGCTCCATGATTTCCACCAAAGCATGCGACTTGGGAATGTCGCGGGCGTTGCTGTGCGCGTAGTGCCCTTCGCAATACACATGGATCGCCTTGCCGATCGACTTCGCCGCCTCTCGCACATGGTCGTTGATGTAGCCCTCGTCATTCGGTTCGTAACGCCCCTTTTCCATAATCCCCAAACCCAATAAGCCCACCCAGCCCATTTCAACCAAGAAGCGCACGGACCAGCTTGAAGCGACAGCGACAAAAAAGCCCCCAAACCCACCAGCCGAAGCGAAGAGCGACCGCGACAATCAAGCAACGCTAAGTCGAGCAGCCAACTCGCAGACCGCGTGCCACAGTCGCTAGCGAATCCTCCCCAACATCTCCAAAAACGAAAGACCCGATTGTTCGACTCGACGATGAAAGCTCCCAATCCCAGGGCTCCCCTTGCAAATAAACAGAACTCATCCCTCAAAGTAGGGCTCATGCAACCCCCTTCCCATGGGTAGAAAGCTCTAAAGCGACCAAATCATGGCGACGATAAAGCGAAGTTACTGAACGACGTTGAATTTAGAAGAACACCAAGACCATGAATCGCACCAATCCCCGGACCCGAACCATCAACCAAATGTTGATAAGCTGTTCGCTCTTCGTGTTCGTCTCCCTGCTCCTGCTCCTTGGCGGCAGCTCACTAGGACTGCGGCGAATCGTAAACGACGCCAAGGAAGTTATCCTCGGAAACCAGGTCCACTCCATGGTATCCGAGCGGGAAATCGACCACCTCGAATGGGTTCAAAAACTCGCGATGCTCTTCGTCGATCCCGAACTGCAACATGTGGAAGTCCAACAAGATCCTCACCAATGCGCTTTCGGAAAATGGTACTACAGCAGCGAACGAACCGCCCTTGAAGAAAGCACCCCTGAATTGGTCCGCATCCTCGAAGAAATCGAGCCCGCCCACAACTCCCTCCACGAGACCGCCACCAAGATCGACAAAACATTTGCCCAACCACACGGCGACCTCGCCCATCGCTTGCAAGAAATCCACGCAAAACACCTAGCGTGGGCCGGGACCTTGACCCAAGCCCTCTCCCAAATAGGAGCCAGCGCCCTGAGTGGCGCCGCCCCTAACACGGACAACTTTGTCTTCGACGTCCAACACGACCCTAGCAAGTGCGCCCTGGGGCTTTTCCTGCGATCCCCGGAAACCAAAGCTTTGCTCGACGCATCTCCCAAACTCAAAGCAGCCCTCGCCTCCATCGAAGGCCCACATCGGACCCTACACGGCTCGGCTACGAAGATCGAACAGGCCTTGCAAAAGGGCGATATCTCAGCGGCTCATGAACTGTACCAAACGGTTACGAGCCCTGCGCTGGACAAGATCGCCCAACAACTAGGGACAGCTATCAAGGCTGAAGAAGTCAATCGCCTCGCATTCCTAGACGCCGAGAAAGTCTTCAACGAAGAAACCTTGCCCGCCCTCGACAAGATGCGGACTCACCTGAGCAAGCTGAACGAAAAAAGCAGAGAAATCATTATCACCGATGAGCGCATGTTGTCACACGCGTCCCTGATTCAGCTCGTATTGATCATAGCCGGGATCGTGGCGTGCGGCGTGATCAGCGCCTTGCTCGTGCTCACCAGCCGCATCGTGTGCCGTAAACTGAGAGTGATCACCGCCGAGTTGGAGAGCTCCTCGCAACAGGTCGCATCGGCCGCCGGGCAGGTCTCCACAAGTAGCCAAACCCTCGCCAGCGGAGCTTGCCAGCAGGCCTCCTCGCTGGAGGAGGCCTCGGCATCCCTCGAGGAGCTCACCGCCCAGACCGAAAGCAACGTAGAAGGAGCCCATGCGGCGCGGGAACTTACCGAAGCGTCCTCCCAAACGGTGAACGACGCGAACGAAGGCATGCAAAACTTGACCTTCACCATGGAAGAAGTCGCCCGATCCAGCGAGAAAATGTCGAAGATCGTCGAATCCATCGACGAGATCGCCTTCCAGACGAACATCCTCGCCCTCAATGCCGCCGTCGAAGCAGCTCGAGCGGGCGAAGCAGGAGCCGGGTTTGCCGTCGTCGCCGACGAGGTTCGCAATCTCGCCATGCGAGCAACGGATGCCGCCCGCGATACCACCGCCCTGATCGAAGGCACGGTTGCTCAAATCAAGAAGGGTTCCGGCCTAGCCACTCAGAACCACGAGAAGATTTCGGAAATGGGCAAGATGTCGCAGAAGATATCCGAGCACGTATCCAACATCACCGAATCCTCCGAGCAGCAGATGCTCGCCATTCAGCAAATTCGTTCAACGGTGACCCAAATCGATTCCGTCACGCAGGCATCGGCCGCGTCCGCCGAAGAAACGGCCGCGTCCGCCGAAGAGATGAACACCCAATCTCAGGCCCTCTACGATCAAGTGCAAAATCTAAGAGCACTGGTAAAAAAGCCGACTGAAACGGCTCGTTCCACGCCCGCCCCCGACTTGCATCGAAACGTAAACGCTCCCGATACATTCGCGGCTAAAAAACGTGCCACGGAATTCGATATGAGTTTCAATTAGAGTCGTTTGCTTTGGGCGATGGTAAATTGCCCATTTATCACTCGCTTGCATACAACCGCCTTTTCGGAAAAAACGCGTCCACAGTTGGAAGCGCCAGAAAAGCAAAACACATATAGGGTATCCAACTGAGCCCCCCGTCAACCGCGGTTTGTTCAACCATAGGCCAATGCGAACCTAAGGTTCGAAGGTCCCTATATTGTTCGAACTAATCCTCACTTTAGTCCGTATTCAAAATTCAGTGCAAGATTGACTCTATTCTTCTGTCTTTCTCTTCGTTCCGAATCTTACCACAGCCAAGTTGATCGGAATTATGCAGGAGAAGAATATGCTTTGCTTTGACAGCGTTTCGCCCGCTTTTTCGGGACCAACAGAAAGGTAGAGGATGCCTGCCCAAAATCCGAATACGGTGACGGATATCGCCACCGAAAGAAGCAGATCAACCCAAATGGGTCGGTATTGTTGTGTTTTCATTTTTTCTCGAATGCTAAGAGGAGGCGCGGCGGCAAGTCGTTGCCTCGCTCGTCTTCTTAGACATTAGTTCTCTCACTGTTTGCTCTCACCGTGTAATTGCATCTGCATGCTACGCATGTCTGGGAAAACCCATTGCTCGACAATCTTACCGTCAACGAGCCGGTGAATACAGACCTCAGAGATCTCTACTTGTTTGCTAGTCGCTGGTCTGCCGAGGAAAGCGCCTAAATTAGTGCCGCGTGAGGTGAATCGCGTAACCACCTTCCCACCGTCCGCAATGGTTTCATCGACTTCTTCTGTCCAATCTGGAAATGCAGTACGATGTGCGGTAACGCGTGCCAGCACACCATCAGGGCCATGGACTACGCCCACGGGGAAATGGCCTACATAGTCTTCAGCAAAGAGTTCCTCGATCATGCTCACATTTCCTTTGCCCCAAACCTCAGAATGCATGATATGAACCGTTTCGATGTTCTTCTCTTCTTCTGAGCTCCGAGCAGGCTCACATCCTGAAAAGAGGGAAGCTAACGAGAGTATTCCGATCAGAGTAATTGCTTTGGTCATGATATTTATTGACCGTCAACGCCGAGGGAGTCGCATGGCACGACTTGATGGGTTCTATTTTCTTCAATAGTGGTATCGCATTTGAAGGAAAGCCACGCCTTCGTCTGTGACCTTGTAGACGATCCTGTGCTCCTCTGAGATTCGTCTAGACCAGCATCCAGACAGGTTATGCCTTAGAGCTTCGGGTTTGCCGATCCCTTCGAATGGGCTTCTCTTAATCTCCTTGATCAGTTGGTGGATTCTTTTCGTGATTCGCCTGTCGGTCTTTTGCCAGTAGACGTAGTCTTCCCACGCTTCCGGGGTGAAAATGAGATTCATGCTTCGAGATCGATCTCCTTCACTTCACCTTTTCCTTTCTCGAGGCTCTCAAGAGCCGAAACGAGTCTTTTGGCGTTCGCCGGGCTCCTGAGAAGGTAGGCAGTCTCCTCAAGCGCTTCGTAGTCTTCGAGCGAGATCATAACAACCGACTGGCTTCTCTTGCGAGTGATGATGACTGGATCGCGATCGTTGCAGACTCGATCGATGGTGGATGCGAGATTCTCCCTCGCGGCGGTGTAGGTGATGGCGTTCATATGTACAGGAAAGTGTCCATATACGCCGAAAAGTCAATTTCCGATTTCTCGCCCATCGCCGAGTTCTCACGAGGGAGGAAAAGGGGTGGAGGAAAAGGGGTCGATCCAATACCCTTGAGATCGCCCTCTGCCTATTCTCTTTTCGCTGTTTATGGCTAGGAAGGCTAGATCTAGCGGGCGGGCGGCTTTTACCTCGTGATTGACCGGGGCAACTACCGCAGGTTGACCTGAAGTCCGCTGTCCCGAAGGTGACAACGGCATACTTCATGAAGAAGAAGCATCTGAGCCGCAATGGCCGGCTTGCGGAGAAGCAGGAATGGGCGCCGAGTCGACGGTAGCTCGCTACTGTTCCCAGTTCTTCCGTGGAGAGCGCGGCGCAGGGCTCCAGTCTACGAACTGTTGATCCAAAGGTATCGGATTGACCCGACTACGGCCCCAATGCTCAAAGCGACAGAGAAAGCCCCCCCCAAAAAAACCTCAATCTCAGCCACCACAAAACCTCATGCGTCTCGGGGTTGACAACCAACACCCAAAACAACAAAAATCCTCTCTTCCACATCAAGTGTGGCCTGTAGCCCAGTTGCTTAGTTCCGAGGCGTAAGCCGACATCTCATTGCCGAAGGCAATTACACAGGGGACCCGTCCACTGCTCGAGATTGACAAGGAACCAGCGACCGTGCAAACACGGCAATCACTTCAAAGTGGGCCTGTAGCTCAGTTGGTTAGAGCAGTGGACTCATAATCCATTGGTCCTCGGTTCGAGTCCGAGCGGGCCTACCAATTTTCTGATTCGCTTATGCAAGGTACGTTAAGGGCGTAGTCAGAGATGCGACCTCTCGAAGCGAGGAACCTCGGTGTTAAGTACTGCGCTGCGCTTGTGAACGAGTCCGAGCGGGCCTACCACTTTAAGGAGCGAGGAGTGAATGGCTCTCGAACTGAGGACTGCGGACTCGATGCAATCGCCTTTCCGAGCCTGAAATAGGTACGAAGGTCCTACTGGCCTTTTCCCCTAGGCTTTAGCGGGTCGGCTGAGTCCAGCCTTTCTGAGCAGGATCGCGAACGCGTGCGGGGCGTTGTCCCTTAAGAACTTGAGCTGGCAATCGAGGCCTTGGGAGATGACTTCCCGCGACGCCACATAGAAATTGTCATGCGTATCGTCGTCGAAACACTCGCCGGAGATGGAGTCCGAAACGGCGGCGAGATCGGAAAAGTACAGCTCGATGTTTTCCTCAACTTCACGAACCATGGGGGCAAAGGCTCTGAGAAGGCGTTCGTCATCCGTCTCTGCGACCGGGGGGCGACCGCAGGGAGAATCGAGTTCTGGATCAGGTTGGCACATTGTTCTTTAGCTTTGGTTTTACGGTTAGCAACAGGCGAAGTTTACGCGATTATAGCAAAAATTGCGACCTGACATCCAGCTAGTGCAAAGTAATAGAGTCCACACCGCTCCCCTCACCGTAGCAGCGCTCAACGCCGCCTCGAAGGCAACCTAGAGCTTAACCCTAGGCCGGACCTTGAACAGGAAACTCGGCAGGCCCTTCACTCCAGGCTTCACCGCAAACAAGCCACCGGCCTGCGGTTCCCTCCTCCAATCGTCCGCTTCGAAACCAATACTCGCCGTCGCAATGTAGAGCGTATCAAAGTCCTTCCCGCCAAAGGCACAGGTGGTGACGCGCGCCACCGGCAATCGAATTTCCT
>JBNKSG010000175.1:0-8099 GCA_050297195.1 Opitutaceae bacterium | reverse complement strand
AAATCCCTAGGATCTCCCTTCCAACTCGACGCTCTCGGCGCGTCCTTCGCGTTCCTGGTGCTTCGCCTCTGGCTGGGCGTTCGCTCGCTTCTGACCGGCCTGGAGAAGTTCGCCGGGGTGGAGACGGTGCAGCGCCCGCTTCTCGACGAGTTCGGCGAACCGGACATCTCCGGTGCGATGGTCAACGTGAAGGAGAAGGTCTATGGCTTCTCGCACTACCACGGCCTTCCCGACGTGCTCCACGACAAGTTCGCCGCCGAGCCGCTGATGCCGGTGTGGGCCCTCGACCTGTACTCCGGCGTGCTCGGCTACGTCCTCCTGGCCCTGGGCGTCCTGCTGGTAGTCGGCGCCCTGCCGCGCCTGGCGTTGCTGGCCAGCGGCCTGGTCTACGTCTCCCTTTCCGTCGGCCTCATCCTGCTCAACGAGAGCGGTGGCGTCGCCTGGCTGGGCACCCACGCCCTGCTGGTGGCCCTGGCCCTCATGCTCGTCAAGTACAACCGCTGGTCGATCGCCGGCGGCAAGCTCTAACCCTCCCCCCCCGGAACCATGAACGAAGAAAGCCTTTCGGCCAAGCCGCTCGCCCGCCGCGAGTTCGTCAAGAACAGCCTCGTCGCCGCCGGCGGCGTGCTCATCGCCCCCGCCTTCGCACGGGCCCAGTCCTCGCCCAACGGCGAGATCAACGTGGCCCTGGTGGGCCTCGGCGTGCAGGGCCGCGTGCTGCTGGACTCCATGCTCAACATCCCCGGCCTGCGCTTCCGCGCGGTGTGCGACATCTGGGAGTACAGCCGCCGCTACGGTCAGCGCAAGCTGGCCAAGGAAGGCTTCGAGGTGAACGTCTACCAGGACATCGAGGACATGCTCGAGAAGGAGAAGGACCTCGACGCGGCGATCGTCGCCACGCCCGACCTGTGGCACTCCCGCCACACCAACCTCTGCCTCAAGGCGGGGCTGCACGTGTACTGCGAGAAGATGATGGCCCGCACCGTCGAGGAGGCCCGCTCCATGGTGCTGACCGCCCGCGAGACCGGCAAGCTGCTGCAGATCGGCCATCAGCGCCGCTCCAACCCGCGCTACCAGCACTGCTACAACAACCTCATCAAGAAGGCCAAGATCCCCGGCCGCATCACCAACCTCAACGGGCAGTGGAACCGCGCGGTGACGCCCGACGTGGGCTGGCCCAAGAAGTACGCCATCGACGAGGCGACGCTCAAGAAGTACGGCTACGCGGACATGCACCAGTTCCGCAACTGGCGCTGGTTCAAGGACCTCTCCGGCGGCCCCATCTCCGACCTCGGCGCCCACCAGATCGACATCTTCAACTGGTTCCTAGACGCCTATCCCAAGACGGTCTTCGCCTCCGGCGGGGCCGACTACTACCCCTCCCGCGAGTGGTACGACAACGTGATGGTGATCTACGAGTACGACACCAGCTACGGCCCGGTGCGCGCCTTCTACCAGACGCTCACCACCACCTCCGCCGGCGGAGGCTACTGGGAGTACTTCATGGGCGACGAAGGGGCGATCAAGTTCTCCGAAAACCCGGCCCTCTCCAAGATCTTCCGAGAGGAGCGCGCCCCCGACTGGTCCAAGTGGATCGACCTGCACTACCTCACCCAGGAGGAAGCCCCTCCGCCTGAGGCCGACGCCAAGGTGGACGTGCGCGAGACCGCTCCCCTGGCCAAGTTCGACATCCCCGTGGCCCTGGACAAGCCCCCGCACCAGCCGCACCTGGAGAACTTCTTCTCCGCGGTCCGCGGCGAGGCCAAGCTCAACGCCGACGGGGAACACTCCTTCAAGAGCGAGGTCGGCATCTTCCGCGTCAACGAGGCGGTGGAAGCCAAGTGCGTGCTCGACTTCAAGCCAAGCGACTTCGAGGTGTAATTCCAAGACGAGGTGGCGCGGCGTCTCCGAAGACGCTCGCTCGGTCGCCTTCGGAGAAGTCGACCCACCTTTTGAAAAACGAACCATATGTACATTATGAAAAAAGCATTTTTGATCCTCGCCGCCGTATCGGCGGCCCCTCTTCTCGTCCATGCCGAGAAGACGCAAATCGAGCTGGAGTACCCGGCTCCGTTCCTCTCCGGAACGCCGGTGCCCATCGTGCTGCCCAACCTGGAGTCCTCCGACGCGGCTCCTCCGACCGTGCTGGCGCCCGCCGGCGTGGAAAACATCGCCCTCGAGAAGGAAGTCACCTCCTCGGACGACTTCCCCATCATCGGGGAGCTCGAGCTGGTGACCGACGGCGACAAGGAGTCCGAGGAAGGCTACTTCGTGGAGCTGGCCCAGGGCCCGCAGTGGGTGCAGATCGACCTCGAGGAGCCCGCGACGATCTACGGCCTTGGCCTGTGGCACTTCCACACCCAGAAGCGCGCCTACGTGGACGTGGTGGTGCAGCTCTCCGACGACGAGTCGTTCGAGAGCGGGGTGACGACGGTCTTCAACAACGACCACGACAACTCGCTGGGCTTCGGCGCGGGCAAGGACATGGCCTACATCGAGACGAACAAAGGCAAGCTGATCGGGGCCAAGGAGACGAAGGCCCGCTACGTTCGCCTTTACTCCGACGGCAACACCAGCAACGAGATGAACCACTACGTCGAGGTGGAGGTCTTTGGAGAGTACTAATCCCTCATTTTTCTATTAGTCACGTTTAGTCACAACAAGCCCCCGACGCCTCGGCTTCGGGGGCTTTAGTTTTTTTAAGTAGAACCGCTTTTGATGGATCCGCAGTCTTTACATGGGAGGAGTGGCGCGGTAGAGAGATGGGATGCGTTTACCCCTCGCTCTTGTTACCCTAGGCCTCTCTTTTTGCAGTTCCTTTTCGCTCAACGCTGAATCGCCGCCCAGTCGAGTCCTTGTTCGCAGCGGCTTTTCTTTGGGCGAGAGTTTTAGGGGGCCGAGCCTGACGGCGCTCGATGACGGCATTTTAAGACTCGAGCTTCGTGACACGCATCCGGCCTCCTTCGCCTATATCGACATGGCGACAGGAGAGCGCTTGCTGGGCGATCCCAAAAATCCTCTGTCGGCGATTGTTTTGGACTTTGACCCCGCTCTTGGAATATCGGTCGAATCAACGGGAGTTGGCACTTGGGTCGCGAAGGAGGTGGAATCTGGGAAAAGCTTGGCTGTGTTCGATCCGGAGATGTCTCTTCGCGAAATCAAGCTAGACCGGACCGGGCAGCGGGCAATCGCGGTGGGCTATGACTATCGTCAAGTAGGGCTCACGGTGCGGGCTTTCGACCTGTCGAGCGGCGAAGAAGCCTGGGAGTTGATCTTCCCGAACACATCGAGCTTCGAACTCTCAAAGGACCGAGACGTCGTTTGTATGTTCAAGGAGGATACAAGCCTAGGATCCAAGCACATCGAGCTTTACGACCCTCTCACTGGAACGTGGCTCATGGGAGTGAATCTGACGGAGAAAGGAGTGCAGGGGAATGTTTCACCGATACCTGCCTATTCCTGGAACGGGCTTTACGCCTACCTCCGCCAAAACTCCCCTGCGAAGACCTGGCTGGTAGACATCGAAAACGAAAAGCTCACTGACCTGGGAATGGCCACTCCGATCATGACGAGCGAGGATTCGCTCTACGCCATCGATCTGCTCAATAACGAATTGAGGATCGTCTCCTTCGAGCAGGCGGAACCAATCTTCACGCAAGTGGCCGGTGTAACGCCTCCACCCGTGTTTCTGGGTACGAGTGGAAAGGCGGTTTACTACGATTCGGCTGGAGGGGCTTTGATGGAGTTAGATCTTGGAACAGGAGGGGCGGAGCTCTTTCTGGATTTGCCGGATGGGATTGAAACGCTGGCTCGTTTTCACGTTTCGCCGGATCGTCGTTATGCGGCGCTTATTGACGATATGGATCGTATACATTTAGTCGATACGCTACTTGGTACAAGCGATGTTGGCGACAGTCCTGTTCGGCGAGCGGGATTCGTATACTTCGGAACTGAAAGCGAGCGATTCGTTCTCGGAGACTATTTCGGAAACGTAGCGTCTGTCTCCGTAGACGATGCGACGGAGGTCAATCAGCTAGCCAAAGAGTCGGTTGCGTTCGTTGCGACGAGCGGCAGTGGAGACTTGTTTGCCCTCTTTTCGAGCGGTCGCATTGAAGCCTACAATGGCTCGACTCTCGATAGGACCGGAGTGTGGGAGTTACCTTTCACACCGCGGACTCGATATACCACTATCGCGTCAGAGGCTTCGCTGATTACGGTCGAATCAATGGATGCGCTGCAAGTGCTAGACTACCTGACGGGCGAAACTGTTTTTAATTACACCTTTGACCCGCAGGCGGAGGGAGTCTTGGGAGCGACACTTTCTGCGGATGGCGCTTTTGTCGCGGTCGAGTCGGGAAGTGGGGTGTATCCAAATGTAGAATTCAAGTTGGAGGTGTTTCGTACAAGCTCCTCGGAGACGGTGCTCGCGATTACGGAAGGGGCTTTGGAGATTGTGGATCCGGTGTTCTCGCGCGACGGATCGCGCCTGTCGTTTCTCAAAGGATTGGAATCCAATAAGCTGGAAGTTCAAACGTACTCTCTAACGGATGGTTCGTTGGTTTCGAAAACGGATCCAGTAAGCGGCGGGAGCGAATTGTTGCTGAATGGTGACGGATCGGCAGGCTACTTTTTGCAGGGAAAGGTAGTACAAAAAGTCGATTTGGACTCCGGGACTGTATCAGTATTTAGGGACCTATCGTCGATCGCCCCCAACAGTATCCAGCGCTTTTCCCTTAGTTCTGATGAGTCGATTATCGCAGTTGTCGACTACAATCACGATGCAGTACTTTACGATTTGGAAAAGGATGAGCTCATTGCCCGCACGCCCGTCGAGTGGGTCTACAACAACGAGTTCATCAGCTACGATCTAGATGGGGCCCTCGAGGTTCAGGCGGATGGAAGCGGTCTGCTCTTCGGTAATGGAGATGGTTCTTTCCGGTTCTGGAAGCTGCTTGATTTGAAGCGCGGAGTTCCCGGGAGCCTTTCCTGGTCAGAGGGAAAGCTCTCAGCTTGTTTTCCGGTTTCGAAAGGGAAGGCCTACCGCATCGAAGAAAGCAATGATCTCGGCACATGGACGCTTGAAGACCCTTATGACGGTGGAGTTGCTCCGGTCGATGGGACTGAAGAGCGAGGATTGTCGGATTTGGCCAGCCAGTTCATAAGAGTTTGGGAATTCGAGTGATCCCAGTCTGCGATCGGGCGCTCAAATATAATCACCTTGCTTTGGGTATGCTCCTTGCTTCTATCCCGCCCGATGCCTGAAGCCGAGTCGAAGCGTCCACTTTATATTCCTTATGCGGGGCCCGTCCTTTTGGAGGTGCCTCTTCTCAACAAGGGGAGCGCCTTCACGCCGCGGGAGCGGCGGGAGTTCAATCTGGAGGGATTGCTGCCGCATTGTATCGAGACCATCGAGGAGCAGCGGGATCGCGCTTACCTGCAGTTCAGCGAGCTGACCTCTCGCATGGAGAAGCACATCTACTTGCGGGGTATCCAGGACACAAACGAGACCCTCTATTACTCGTTGCTGACCCATTACTTGGAGGAGATGCTGCCGTTGATCTACACGCCAACGGTAGGCGAGGCTTGCCAAAAGTTTTCGCAGATCTATCGCCGCAAGCGCGGCTTGTTTATCAACTACGAGGATCGGGATCGGATCGACCGTATCTTGCGTAATGCGACCCGTAAGCGGGTGAAGGTGATCGTAGTGACGGACGGCGAGCGCATTCTCGGGCTCGGGGACCAAGGCATCGGGGGAATGGGCATCCCTATCGGCAAGCTCGCGATCTATTCGGCATGTGGTGGTATCAGCCCTGCAAATACGCTACCGGTTACCTTGGATGTCGGTTGCGACAACGAGCGCCTGATCAACGATCCGATGTACATGGGCAAACGCTCGCCGCGTATCCGTGGAGAGGCGTATTTCGAATTTGTGGACAAGTTTATCAAGGCGGTGAAGGACCTGTGGCCGGACGTATTGCTGCAGTTCGAAGACTTTGCCCAGCCCAATGCCATGCCCTTGCTGAGGCGTTACCGCGACGAGCTTTGTTGTTTCAACGACGACATTCAAGGAACGGCTGCTGTTACGGCGGGTACCTTGCTGGCGGCTTGCCAGCGAAAGGGAGAAACGTTGGCGGATCAGCATATCTGTTTTGTGGGAGCGGGGTCAGCTGGATGTGGAATCGCGGCCCATCTCGTGGCTCACATGCAAGCCGAGGGCTTGTCGGAAGCGGAAGCCAAATCGCGGATTTTCATGGTCGATAAGGACGGGCTGCTGAGCAGCGACATGAAAGGCTTGCTCGATTTCCAGGAGGACCTTGCCCAAGACGCAGAGCGAGTAGAGTCCTGGCGAGACGAAGGCGGACTGATTCCTTTGGTCAACGTGATCAAGCATGCGAAGCCTACCGTTTTGGTGGGGGTCTCGGGCCAGTTCGGATTGTTCAAGGAAGAGCAGATTCGCTTGATGGCGAGTCAGGTGGACCGTCCCATCATCTTGCCCTTGTCGAATCCGACGACCTTGGCGGAAGCGACTCCCCAGGACGTGATCGAGTGGACCGACGGCAAGGCGATCGTAGCGACCGGAAGCCCATTCAAGCCCGTCAATTACAAGGGGAAGGTCTATCAAGTCTCGCAGTGCAACAACAGCTACATCTTTCCGGGAATCGGTTTGGGCGTGCTTGCAAGCAAGGCCCGTCGGGTAACGGAGGGCATGCTGATTGCTGCCAGCCGTACCCTGGCTGACAGTTCTCCCGACATGGCGTGCGTGGGGGCTCCCTTGCTGCCGGCCTTGGATGAAATCCGTAACCTCAGTCGCCTTATCGCCCGCCGTGTGGCCAAGCAAGCCATGGAGGACGGAGTGGCCCGGGAGCTGACCGAATTGGCCCTGGAGAAGGCGATCGACAAGGTGTACTGGGAACCGCAATACAGAAAGTACGAGCGCACTTCCTTGTAGCCTCCCAATTATTTGATGGGCAGAAAGGCAAGGTTTTGCCTCGGAACATCCGCAGCCTTGTCGTTTGAGCTTTGATCGATTTCAAGGCCCATATTACGGATCATCACTTTCCTTGATTCTGTAGGTCGTCGCGTCGAGGCGACATCCTCTTTGCGGTCGGCGGGGCGACGTCCCGCCCTACGATTTCGGAGTTCTAAGATTTGTGATGCCGACGAGTATATGATGCGAGATCTGTCGGATAATCCGGGTCTTGAACAGGCTTATTGATCGCCGGCCAAAACGGTCATTACCGTTTGGATACGCTGTTCGAGAGGGCCACTGAGAATAACGGGGATGATGTCGTATTTCGCCAGTATTGCTTGAAAGCGGCCGTGGAGCATGTCGCGCTCGTCCGCGCTGACACGCTGGCCGGGATCGTCCACCCAGGGGATGTCTGGCATGCAGAAAAAGTAGTGGGCGTAGTCGCGCTGCAGGAAGACCTCGTCGACCCAAGGAATATGCACGTCGAAGTAATGTTCCGCGTAGAGGATGGAGGAGAGCAGGTTGGTGTCGTGCAGGACGAAGCGCTGGGCGTTCCTTGCGGCTTCGTCCTCGTTTTTCAATTGGCCGCGGGCAATGGGATCGAGATCGCGAGCTTCCAGTTCGCGGTCGAGCTGCTCGACGTATTCGCGCACGTACTCGGCAGAGTAGGGTTCGCCGATTTTTCGGGATATCTCTTCGATAAGGGTGGTCTTTCCGGTGCACTCTGCTCCGGTGAAAACGATGCGGAGGGGAGTGCTCGGCTTAGTTTGCACTGCGAACGATCTCCTTTTTCCAGCTTGCGTAGCCCATCACTGCAAGGGCGGTGAATACGATGAACATCGCCACTGCGACCCAATATCCTTGGCTGCCCCAAAGGATCATGAAGGCGAGGTCGGCTGCGATCCAAGCGAGCCAGTTTTCGATGTACTTCTTGCTCAGCATCCACTGGGCGAGGAATGACAAGGTCGTGGCGAAGGCGTCTAGGTAGGGGGCGGTGCCTTGGGTGTAGTGCGAGAGCAGGGCTCCGATCGCGACCGTGCCCGCGATACCAATGGCAATTGTCCAGGCCAACGGGATTCCGCGCAGACGGCCGATGCTCAATTCCTGAGTTGCGGCGCCGGTCGTATCT
>JBNKSG010000174.1:0-8159 GCA_050297195.1 Opitutaceae bacterium | reverse complement strand
TGACCTACAACCATCCCCTCTGGCGCTCTATCGATTGCGAAAAAGGGAACGACGCCCTCAGCAAGCTCGCGCCCACCCCGGAGGAACGTCGCCTCAAGGCTCCCACCGAACGCGAAAAACGCTACCTCGACGCCGTCGAAATTCTCTACTCCTGCGAAACGTTTGCCCAGCGCGCCAACGAGCAGGAAATGTGCGGGGCCAACTTCGCCAGCAAGCCCCAAGCCGACCTCAAGAAGTTCCTGCGCGACTCCGCCTACATGCAGGCCATGCGCGAACTTCACGAAAGCTACCCCGACGACGACGAAGCCAGCGCCTTCTACGCTCTCTCCGTACTCGGGACCCAAAACGGAGCTCGCGACTTCACCACCTACATGAAAGGCGCCTCCCTCGCTCTTCCCATCTTCGAGCGCAATCCCCTCCACCCCGGCGCCGCTCACTACACCATCCACTCCTTCGACGACCCCGTACATGCCAGCCTAGGGCTTCCCGCCGCCAACGCCTACTCGGAAATCGCTCCCAACGCCGCCCACGCCCAGCACATGACCTCCCACATCTTCCTCGCCCTCGGACTCTGGGATCGCAACATTTCCGCCAACGTCCGGGCCTGCGAAATCGAAACCGCCAACCGAGCCAAAGAAGGCAAAGGCCCCAACATCTGCGGCCACTATTCCTCCTGGCTCCACTACGGCTACCTCATGACCGGCCAACGAGAAGAAGCCGAAGCCATCATGCAGCAGGCCCTGGAACTCGCCCAAGGCGATCTCAGCGACGGAGAGTGGTCCTACTACGTATCCATGAGAGCGCGACACGTCCTCGACTTGGAAGATTGGGACAACGCAAAGAGCTGGGACCTCCCGAGCGGCAAACTTATCCATAGCAACGAAAACTGGGGCTACGGTAACCCCTACTTTCGCTATCGCCTAACCGATGCCTTCATCGGCCTCCGGCAAGGCGACCCCACCGCCGCAAGAAGCCTCGTCGCGGACGGCCGTCCAGAAGACCCCAAGCAGTCACTACAAATCGACCAAGTCGCCGGCCTGCTCGCCATCCGCAACGGCGACGCTGAGAAGGGCCTCGACCTCCTCCGAAAAGCCGCTGCCACCGAAGAGACACTCCCGCTGGAGTTCGGCCCTCCAGAAATGGTACAACCCACCTACGAAACCCTTGGGCAAGCCCTACTAGATCTTGGATACACGCAAGAAGCCCAAGCTGCCTTCCAGCGGGCTATCGAGCGCACGCCACGCCGCGCCCCCGCCGTGGCCGGACTCGAAAAGGCCCAGAGCGCCAACACGTTCAGCCAACGTTAAGGTATTCCCGCACCCTGCCAATCACTCGCTTGCCGTTCCAAGCGAAGCCTAGGAACTACCCCAGCGACTCGAGACGATAACTGTCTTCCGTCTTCGTGATTTTCACGTTTTCAATAGGGGCGAGCGTCAATTCGAGCTTCTCCATTCGAATCGGCTTAATGATATACCCGAGGGCTCCTAAATTCTTCGCGCAGCGCGCGTCCCGATCATCGCTCGATGTCGAGCAAACAATAACCGGAATCCGTCGCAAGCCTTCCTCTTCATTGACCTTCCTCAAAAACTCGAATCCGTCCATTATCGGCATATTTATATCAAGCAGGATGAGGTCTATCTGCTCCCTTCCATCGTCCTTGAGGAACTTCAAAGCTTCCTTGCCGTTCTCTACCGTATAGATGTTCAGCTCCAGTCGATCCAGTTTCTTCAACGACATCCTAGTGAGGAAAAGGTCGTTCGGGTTGTCGTCGACGTGCAACACATTCGCAATACGCCCCCCTGGGGTACTCAAACCTTCTTCCTGAACGCCATCGCCCACCTTCTGTTCCATTTTTTGGATACCAAGAGGCAGCGTAAACTTAACGACGAGGCCTTCCGTAGTGCTCGAATCGATCCAGATCTTGCCCCCGCTTCCCTGTACGATCTTACGACAGATACTCAAACCAAGGCCGGTGCCGCGACGGCGTCCGTTCTCCAGCCTGACAAAGGGACGAAACACCTTGTCCTTCATAGATGCCTCAATCCCGGGACCATTGTCCTCAACCGAGAATTGCACCCAACCGTTCTCCTCCTCCGAGGAAATCGTCACGATCGCCAAGGAATCGTCCCCGAAATTCAGCGCATTGCTGATCAAGTTTTGGAAAAGCGATACCACCAAGGTTGCGTTTGCGAGAACGGGATGAAGGTTTTCGTAGACGATTCGGTTTGGCGTTTCATCAATTTGACGGGACAGGTTCTTCAGGGCTTGCTCCACGAGCTTTTCGGTCGAATGACTCTGCGGAGACAAGCCTTCCGGTTCATCGTCCAACGAGGTATAACCGTGAACCATATCGACCAGGTTTTCCAGATGGGCAGCGGCCGAGTCGGCGATCCGAATGAACTGCTCCCGATCCGAAGCGTCGGTAGCTTCTTCCAACGCGAGCTGGGAGAAAGAACGAATCGAACGGAGCGGCTCCTTCAGGTCGTGGGCAAGCGCTCGTGAAAACACCGTCAGCGACTCCTGCTGCTCCTTCATCTTGCGCTGCATCTCCTGCCGCTCGCAGGCGTTCACGATGATCTGATGCAAGATCGATTCGTTGATAGTAGACTTCTGGATATAGTCTTGGGCTCCAAGCTGCAAGGCCTTCACGGCGACACTTTCGTTTCCAAACCCAGTCAATAGAATCACCGGCAAGTCAGGATGGTCGGCTCGAATGTCAGAAAGGATGGACAAGCCATCCCTTCCCGGGAACGAATAGTCCAGCAACGCGCAATCGGGTTCGATCTCTTCCACCCTTCGCAAGCCCTCTTCCCCATCTTTCGCCTCAAAGACTTCATATCGGTCGCTCATGCTGCGCTCCAGCGAACGCCGCAACAGCTCCCTATCGTCCGGGTTGTCGTCGATCACGAGAACCCTCCTGCATCTCGGCACCTGAGGAAGTCGTTCCTCTTCCCCTTGAACGAAGGAATCAACGCAACCACCCGTATCCAACTTATTTTTACGTGAAAAAAGGGAGCAAAACTTGCTGATACACTCCTCCTGGGAGCCTCCCAACGGATCCCCGATTAGAAAAGCGGGAATATCCGGAAACAGATTTCGAAGCTCCTCCAGACGCGCTACTCCATTTCCCGAGCTGGGAACGCAATCGAACAACACCACGTCCGGGTTTGCCGCCTTGATCTCTCGCTCTAGATCCGACCCCAGATCAACAACGCTCAACTCGAAATCGGCGAGCCCCTTCAACCGATCGTCTTCAGCAAACGCCCCATCGCTCTTCTTCCCAGAAACAAGGGCCAAAACCTTAACCGTTTTCTTCATGTTCTACACCTTAACTTTCGGTAACAACGCAACCTCGAACCAATAGTCCTTCATCCTAGCGACGGCAGCCGCCAAATCATTGAACTCAACCGGCTTCTGAATATACGTGCTCGCTCCGAGCTGGTAGCAAAGCTCGATGTCCTTATCGTCGGCCGAGGTGGTCAGCACGATCACTGGCACCGCGCGGAGCGATCCGTCCTGCTTGATCTTCTTCAGGGCAGCTCTCCCGTCCATCCCTGGCATATTGAGATCCAACAAAATCAAGCACGGGTTTTTCTCCGGTCCTCGCTCGGCGTACTTCCCTTGGCGCTTGAGGAAGTCGATCCCATCCACCGCGGACTGGCACCACTGGATCGGATTGGCGAGATTCACCGCTTTGAAACTCCGTTCAGTCGCCTCGAAGTCGTCAGGATTGTCTTCGATCAACAGGATTGTGGCATTATTGTTCATGGGTATAAAAGTTGAAAGCTAGCGGAGAGTGAAATAAAAGGTGGTTCCTTTCCCTAGTTCCGACTCGAGCAAAATTGTTCCTCCGTGCCGCTCCACGATCTTCTTCACGAAGGTAAGTCCCGACCCCGTTCCTCTCCCGATGTCCGACTCGTTGTTTAGACGCTTGAAAATCCGGAAAATGTCGTCGTGGAACTCCGGATCGATTCCGATTCCGTTATCCCTTACATAAAAAACCTCCCGTAAATCCTTCCACGCATCCAAGTAACCAACCTCGATCTTCTTCACAGCCGATTCGTTGTATTTAACCGCATTGGTAATCAGGTTCCGAAAAACCTCCTTGGTTCTCACGAAGTCGCAAACGTACTTCGGTAGTTTCTTGTCAACTACGATGCTTGCATTCGATTCCTCCAAGGTATTCTGCATCATCAGCTTGATTTCCAATACCAACTTGACCATGTCCACCTCGCAAACTGCGAGCTCCTGACGGCCTAAGCGCGAAAAATAAAGCAAGTCGTCGATGAGGGACTCCATCCTGCCACACAGAAAGCGCATTCGCTTCAGTCGCCGAACCGCCTTCTCGTCCAATTCATCCTCGTAGTCTTCCTCCAAGAAACGAGCATTATTGGTCAGCCCTCGCAAGGGCTCCTTCAAATCGTGAGAGGCAATGTATGCGAAGTCGTCCAACTCCTGGTTGCTGGCCTTGAGCAGATGAATCATGCGCGAACGCTCCTGCTCCTCCTCCTTTCGGGCCGTAATATCCCGAACGATACCAATATAGGTCTTCTTTCCCGAAACGCTCATCTCGCTGACCGCCAGATCCATCGGGAATACGCTACCATCCTTGCGCTTGGCCGTCACCTCGCGGCTAATCCCGATAATCTTGCGATCGCCAGTATGGTGATAGCTGTCCATATAACCGTCGTGCTGAGAATGATGCGGAGCCGGCATGAGCAGCTTCACGTTCCTGCCCTCTACCTCCTTGCTACCGTATCCAAAAATACGTTCCGCGGCTGGATTAAAAGACTGGATACAACCCTTTTCATCGATGGTGATCAGCCCATCCACCACCGCATCCATGACTCCCCGCAGCTCCGCCGTCAGCCGTTCCGCGTTCTTGCGCTCCGTGATGTCACGGACGATCCCAACATACAGGCTCTGGTCATCGATCTCCATGGCGCTAATGCCCAACTCGATCGGAAAAACCGAACCGTCCTTGCGCTTGGCCAACAGCTCCCGCCCCGGAACCCCCATCACCTTAGCCTCACCCGTGCGGTGAAAATTCTTCAAGTACCCGTCATGCTCAGAGTGGTACGGCTCCGGCATGAGCACCTTCACGTTCTCGCCCACGATCTCCCTCGCCGCGTAGCCAAAGACCCTCTCGGCCGCCTTGTTCACCGACTGGATAATCCCCATCCGGTCTATGGCTATGACACCGTCGACGACGGTATCCAAAACAGCATGCAAGAAGTCCTCCGGTTGCGGAGCGTCAGGTTTCATTGAGAGAGTTGGATGGACATGAAAAGGCAATTGGGACCACGCAGAAGGCAACATGCGAGCGGACCAAGACGCCACACTAGCCCGATCCCCCAATCGGTCAAGATACCGATAATGAAAATGAGGAACTCGCAGCATCCCACACCGCAAAGGCCGTTAATAAGACACGCTTTGCACTCGCAAGACCAAGTCCCCTCCTCCAGTAGTCCCTGCAGGGCAACCTAGGATCCCATCCGCAAGTCCCCACCATGCTCCTCCTTCCCTACCGCCTCAATACCCTCTTCCACTGCTACCCGATCTCGAACTGGATCATTATGGGAGCGACCACCCTGGTCTCCCTAGCAGCAAGCTTCAGCCAAGGCGACTGGCCCTACCCGCTGGTGCTCGATGGCTGGAGTCCGCTCGGCATGCTCGGCCACATGTTCCTGCACAACGGGCTTATCCACCTCGCCGGGAACCTCATCTTCCTTTGGGTCTTCGGCAACGCGATCTGCGCCAACACCAACAACTTCCTGTACCCCATCCTCTACCTCGGCCTCGGCCTCCTCGCCGCCACGGTACACAACTGTTTCGACGGCGTCCCCGCAGTCGGAGCCAGCGGCGCCATCAACGGCATCGTCGGCATGGCCACCGCGATGTATCCAATTAATCGAGTCAGCGTCTTCTGGCTTTTCATCTTCAAGGCAGGCAGGTTCGAGGCTCCCCTCTGGAGCATGTCCCTGCTCTGGCTCGGCTTCGACCTGTTCGGAATCATCTTCGGCTCTACCGACACCGCCGTCTGGGCCCACCTCGGCGGATTCGCCGCTGGCCTCGGCATTGGCATCGCCCTCCTGCGCGCCGGTCTTGTCACCCTCAGCCCCTACGACAACAAATCCCTCGACCAAATCCTCACCGGCAACTGAGAAAAGTCGCGTCCAACCCCTATGAAGCTCAAGCCACTCCTCGCCCTTCTCCTCGCAATTGCCCCCGTCTCGCTACACGCCTACGACATCGAGCAGTTCGTCCGCGATACCCAAAAGAACCCAGACCGCATCTACAAAAACCTGCACCCTGATGCCAAAGCTTACGTCGATCGAGGCATCGCCCTCTACCAATCAAACGAAGCCTTCCGCAAAGAGAAATACGTAGAATTCGACAAAGACCCAGCGAAGATGAAGCCCGCCAAGATCTGGTCCTTCATTTGGGAAGATAACGGCTTCACCGAATTCTATAGCGAAGGCTATACCGTTTTAAACTCCTTCGAAAATGGCGAGTGGCGTTACGTCACAGTCAAAGAAAACGGCTGGGGCCCGGAGGTCATCATGCTAGACACCTACGTCTTCCGCAAAAGCGGCGACGATTATCTATTCTACCCGCCAGGCTGGCTAATGGACTACTACACGCCCATCGACTATCTCGAGCCCAGCGACGACCCCGTCAAAAACGCAATGCTCGAACTTCTCATAAAAACCCGTATCGAAGAAAGCATGACAGAAGAAGACAAAGAATCATTCAAGAACGCCAAGTCCGCCCACGAGGTTGCCGAAATCATAAACAATGTTATTCAGCAGCCATCCCAAGAGCATTCCAACTCCGATAAACAAAACAGTTCCACCAAGCAATGACCTCTTATCCACTCTAAGTTCCCCACTTCAAATCCAGCATATGACCACACCAGACCAACCCGTAAAATTCGGCCAAGGCCTCATCAGCGGATACCTCTCCGCCCTGCTCGGCATCCTCTGCCTCGCCGGCGTGCTTTGCTTCTACTTTCCCGAAATGCTCACTGCCGAGGAATTCCGCAAAAGCTACAGCATCGACTTCGCCCGCTGGACGCTCTTCTCCGCCCTCGTCCTATCCTACTTCATGGGCGTAATCAGCTTCGTGCTCAACAAGTCCAAGAAGCTGGCCCTCGTCGGCATTCTCAGCTCCTTGGTCGCTACCCTCATGGGCGGCTCCCGCGTCGAGGTCTCGCCATTCGAGTCAACCCCCTATTCCTTCGGGCTCGACTGGTTCGCCCTTAGCCTGATCTTCTCCATGGTCATTTTCATCCCCATCGAGAAAAGCTTCGCGCTGCGCAAAGACCAAAAGATCCTCCGCAAGGAATGGCGTACGGACATGGCCTACTTCTTCGTAAGCCATTTGTTGATACAGTTCGTCTTCCTCTTCACTACGCTCTTTTCCGAAGGCCTCTTTTCATGGACTCGAGTTTTGCCCATCCAAACATGGGTCACCAGTATGCCCGTGTGGATACAGTTCATACTCGCAACCTTCCTTGCCGACCTCTTCCAATACGTCGTCCACCGCTTCCACCACAAGGTCACCTTCCTCTGGCGATTCCACTCCATCCACCACTCCGCCGAAACCATGGACTGGCTCGCCGGCTCGCGCACCCACTTCGTCGAGATCTTCATCGTCCGCGGCCTCGTAATGGTGCCGCTCTACGTGTGCGGGTTCGACCAAACGGCCCTCAACGCCTACATCGTGCTCGTAGGTGTCCAAGCAGTCCTGATACACGCCAACCTCGGCATCGACTTCGGCTTTCTCCGCTACATCATCGCCACGCCCCAGTTCCACCATTGGCACCACTCCAAGGACCACGAGTACATGGACGCCAACTACGCGGTGCATCTCCCCGTCATCGACATGATCTTCGGCACCTACAAATGCCCCAAAGGCCAATGGCCCGCCGAATATGGCATCGTCTCCGGCAAGCCCCCCAAAGGCATCTTCAAGCAATTCCTCCACCCCTTCTGGCGAAAGAAGAAAAAGAAGAAGGTCCCCCAAGCCTATTAGCGGCGCCCCTTCATGCGTCACTCATTTTCCGCAGAGCAAGTCCTCAAAGATCTAGCCTGCATTATTCATGAAATTCGTAGCGAGAGTCCGCGAGCCCAGTGCGGAAGCGGTTTTGACGCCGG
>JBNKSG010000173.1:0-8176 GCA_050297195.1 Opitutaceae bacterium | reverse complement strand
CTAAAGCTCCGCGCTACGGGTCAATTGTGACAACCGCAGCTTCCGCTGCCGCAGGAGTGTCCGCCGCTGGAAGGCGTGGGGGCGTTGCCGCCCATGGTGAAGCCGTAGCCTCCCACGATGACGCGTTTCACGGGCTTGCCGGTTTCCGGGTGCACGGTAAGCGCATCGTCTTTCATGCTTTGCTGGATCTCGAAGCGCTCGGGCTTCTCGTCAGCGGACTGGGGAATGGTCTCGTAAACGTAGGTCGCCATGGGATGGAAGATTGCAGGATGATGGACGAAATATGAAGTGGAAAAAGTAGGGGCGCGCTCGCTCGAGATTCAAATCGATGTTCGCGACCAAGGTCGCTCCTACAAATTTACTCCACGATCAAGGCGGCGTAGTTCTTTTTGCCGCGGCGGAGGAGGATGTATTTTCCGTAGTGGACGTCGGCCGACGTGAGCTTGTAGCCGAGGTCTTGCACGCGCTCGTTGTTCACGTTCACGCCGCCGCCTTGCACGTCTTTCTTGGCGGTCTTGCGGGATTGGGAGAGCTTGGCGCTGACGAGGGCGTCGAGGATGGGGAGGCCGTCTTCGCTCTCGAGCTCGGCCTTGGCGATGGTGGCGCTGGGAACTTCGCTGGCGACTTGGGCGAGAGCGTTCTCGGAGATGCCTTCCAGTCCGCCGCCGAAGAGGATCTTGGAGGCGTTGATGGCGTCGTTGGTGGCTTCTTCGCCGTGCACGAGCTTGGTCATCTCGAAGGCGAGGGCGCGGTGGGCTTCGCGGGCTCCGGGGTTCTCGTTGTGCTTGGCTTCGAGTTCGCCGATTTCCTCATGGCTGAGGAAGGTGAAGTACTTGAGGAACTTGATGACGTCGCGGTCGTCGACGTTGATGAAGAACTGGTAGAAGCGGTAGACGCTGGTGCGGGCGGGATCGAGCCAGATGGCGCCGTCGACGCTCTTGCCGAACTTGGAGCCGTCGGCGTTGGTGATGAGCGGGAAGGTGAGGCCGTAAACGGACTTGCTGGCCTTTTTGCGAGTGAGCTCGGTGCCGACAGTGATGTTGCCCCACTGGTCGGAGCCGCCGATTTGCAGCTCGCAGCCGTAGGTGTCGTTGAGGTGGAAGAAGTCGTAGCCTTGGATCAGCATGTAGGAGAACTCGGTGTAGCTGATGCCCGCTTCGTTGTCGCCGCCGAGGCGAGACTTGACGCTCTCCTTAGCGATCATGGAGTTGACAGTGAAGTACTTGCCGACGTCGCGCAGGAAGTCGATGTAGCCGAGCGGGGCGAACCAGTCGGCGTTGTCGACGAGGCGTGCGGTGTTGTCGATGGCGTCGTCGAAGTCGAGGATGTGGGCGAGCTGCTTCTTTACGCAGGCCACGTTGTGGGCGAGCAGTTCCTTGGTGAGCAGCTGGCGCTCGGCTTTTTTACCAGAGGGGTCGCCGATGCTGCCGGTGGCTCCGCCGGCGAGGACGATCGGGTTGTGGCCGTAGTTTTGGAAGCGGCGGAGGGCGATCAGCGGCACGAGATTGCCGACGTGGAGGGAGTCTGCGGTCGGGTCGAAGCCTGCATAGAGGGTGATGGGTCCTTCTTCGAGACGCTTGGTCAGCTCCTCGAGCGCCGTGCAGTCTGTGTAGAGTCCTCTCCACTGTAGATCTTCCAAAATAGTCATAAGGCGAACGGTTTTGGGGAGAAAAGGGGGGCGTGTCCAACGAGAAGTTTGCGGGGAAATGGGATTTGCGAGGAGAGATGTCCGCCGGGGCAGCGGACGCTACCTTGACCTGCGAGGTTTGAGCGGATTGTGTCCGTCGCATGAAGATTGAATCAGCGGAGTTTTTGACTAGCGCAAAGGATTTGGAGGACTGCCCTCGCTCCTCGTTGCCGGAGGTGGCCTTTATCGGCCGCTCGAACGTGGGGAAATCCTCGCTGGTGAACATGCTGACCAAGCAGAAAGGCCTGGCCAAGGTTTCCAAAAAGCCGGGGGCGACCAAGCTGCTGAACTTCTTCACCATGAACAAATGGTGGAATCTGGTCGATTTGCCGGGCTATGGCTACGCTCAGGTTTCCAAGGGCAAGCAGGCGGATTTCAACGTGGCGGTGAGCGAGTACCTGATGGGTCGCAAGCAGCTGAAGCTGATCTGTGCCTTGGTGGACGCTCGTTCGGAGCCGATCGAGCTGGACCTCGGATTCTTGAATTGGCTGGAAGATTGCCCGGTGCCGCATGTGCTTGTCTTTACCAAGACCGACGAGGTCAAGGAGGACGTTTGGAAGCGGAACATGGAGATCTACAAGGAAACCTTGGACGCGCTGGAGCTTCGCATGGTGGAGATGATTCCCTGCTCTTCGGTGGAACGAGCCGGCCGTGGCGTATTGTTGCAGTACATACAGGGAGCCTTGCCGAAACGCCCCAAGAAGGGAACCGGCACGGGCGTGCAGTTGAACTGGCTCAAGAAACGGTAGATTCGAGCTCTGGCTGTATGAGTAGAGCGGATACGGTTGTCGTACTTGATTTCGAGACGACGGGGCTTTCTCCCAATATGGGGGATCGAGCCATCGAGATTGGCGCGGTGCGTATCGAGCAAGGCGAGGTAACGGGTCGCTTTCAGGAGTTGATGAATCCGGGACGGCGCATTGATCCGTTCATCGAAAGCTACACCGGGATTTCCAATGCGATGCTACGGGAGGCGGATCCGTGCGAGGTCGTGATGGAGCGCTTTACGGATTTCATCGGCGACTTCAACTTGGTTGCCCACAACGCTTCCTTTGACCAGCGGTTCTTGGATGCGGAGCTTGGTCGGATCGCGAAACGCCGCTCGGGTAGCTTCGCTTGTTCGATGTTGGCGGCGCGGCGGGTTTTTCAGGATGCTCCTAACCACAAGCTAGGAAGCCTCGTGGACTATGCTGGGATCCCGGTAGACGGGACCTTTCACCGTGCTCTCTACGACTCGGAGATGACGGTAAAGGTTTGGCTCCGCATGTTGGATACGATCGGAGACCGGTATGGAATTTTTGAGCCCCCCTTCGCTTTGATGCGCAAGCTGTGCAAAACCCCGAAACGCTCGGTGGACGCGTTTTTGGCGGGGTGTTGATGCTACAGGATTCGTGTTACCTCGGGATTCCTAGAGATTTGACGAGGCGAAGGAAACGAACCTTTTGTTCTCCAGGTCCCGCTCTGTCGCAATGGTTGCTGAGCATGCCATCCGGATTCAGTTCTAGGACACGTTTGAGGCTAGCAGGGAAGTGTTGGGGACAGGAGTTGAGGAATGCGGGCGGAAGAAAGGTTCGTCTGCGTCCGGTTGCAAAAAGATCTCCAGTGAACAGTAGGTTGTGCTTTTCCCAAAGGAAGCAGCAATGTCCCTCTGTATGTCCAGGTGTATGAATCACGCGGATACCACCTCCGAATTGAATTGTTTGGTCGTTACCTAGTGTACGATCGATCTTCGGCGGAGTATAGCCGAAGAGGATACGGCCGGCTTCTTGAAGCAGGCCGCAGGCTCTGGACTGACCGCGATATGGGTATTTGCCTGATATGTGTCTTGCGTCAAAAGGGTGAGCCCAGACTGGGGCTGGGATTCTTTGCTGGATCGTTGCCGCGTTGTAGGTGTGGTCTAGGTGCCCGTGTGAAAGGAGCAGGTTTGAAATCGCTTGCCAATTCAGTTGCGTTTGCTGCAAGCAGGTTCGTAGGTGTTTGATTCCTCTTACGAAGCCGCTGTCGATGAGGCATGCATTGCTTCCGTCCAGCAAAAGGTAGGAGCAAACGAGGGGTTCGCGAATTTGGTAGAGGTCGGGTTGGACTTGTATGACCACGGTGTTGAACGATGGATTATTTGCCGATCCAGCCTTTGCGTTTGAAGTACCAAAGTAGGGTGCCGGTGCAGGTGATGCAGGCGGCCCAGAATACGGGGTAGGAGTACTTCCAGCCGAGCTCGGGGATGTGCTCGAAATTCATGCCGTAGAGGCCGGCGAAAAAGGTGATGGGCATGAAGAGGCTGGCCATGATGGTAAGGGCCTTCATGACCTCGTTCATGCGGTTGGAGACGACAGAGATGTAGAAGTCCTGTAGACTGTTGCACATTTCGCGCGAGCTTTCGATGAGTTCGATGATTTGCAGGGAGTGGTCGTGTATGTCTCTCATGAATACACGGATCTTCTTCTCGACAGGGGAGGTTTCGTCGAAGGCGAGCTTGCTGGTCAATTCGCGAACGGGCCAGAAGGAGCGTCGCAGGGCGTAGAGTTCGCGCTTTATCAGGTAGATGTGCTGCTGGATGCTCGGTTTTGGATCCTTCATGGCCTTTTCTTCGAGGTCGTTAAGCACGTCTCCGTAGCGTTCGAGGATGGGGTAGATATTGTCGACGATAGCGTCTATGAGCGCGTAGGCGAGGTACCAAATGGGGTAGCGCCGGAAACGCGCATCAGGATTTTGGAGACGGGTACGGATGGGGTCCCAGACGTCGCCAGGGGTTTCTTGGAAGGTGATCAGCGTATCGCCGATGACGATGATGCTCACTTGTTCGCTGTCGAGGACCTGCTTCTTGAGGCGAACCATATCGATGATGATGACGCTATGGGTATCGTAGAGCTCGAGCTTGGGGCGTTGCGGGATGTGCAGTACGTCTTCGGCCGCGAGTGTGTGGAAGTCGTAGCTTTTGCGGAGCTCGTTAATGATGAAGGGGTGCAGGCCTTCGATGTTGATCCAGCGGTGGCCTCCCCATTCGGGACGGGGTCTGGCGAGCAGTTCGGTGATGTTCTGGAAATCCTTTTTCTCGTACCCCCCTTTTCCGAAGTCGATGCATTGGATGGGGATGGAGCCGTCGGGAGGCGGGACGTCGACCCCTTTGGCGTGCTCGATGCCGGGCGAGGAGGCGATCTTGCGAGCGACGGTGGGCTTCTTGGGTTTTACGAAATGGATAGGAGCGGAGACGAGTTTTCCGATGGAGGACACGGCGTCGGTTAGATGGGATTGCAAGGTCGGCTTTTTCTTGGGCATGGGCGATCGGGTTCGAGCTCGTTGTTCTCGGGTAAGACTAGTAGTGAGCTCGATTTTATCTAGACCAAATTTCGCGTATCGACGCCGTCGCTACGGAGTCGGGAAATCGTCCTCATCTTCGGATAGGCAACTCCTGGCTCGTTGGCTACCTTAGGTTACCTTTTGAACCTTGGGGTTGCTTGAGGCGTTCGGGCAGGTTGCTGGCGTAGTTGGCGAGGTAGCCAGTCCACTCCGCTGCGGTGGAGATTTCGCCGGCCTTTTCCCAGGCGAATCCGGCGTAGTAAGTGATGCGTCCATTCATGTCGGTCTCGGTGGCGATAACGATGTGGCTGCGGTCTTTCTCCTCTCTCTCGATCTGAAGGACCGTCTGGTCGCTGCGGTAGGGGACCAGCACGCCGGTGCCGAGACCGGCCCCGTCGATCTCTTCCCAGGTGGCGACCCATCGTGAGTTCTCGTCGGCGTAGGTTTTCGCTTTTCCGTCATGGGTGGCGCTGCCGATGGCGACTTTTGCCTTGGCGGGCTGTCCGTCTATTAGGATTTGGCTGTCGACGCGAATGAGCTGGGAGCCGCCCTCGATGGTGACCTTTCGCAGTTCGCGAACCTGTTGGGGCAGGCCTTCCCAGATGTATTCAAATTCTACTGCAAAGCGATTTGGGGATTGCTCGAGTATTTCGTAGCTGCGGTAGACGTTTGATTGCACGAGTTCTCCGTCGATCAGGAGCGCGAGTCCGCCGGCTCCTAGGGAAGAGCCTACGTGGTAGGGATCGTAACCTTCACCATGGTCCTCGTGGTAGGACTTTCCGTTTTCTGCTTGGGAGTACCACTTGTCGATGATCGGGTAGTCCACTCGTTTGACCCAGCAGTCGAGGCCGCTGTTTTCGCCGGAATCGAGCAGGGCTGGGCCGTAGACGCGAAAGGCGACCTTGTCGTTCTCGAAGGCGAAATCGTCAAGCCGCTCTGGGACGAAACGCCCGGAGGCGAAGGGGGTGGCCGCGAGAGAAGCGGTGAGTGTGGCCACGCCAAAGGAAGCCAAGATGAATCGGGTGGGGGAACGCATGCTTATGTGTTTAGTTCACGTTCGGCGCGAGGCAATCCCATATCCAATTGAGGTTATCGAATTCATATATGAATATTATTTTCCTGTTCTTGCTTGGGGAATCGGTTCAATAGTCGGGACTCATGCCGGAGTACATTATCCCGAACTTGAGAAATGCTTGCCGATTGCTCTGCTATCTGGGCGAGCAGGACGTGGAGAAAAGCGTTACGGAGCTTTCGGAGGCGTTGCAGCTTCCGCGGACGAGCGCTTTAAGGATCGTGAAGACCTTGGAGTCGGAAGGCTTTTTGCAGGACAAGGGATCCGGATACCAACTGGGGGGATCCTTGGCGGCGCTGGGAATGAAGGCCGCCGGGAATGTCGACCTGCGGGCTGCAGCGCGGCCGGTATTGGCAGCCCTGACGAAAGCCAGCGACGAGACTTGCCACTTGGCGGTTTGGGACGAAGGGAGGGCTCTCATCATCGAGGTCGCGGAGTGCTCGCATCCGCTGAGCGCAGCGTCGAAGCCAGGGACTCGGGCGTACGTGCACGCCTCGGCTGCGGGGAAGACTTTATTGGCCAACAACTACTTGGATCGCTTAAGCAGGATTTGGAAAAAGGTGGACCGGGTGTCGCTTACCAAGAATACGATCACGAGCGTGGATGGACTGAAGCGGGAATTGTTGAAGGTGCTCAAGAATGGCTACGCGGTGGACAACGAAGAGTACCATGTAGGCGTGCGCTGCTTGGCGGCTCCTGTTTTTGACAGCGAGTCGAAGGTTTGCGCGGGCATTGGCATCACCGCATCGAGCGCCCGCTTTACCAAGAGGCGTACTGCGGAGTTCGCGAAATTGGTGCAGGGGGCGGCTGCGGATTTGTCACGTTTGATTGGCTGGCAAGGCTAAGAGCCCGTCTAAAAAGACTATTTCTTCGCCTGCTCGTCGCGTTTGCGTTCAAAAATCCGTTTTCTCCCATCGAAATCCGAATTTTGCTTCGCAAGCGCGATTTCGCCGACTCGAAAGCGACTTATTAGACACGCTCTAGGGTCCTGCTTCCGCGGACAAAGATTTGGCGGGTTGACTCAATCGCTAGGAAGCATATTTTTGAATGCTATGTTCAAATATGAATTTCCATCCATCAGCTACCGCTTTTCTCCAAGTGTTGGCGAGTATCGTACTTACGGCACCCAGCAGCTGCGGGATGCTTTTTTGATCGAGACCCTTTTCGTAAACGGTGAGATCATCCTGCACGCGACGGACCTCGATCGGGCCATCGCTGGTGGGATCATGCCGGTCGAAGAACCGCTTAAGATTGGCTCTATCGACGCCCTGCGTTGCGATTACTTTTTCGAGCGTCGGGAAGGCGGCGTGATCAACATCGGTGGCGCGGGTACTATCGAAGTGGACGGCACGAAGTACGAGGTTGCCAATCGCGACTGCCTCTACATCGGCCGCGGTTCGAAGGAGATTGTATTCACTTCTGCTGACAAGGCGAACCCGGCAGCCTTCTACTTGCTGAGCTATCCGGCCCACAAGGAATATCCTACCACTTTGGCGACGCCGGCGGATGCGAACAAGCTCGAGCTCGGATCGAAGGACACCTGCAACGAGCGCACGCTTTACCAATACATTCATGAAAATGGTATCAAGAGTTGCCAACTGGTGATGGGCTTCACGGAGCTCGCGGTGGGTAGCGTTTGGAACACGATGCCGTCGCACACGCACTTCCGTCGCTCGGAGATCTACTTGTATTTCGACGTGACGCCGGAGAACCAGGTGCTGCACTTGATGGGGCAGCCGGACGAAACGCGTCCATTATGGATCAAGAACCGTCAAGCGGCGCTCTCGCCTAGCTGGTCGATCCACAGTGGCGCGGGAACGGCGTCCTACTCCTTCATCTGGGGAATGGGCGGCGAGAACCAGCGCTTCGACGATATGGATGGTTTCCCGATCAGCGACCTGAAGTAGGCTCGCCGACGAACCACATGATCTTAACGGAAAAGGACGACCTGTGAGGGTTGTCCTTTTTTTCTGAATACGTAGCGCGGAGATTTAGTCCGCGTCCGCAGGGGTTGATCCTGCAGCGCGGTCGCGGGCTGAAGCTCATACGCGTCAACCTAAGCGTAAGTCGCTTGTATCCAGTGACTAATTTCAGTTTCGACTACGATTTATAGCGCTTTT
>JBNKSG010000172.1:0-8239 GCA_050297195.1 Opitutaceae bacterium | reverse complement strand
CGAGTAGGGCAGCTTTCGAAAATTGAACTTGGAGATTTCGCTTAGAAGTGTTCGGCGAGCTCTTCCGCAGACCATGCTCCACGGGTACCGATCTCCGCTCGGATCGCTGCAACTTGATCAACAGTGACTTCGCTGGCTCCGTTATCCCAAGAGCCACGAACATGCGTGATAACCGCTGCGATTTCCGCGTCGTCCAAGACTGCGCCAAACGCTGGCATAGCGCCGTTGAAGGTGTTGCCCTTGACTTCGACCGGCCCGCCTAGGCCCGCGAGGAGAATCTTGATCGGAAGTTCGGGGGCACCCATGACCCATTCCGAGCCGGCAAGCGGCGGGAAGGCACCGGGAAGGCCTTGTCCAGTCGCTTGGTGGCACGCGACACACTGCTGCGAGTAAACCTTGGCCCCATCGACG
Organism: Opitutaceae bacterium; assembly: GCA_050297195.1. GTDB lineage: Bacteria > Verrucomicrobiota > Verrucomicrobiia > Opitutales > Opitutaceae > Pelagicoccus. Next base: position 7,828 of record JBNKSG010000172.1, on the reverse strand, counting down.
ACCACGGGACCTTCCGGTTCCTTCGGACGATTCTTGTAAGCTTGCATCGCAGCGATGTCCTGACGGTCGTAAAGAACGCTTTTCGAATCGTAATCCGCAAAGTAGCGGCGCTGGTAGAACCATGCGAAAACTAATACGATGATGAGAGCTACCGCCGTGAAGAAGGCGACTGGCGAGCCCTCGATTCGCTTGCGACGAATTTGGGCGTGCACGCGCAAAACGCTCTCGTCGCTCGCTTGGCTGGCGTCGACTCCTGGCAAATGTGGTTGTTCTTGATCGTCTTGCATCACTTGTAGGCGAGCTTTTCAGGCGTCGGGGCCTCTTCAATATCGTAGGCTTGGCTGAGTCCTAGCATGTAGGCAACCAAGGCATCTGCGTCACGGGTTGGCACGTATTCGAAGCCTTCGTCCGCGAGGTCTCGGTGTTCCGCGGGGATGTTGAGAGCGCGATCCGAAGCCTCTCCCACTATCTTGCGGCGTTCGAAGAGGAACGTGAACGGAGGCATGTTGCTTCCGGGAGACACGATTTGCGGGTTGAAGAAATGAAGGTAGTGCCACTGGGCATCGCTGCGGCGTTCGCCTACGTTGGCGAGGTCGGGCCCCACGCGATTCGTGCCGGTGAAAACGACCTTTTGGTCAACGTAGTCGAGAGGCATCGACTGGCGTGTCCCCCACTGGCGATCAATGTCGGATCCAACGATCAACGTTTGCTGGGTATGGCAGCTCACGCAACCTTGCTCCTGGTAAACCTCGCGTCCCAATTCAGCGAGACCAGTCGGAAGGGTCGGGATGCGGTTCTCTCCTTTGCCGATCGGCGTGAGATTGCCCGCCTCTTGGATAGGCTTAACAAGCGTAATCGCCCATGAGAGCGAAACGATGATGAGAACGCCGATGAAAATGAAAGGTCCTCTGTTCATGAATGCGTGTACTCGAGTTCAGGAGCTGGCTCGATCAAGTCAGCTGATTTCTCCTTCTCAGTACGTGGAGAGAGAAGTATCCAAATAAACGATACTGCGTATGCGAAGTTGCCGAAAGCAGCGATCACGAAGCCAAGCGCCGTTAGGAAAAGGTAGGAATCGGTAGCCTTGAGAATCTCGATGGTGTCGGCCGTGCTCCCGTTGAGAAGGGACCCATGGGCCCAACCTCCCGAAATCAACCCGAGCGAGATCAAGAAGATACCAAGCCCCTGCACCCAGAACTGCAAATCAGCGAGGGCCGCGTTTGGCAGCTCCTTATTGAGCAGGCGGGGCAAGATGTAGTAAACCATTCCCGTGAAAGCCATCCCTGCAAAACCGGCAAGGAAAAGGTAGCGCACGCCATCTGCGAATTGGCTGAATTGAGTCAGCTCTTGGATGCCTCGCAGCGAACCGAGGATGGTCAGCACGGTCGCTACGATGAAAGCGACAACCGCGTAGAAGACGTAACGGACCGAAATCGTATCCCAGATTTTGGAAAAGCTCGCGAACAGACTGGAGAGGAACTGCATGCTGAAAACCGACAGCGGCAGGAACAAACCGAAGCTCGCCACCACTCCAACGGAAGCAACCCAGGCTGGGAAGGGACCATTTACGAGCGTTGCCAAACCAGCTCCGCTGGAAAAGAGGATCCAACTCCAGAAGGCGATTCCCGACTGGCGGTAGCCTACGATGTGCTGGCCCAACGCTTTCGGGATCAGGTAATAGATTACCGCGAACGCGAATGGAGCAATAACCAGACCGATCAAGTTTCCACCAAACCAAGAAGCGACTACGCTTTGGAAGACGCCTTGAGCTGGCACGCAAAAGATCATGCCTTGCGCCACGGTGAAAATCCAAACGAAGCAAAAAACGCCTGCGAGCGCATACCACTGGGACGCGAAGGACGAACGGTAGGCGCGTGCCTTGAAAGCGAGCAGTATCCAAGTTCCAATACCGATGAACGCTGCCAAAAGGAAAGGAGCGGCATAGGTTGGGAACTCCAGCATCCGGTATGGCGTCTGGTCACCTTTTAAGATTCCAAACACGCCGATGATCACCGCAAGGTTCCAAGCGCCTCCGGAAATCGCCAGAACACCGCTGTTGCCGATCGGGCGGCCGCCTAGTCGAGCAATGATCCAAGCGACGCACGCGATGCCGGCATTGAAAAGCCATCCGTAAACGAGAGCGTTCCAAAAGGCCGGGTAGGCCTTGCCGTAGGTCAGCCAAGCGTATTCAGAAAGGTACGAGGGCGAGATCAGTTTGACCGAAACGATCAATCCGAGCAAGGAAGCGACAAGCAGCCAGAAAACCGAGCCCTTGATCAACCCGACCACCGCGAAGCGCATGGAGGAGTCGATCGCCTGTTCCCTTTCACGCTGCGATCCATCGCCCTCCAGACTTGGAAAGATCGATGAAAAGAGGTTGCAGATCAAATTCATAGCTTAGTTCGAGATTGCGAGTACGCTGCGTCGAGAAGCCTCTTACTTAGCGTTTTCGGCGATCACGAGCTCCTTCGCTCGCTCGATGGAAAGGCGAACCTTGCCGTTAGCGGCATCGGTAACCTTAGTAGTTGAGAGTAAGGACTCGGCCGCACCTTGATGCTCGGCAAGAGTCTTGTCAGGAATCGTGTACTGCGAAACAGGGGCTGTTTCGACCTGGTCTACGTAAACCTTGCTGGTGAGGTACCAGAATAGGAGAAACAGTCCGATGATCGCGACAACGAGCGGGAAGGAACTACGCGATGGTGTGTGCGCTTGTGGAGTCATTTGAAAACTAGTGGTTGTGGTTCAAGCACTCCCCGATGCGCGGGTCGCGGATTGGGATGATCTTAACCTTGTGGAAGCTGGTCCAGTAAGCCCAAAGAAGGATACCGATACCTCCAAGCACCGAAGCGGCGAGCCAGAGGAAGCCGAGGGGCTGATGGAAGAGCTGCGCGGTTTGACCATGGATCTTCAGCGATGGGAGAATGTTGAAGATCAGGTCGAACAACTGCATGAAGAGGATCCAGCAGGCCATGAACACCATGGCGGGGTACTTCGTCTTCAGCGGGAACTGTAGCATGAACAGGAACGGGAAGAGGAAGTGTCCAAAGATCAGGAACATGGATACGCCGTACCACATGCCCTCCTCACGGAAGTTGTACCAGAAGGTTTCTTCCGGGATGTTGCCGTTCCAGATCAGGAAGTACTGTGAGAAGCTGATGTAAGCCCAGAAAACCGTGAACGCGAAGCTGAGCGTACTCAGGTCGTGCAGGTGCTTGGTATTGAAGATTCCTTTTAGAGGCCCCTTTGCGACCAGGAAGGCAGCCACTAAGATGAGAACCGCGAGGGCCGCACGCATGGAGTTGGCGAAGAACCAAACACCGAACATGGTCGAGAACCAGTGGTACTCGAGGGACATGATCCAGTCGAAACCAGCCATGGACCAAGTCAAGGCGACCACCACGAGTCCGCCAGCAGCATGCTTGCGGCTCGAGAAGGTGTGCTCAGCGGAACCGTCCTTGTCCTGGGAGAAGGAATTACGACGGAAGGTACGAGCGAAGTAAACCCAAGCGCCGAAGCAGACCACAGCGCGAATCCAGAAGAAGGTTTCGCTTAGCCACCAAGTCTTCTTGAGGTAAAGCGGGTCTGTGCCGACGGTGCCGTGTCCGTGAAGTTCATGGTCGAGATCCATCCAAATCCAGAGCGTATCCTGCTTGTAGAGGTACGTGATGAGGAAAAGCGGGATGAAGAGCACCGCCATCCAAGGAAGGGCAGCGAGAAAGTTTTCCGCCTGACGACGAATAACGGTGGACCAATAAGCATCGAAGATGTGGTGAATCATCACCAGGAAGAGCATTCCGATGGTGATCGACGTCGTGAAGATCAAGCCGATCAGATAGCAAAAGGAGGCCATCCGCGGGTCGACGAACATGCCGACAAACGAGATGATCAGGCCAACGGCGCCGATCAGTAGCCACTTAGTTGGGTTCGGAAGCGAAGCGTCGCGTTCTGCACTCATAGTCCTATTTCCTCCTTGCTAGCAGGAGTTAAATCTTTGACGGAGCCGTTCGCGGCGCGCTGGAGAGCGCGGACGTAGAGAACGACCTTCCAACGGTCTTCGACCGAAAGCTTTTCCTTGTAGCCAAACATACGTCCATTGCGGCTACCGTTTGTGAGATAGTAGTAGATTTCGCCGTTCGGCATGTCCGTGAAAGGAGCGGCCGTAAGGTTCGCGATCGAAGTCATTCCAAATGCGGCGGTGCGGCCCTGCCCGTCACCAGCAGCGCCGTGGCAAGGGAGACAGTAGATGTTGAAGCGTTCTTCGCCTCGCTCCATGGCAGCTTGGCTCACCTCGATCGGGAAACCGTCACCGAAAGCGTCTCCCTTCTTGCCGGTCGCCTTGTATGCATCTGGCTCGAAGGTGCCGCGAGCAACCGTACCAGGAACTGGCAGGCGGTCCGTACGACCGTCAGCGAAGAAGGCACTCTCCGCTTGAGGCTGGTACTTTGGCATGTGGTCCATGTCGGAAAAGATCTCGAGCGGACGCTTTGTCGTTTTTGTGCCTCGGAATCCGAGCACGCTTACCGCCGCGATCACGACGAATGCAAATATCAGGTATACGTAGCGCATCTCGTTATTTCTCCATGTCGGAAACTTCAACCGGATGCAGACCCTCGATGAAGGTGCGCGTCTTGGCGTCGTCGTACTGTGGATCTTCTGACTCGATGTAGAGGAAGAACTTGTCGTCAGACATTTCCGCAACGTTCTCGGTCTTAAGCGCCGAATGGTAGTGCATTGGCAGCTTGTTAAGGATGAACATGCCGATGATCGAAGCAAAGGCAGAGAAGAGGATGGTAAGCTCGTACGACACGGGGAAAGCGAAGTACGGGCTGAAGAGCGGCTTGCCGCCGATCAGGATCTTATAGTCAAACGCGTTGGTGAAGAAGATCATGCTCATACCGGTGATGAAACCGGTCGTGCCGCCACAGATAGTGAAACGCGGTACCCATGAGCGCTTGAGGCCCATAGCTGCGTCCATGCCGTGGATCGGGAACGGAGTGATAACGTCCCAACGCTTGAAGCCTGCGTCCCTCACCTTTTCCGCTGCATGCATGATGTCAGCTGGGGTGTCGAACTTAGCGAGAATTCCAAATTTGTCCGCCATTTTTAGAGGAGTCGACGTTTAGAGATTAGTGGTGGTGAGGATCAGCCTGCGGGGTGACTGCCTTGATTTCCGCCATGGCCATGAGAGGCACGAAGCGAAGGAAGAGCAGGAACAGCACCGAGAAGAGGCCGAAGGTTCCAAGGTAAGTGAAGATGTCCACAACGGTTGGAGAGTAGTAACCCCAGCTCGATGGAAGGAAGTCACGCGACAGGGAAGTCACGGTGATAACGAAACGCTCGAACCACATGCCGACGTTGACGAAGAGGGAGATGACCCAAACCAGCGTCGTGTTATTGCGGATCTTCTTAAACCAGAAGAACTGCGGGGAGATAACGTTACAGGAAATCATGATCCAGTATGCCCAGGCGTAGTTGCCGAACGCGCGGTTCACGAAAGCGAAGATTTCGAAGTCGTTCGCGCCGTAGGCCGCGATGAAGAACTCCATTCCGTAGGCGTAACCAACCATCGTGCCGGTGGCCAAGATGATCTTGGTCATACAGTCGATGTGGTACTGCGTGATGAGATCCTGCAGGCCGTAGATGGCACGCAGCGGCAACATCAAGGTGATCACCATGCCGAAGCCGGAGAAAATCGCTCCCGCAACGAAGTATGGCGGGAAGATGGTGGTGTGCCAACCGGGGACCAAGGAGATCGCGAAGTCGAAGGATACGATCGTGTGTACGGAAAGTACCAGCGGCGTAGAAAGACCGGCCAAGATGAGGTAGAGCATTTCATAGTTGCTCCAGTGGCGGTTCGATCCGCGCCACCCCATGGCTACGATGCCGTATGCAATCTTGCGGAACTTGGTTTTCGCCCGGTCACGAACGGTCGCGAAGTCAGGAATCAAACCGATGTACCAGAAGAGCACGGAAACCGTACCGTAGGTCGATACCGCGAATACGTCCCAAAGCAGAGCCGAACGGAAGTTTGGCCAGATGCCGTTAGCATTCGGGAATGGGAAGAGGTAGCCAGGATAAACCGCGAACCAGACACGACCCACGTGGAAGACTGGGAACAAGCCTGCACAGACAACCGCGAAGATCGTCATCGCTTCCGCCGCGCGGTTGATCGAAGTACGCCACTTCTGCCGGAGCAAACAGAGGATCGCGGAGATCAGCGTACCCGCGTGGCCAATACCGATCCAGAATACGAAGTTTACGATCGCCCAACCCCAGTTAACTGGATTGGCGAGACCCCAAACACCGACGCCGGTAGCTACGAGATAACCGAGTCCGATAAAGGTAAAGCTCGCGGTGCAGCAAGCGATGATGAAGCACACCCACCACCAGGTAGGAGTCTTCTCTTCGATGATACCGCAGATTTTCTCAGTGATCCAGTTGAAGGAACGGTCGTTCGCCACGCACGGCTGGCGTGGGATGTCGACCGGATTCACTTCATCGAGAATCGCGGGTCTCACTTCTTGAGAATGAGAGCTAGCGCTAGCCATTAGTGGTGTCCTCCTTCAGCTGTGTCAGAGTGGGAATCGGAGTGGTCTTCGTCGTGCGAGCCATGGGAATCGTGCGAGTCATGCGAATCATGGGATCCGTGCGACTTGTTGTTATACTCTACCGTAGAGAGCGGCAGATCTTCGTAGTCCGGCATCTTTGGATTAGGATTGCGGATGCGGGCCATGAAAGTTGTGCGTGGACGCGTATTCAAGTAACCGAGAAGTGAATACGTACGCTCGTTTTCGCGGAGTTGCGAAACGCGGCTATTTTCGTCCTTCAAGTCTCCGAATACGATCGCATCCGTTGGGCAAGCTTGCTCGCACGCCGTTTGGATCGCTCCGTCGCGGACGCGGACATCGTCACTGTCGCCGGCCTTGGCCTGCTGGGCGATCTTTGCCTGGTTGATGCGCTGAACGCAGAAAGTACACTTCTCCATCACGCCGCGCATGCGCACGGATACGTCTGGATTCTCAGCCATCTTGACGAGCTCTGGCATGCCCTTTGGTCCAAGCGGTCCCAAGTAGAGCTTGTCGAGCTCGCGTTGCTGGTAATCGAAGAAGTTGAAGCGGCGAACCTTATACGGACAGTTGTTCGCGCAGTAGCGAGTACCGATACAGCGGTTGTACGCCATGGCGTTGAGGCCTTCTTCGTCGTGAACCGTAGCGTTAACCGGACAAACCGTTTCACACGGAGCCGTTTCACACTGCATACAAGCGATCGGCTGGATGGAAACCTGCGGGTCTTCCGGGATCTCGGTGTTGTCCGTGGAACCAGAAGAGAAGTAACGGTCGAGGCGAATCCAGTGCATCTCGCGACCGCGGCGTACTTGATCGCGGCCTACGATAGGGATGTTGTTCTCGCTCTGACAGGCGATCACGCAGGAGTTGCACCCCGTACAAACGTTCAGGTCGATGCTCATGCCCCACTGGTGGATACCGGTGAGATCAGGGTGCTCGTAGATCGAACCGCCACGAGGAGTGGTCGTGATCTTTTCCTGGGTCTTCATATCACTCACAGCGCCGTAAACGGCTGGCGAGTGAGATTCCATCCCCATTTTGGATACGAAATCCTTGTCCGCTGCGTAATCGTCGAGATTACCCTCGCGAACGATCGCGCGACCTTCCATCGACCAGTGCTCTTGCGTTTCCGCGAGCTGGTACTCAGCGCCAGTAAGCGCGAGGGACGCATTGGAAACGAAAGCGGCAGCGGAGCGGAGGGCATACGCGCTGAAACCGGAGCCGGTTCCGACACGACCTGTTTTCGTGCGACCGTATCCAAG